>DASRVG010000048.1:0-7648 GCA_035655175.1 Clostridia bacterium | reverse complement strand
ATGGAACATATCTAACCCAATTAAGAACCGGCGCGGTCCAGGGTCCGCCACTGAAGTCCTGGCAAGGAAGGATGCAAAGATAGCGGCTCTGATTGGGACCGGCGGCCAGGCGGCCACGCAGCTTGAAGCCATGCTGTGTGTAAGGGACCTTAAGGAGGTACGGGTGGTAGGAAGGGATTTCGAGAAGACAAAAGCGTTTGCAAGGGAGATGCAAAGGCAGCTGGCCGTTTATAATGCATACATTATACCGGTGGAAAGGTCGGAGCAGGCCGTTGACGGGGCGGACATAATTACTACTGTAACAACCTCCAGGGTACCCACCTTTGACGGTGAACTGGTGAAAGAGGGTGCCCATGTGAATGGAATCGGCACCTATACGCCGGATGCGAGGGAGTTGGATGAAGCAATAATAAAGAGGGCTGACGGAATATTCTTTGACACGAAGGAAGGGGTGCTGGCCGAGGCCGGGGACTTTATAATACCTATGCAAAGGGGCATCATTTCCGAAAAGGACTTTGACGGCGAGCTGGGCCAAGTGATTATAGGGGAGATACCCGGCAGAAAGAGCGACAGCGACATAACGCTGTTTAAATGTGTTGGCATGGCAATCCTGGATTTGGTAGCCGCCCACAGGGTTTATGAAAAGGCGGTGGAAAAGGGCATAGGACAACAACTGGAAATTTAGCTCCTTAAGAATTGTAGGCCACCCTTAGGGATGGCCTACAATTCTCCTTTAGAATTTGTATATTACTCCATCACAGAACACCTTGTAATTTTGCTGTCTTTTTTCAGTTCTTCAACATTCAGTGCCCAAAGGCCGTTGTCCGCGGTACCCATATAAAGAGTTTTGCCATCCTTGTCAAAGCATAGGTCCAGTATCCTGGTATCCTTCATTTTTTCTCCTACCTCCAGCCAGTGGCCGCCGCCGTTGAACGAATAATAAAGCCCCCCGACACCCGACGGGTAATCCCATAATCCTAAAGCCCATTCGTTAAGGCTGGCCGGGTTGAATTCAAGGCGGGTCATACCGCCCGGCAGGTAGAACTGCTGTTGGGAGGTTATTGTGCCATCATGGCGTGCCGATACAACACCCTGGGCGTAGGCCAGATAAGCCGTCTCCGGATAAAGGGGATGTATCAATACACCGTAGTTTGCACCGGTCTCTACCTTTGCCCAGCTTTTGCCTCCATCGGTAGACAGGTAGGTAACTTTATCAACCATGTATATTATTTCCGGGTCCTCCGGGTGTACCGCTATTCCCCTGACGGTAATATCGGTAAGCTTTTCCCATTTGGCACCACCGCCGGTACCCCTCCAAAGACCGCCGCCGTATTTTGATGACTGACCTACATAGATTTCTCCGGTAGAAGGGCTTGCCGTTACTATATCAATAGGTTCCGGGATGGCCCCGATTTCGACTACGTTCCAACTGCTGTCTTCTATACTGTACAAATACAGTTTGCCGTCAAATCCACCGGCCACAATTAACCCCTTGACGCCTTTTTCCGATAAATAGAAGGTGGAGATATCGGTATCGAGATGGGCTGCTTTCCAGTTACCCCCTTCCAATAAATGAAGTTTTCCCCCGGACAGGGCAAATACCCTGCCGTCACTTGTAACCTGTACCTTTTCCACACTGCCGTTTTCAAACCCAAGCTGCTTCCATTTCCAATGGGTATCATCCTGGGGATGGCCGGGCGGGTTATCCACCGGGGGGGTATTTCGCCGGCATGCCGTTAGGAAGGCTATGACCATAAATCCCATTAAGACGAATATCATTTTTTTGCCTATCATATTATTCACCTCCCTGCATTTTTGCCATCTCGGATATCGTTACAAACCGGTATCCCCTGTCCCTTAGGTTTTCAATAATACCCGGAAGGGCTTCTATGGTTGCATCCCTTCCGGTATGCATGGTCACTATGGCCCCGGGATGCACCCACTGGGTTACAACCCTTTTAATGTGCTTCGCATTGTTTTGCGGGTCGGCATCGGTGGAATTTAGTGACCACAATACCGTTTGCATCCCTGCGTTCTGCGCTATCCTGACCATATTATCGTTATAGTATCCGCCCGGTGGCCTGAAAAAGGGCGCGCTTT
Source organism: Clostridia bacterium (assembly GCA_035655175.1). Classification (GTDB taxonomy): domain Bacteria; phylum Bacillota; class Clostridia; order Ch29; family Ch29; genus JAAYEV01. The sequence continues at coordinate 5,548 of DASRVG010000048.1, read as the reverse complement.
GACCGCCGTATTTTTCGGTGAAAAGCCGGGTGGATATAAGCTGTGCCCTTATCTCGTCATCGGTAAGGGTATGGTTGTTATAGTGGTCCCAGGTGTGGTTTGCGGCTTGGTGGCCACGGTTAACAAGCTCTTTAAGCACATCGGCATTTTGTTCTATGCTGTTGCCAATCACGAAGAATGTGGCTTTGACATTGCATTGGTCCAGTACATCCAAAAGGGGATTTACCTTATCCCCAAGATAATCGTCAAATGTAAGAGCAACTACCTTTTCTCCCGGGCCTTTTTCGATAACCGGCAGCAGCGGACCGGTGTCAGGTGTAAACTCGCTGAACTCAAAATCTGTTCCCCCGGTATCCACGAACGCCTTAAGGTGTTCAAGGGTGGAGTAGGCACTGCCGTCAACAAACACCGCATGTATTCTGCTGCTGTCTATATAGGAGTGCCCCCCCATTGCGTCATACCTGAATACCCTTCCGAAGGATAAGGCAAAAATCCGGCTGGGTATAAGCTTTTCTCCCTGGTACTGTACTGCATTATCGGTCATTTTCATGCCGTTTATATAAAAGGAGAACCTGGGCAGCTTCCTTGAGTCTATTGATTGGTGAATACCGCCACCCTTGTGTATTTCTATGTTTCCCCCGTGGATTTGCACGTTGTCAAGGCTCAACAGGTCTTCCAGCCTGTCCAGCGGGACATAACCCTTTCCAAAGAAATTGACAATATCCACAAAAGCCTCCTGATTGTCCTTAACCAGTTGTATCATTCCCAAATCGGGCACCCAGTTGACAATCCAGTTAAGGCTGTCGCTAATGCTTCTTATGGGGACATATATAATTCCATCCCAGTCATACCCGATATCCACGAATATACCGTTTACAAATATATGGTATTTTTTGCTCAGTCTTTCCTGGGCAAACCTATTCCCGTTCTCTATTTCACTCTGAGTCTTTGATTCGTACCAGTTGAAACGGGTGCCGCTAAGGACCTCTCCCGCTTCGTTAAAAAGCCTCCGCGCGGTAATAAATCCGGCGCAGGCGATGGTGGCGATAAGAAGGATGGTTATGGTCTTTTTCATGTCTAATCCCCCGGTATGCCAATGGTTTTATCCATACTAGCCCAATTCTATCTTGTTACAATAATGAGTGTCAATGGGATTATAAACCTCCTATCATTCCGCCAGGTCCAGGGTGAACTTTTCCCGGGGGAGAAGCCGGCCTATGCTGTCAAGTCTTACAGTAAACTCCTTTACGCCCTCGTCAAACAGTGAGAAGGCTACTAATTGGGGGTCCTCCCAGTCATAACGCATTTGCCCCTGTTTATTGTCTCTGGCGTCAACAAGAACAAAATGGGGCAGTACCGTGTCCGGCCTCTTTAGGCCCTCCATTGAAAACTTTATGAAAAGCCGGCCCTCTTCCATCCAGGCCTTTTCTATAATTACCTTTCCGCCGGGGTATGGTATTTCCCCACCGGGGATTAATTCATCCCTTTCTCCGAAGTCCAGGTAAACCTTGGGCGAGTCCTCCAGCCATTCATAGAGGTAAAGCGGCGGCAGTATAAGCTCCAGGCTTTCTGTCTCCTGCTTTACAGGCGCAAATTTTAAAGCAGCTTCCACCTGGCAGGGGAACTGGGTGGTGGAGTATTCCCCATGCTGTGCCTCCGCTTCCTGCCTTGAGGTCATATCATAAAGGGCAGGGCGGTTGTCCGGCGGGTACCCGGGACGGTAGTTTATGCCGTGACTTGCCGCATACCCTGACATCAGTCCTCCGGGAGGGGGTGCCGCAAAACCCGGAGGCGGCGGAGTATCCGGTACCTCCACAACCGAGGTGGGAAAGTAGGCACTGCCCTGTCCTATGCCAAGGCCGGCTACAGAGCCGTCCACCGGCCAGTCAAAGAATACAATAAATTCGGTCTCGCTTACTCCTAATACGGCTTTTTCCAGCGTTATGTCAAGGCCGGGCAGTTCTTTTTTCTTATTCGGGTACACAATTTTTGTGTGATGTACCGTTCTTACAACATCCACCGGGAAGGTGAACACAGCTTGCTGCCCCTTCGCCCCATTCGTCTCCTCCAAAGCCAATGACACGGTTACCTCTTGGGCTCCCAGTTCTATTGGCTCAAATTCCATCATAAAGTACCGGCCCTGCCAGCCCCTGGCGCTTTTTGACAGGTATTCATTTCCGGCCTGGTCGGTCATGTCGGCCCGGGGTATGTTTTCTGTTTCATCCGAGAGGCTTAAGAAAAGCACGCTGCGGGTGCCGTCAAAAAGCCCCTTCTCCAGTGTTGCCTGGAGCCCGTTCAACGCCCTGGTCTGGTTTATTTCGGTAAACAGGTCCAGTTCCTTTGCGAAACGGTAATCGGGGTCGCTCATTCCAACGTGTTTTCCGGCGGTATAGGAAGCATAGGCCAGGCCGCTTACGCACAAAACCGTCACAAGTACCGCTGCGGCTGCCGTTTTCCTGAACCTGACCAGGAAATTGCTTTCTTTTTCCGGAGCATGTACCCCCGGAGGTATCGGGTCGAACAGGGGCCGGGTAAAGTCCTCCCATTCCAGGGCACAGCTATTACATCCGGCCAGATGTTCTTCGACGTATCCGGCGGTTTTTTCGCTCAGCAGGTTTTCAGCATACAAAGGAAGCAACTCGTGTATAAGACTGCACTCTTTAGATTTCATATACCGTCGTCCTCCTGTTCCCGGCAGATTTCTCCCAGCCGTTTCTTTGCCCTGAAAAAACTCACCCTTGCCCAGTTTGCCGTCTGCCCGAAAATCCCGGCGACCTCTTGATAGGACAGCTCTTCGAATTCCTTCAGTATTATAATGGTCCTGTCCTTTTCGGGGAGCCGGGTAAGGCCTTTCCGTATCCTTTCGCGCTCTTCCCTTTTAAGAAGCGCTTCCGCCGGCGGGTCCGGCGGCCCCGGAGCAGGCAGGTTCTCCGACAGCGGTCCCTCCCGAATTACTGCCCTGCGCTTTCCTTTCTCACGGACGGACCTCAGATAAACGTTACGGGCTATGGAAAAAAGCCAGGTTTTAAGGGATGATTCTCCCCTGAACCGAAAAAGGGACAGGCAGGCCTGATAAAAGGTCTCCTGGGTCAATTCAGCCGCCTCTTCCCAATTGCCGGTCATACGTAAAAAGTAGCCAAACACTGCTTCTCTATGTAGTTCGTAAAGTCTAATTATCCTATCCATGGCTTTCCTCCACCTTATTTATTCGGCAAAGAAAAGCCAAATCCTATAGGATTTAATTTCTAATTTTTAGTTTTGCATAGGACCTTGCGAGCCGGGACCTTGCTTCGGAAATCATACCGGCTGTCTCGAAATCGGATTTATCCAGAATAACTGCAATCTGGTGGTAGGAGCAGCCCATAATATCGCGGAGTATTACTGTGCAGCGAAGGTCGGGCGGCAGGGTCAGAAGGGCCTGCTGGAGCGGGTCCTCCCCCTTCGGGTCGGTGCACCCGTGGTGTTTCAAAAAGGCTTCCCAGGCTAGCTTCAATAAATGGAGTTTACCCTGATTGGACCGATCGCTCAGAAATACTTTCTCTGTTAATACCCCGGCGGTTTCCGAATCCCCAGACAGCCGGTAAGAAAAATTGTATACTGTTTTTATATGTAGTGAATACAAGTCTTCGGGCTTTGCTTTGTTGGCTTGCACAAAAATCATCGTTCCATCCTCCCCCGGTAAGGGCCGGCATTTTTATTTCTGTAGTATTAGTAACAAAAAACCCGGATTCGTTACAACCGAACCCTGGTTTTTTGAATATTTTTGCTGGACTTATGCTTTTACTCTTCAAAGGCGGCGCTTCCCGCAGCCAGGGTCTGCATCCCCGCCACATAATAGGCAATACGGATGGCCTGCTTTATCTCCTGCTCGGTGGCACCGGCCGCCCTTGCCTGTTTTGCCAGCGAAGCCACACCGCCGGCGGCTCCCTTGAATGCGTCAATGGCAAGGGTAATCAGCAGGGCGGTTTTTCTATCGAGCCCGTCTTCCGGGCAAGCTATTTCCCGGACCTCCGCGACCTTGTCATACAACTCGCGGTCGGATACTGCAAACTTTTCAACAAAGGGCGGCAATTGGCCTGCCATATGTATCACTCTCCTTATCGTTTTATAACGGTCAAAAGCATTTTGAACTTTTCCCTGGCTTCAAGACCGTGGGGTATATCAGCGGGCATTATTATGGTTTCCCCGGCTTTGACGTTAAAAACATCACCGCCTATGGTGATTTCCGCCGTGCCGTCTAGCACCTGAACCATGGCGTCTCCGGCGGTTGTGTGGGTGCTGATACCCTCTCCTTTGTCCAGCGAGAATAGGGTAATACTGGCGGTGGGTATCTGAGCGATGGTCCGGCTTATAACCTGACCTTCCTGGTAGGATATCAGGTCTTTTAAGTCAAGCACCTTTGCGAATTCAATATTTTTCATCAAGTTGTTCATTGTATCCCTCCCCGTGATTTAATAAATCTAGTATGGGTTTATAAACGGCAAAAGTATTCAACCTTAACAAAAAGCCGGATACGACAAGAGAATAATACTGTTATTTCCCCAAGCGGATCACCTTACCGAATGATTTGATTAATCAGCCATGAAGAAAAGTTTTAGTGTTAATCCCTATCCACAACCGCTGTTCTTGCGAAGTAGTCATGCCATGCCCGGGAGTTTTTATCAAATAACGCCCATATGAAACCCAGCGAATATGGTAAATAGGATATAGGCTTGAACATATTTCGTTTAACCGAGTCTATGGGACTTAGTTTTTCTCCGTCAAGCCCTACAACCTTTATACCCATAATCTTCTTGCCGAATGTTCCCTGGTGACTTGTACATTCCATGACAGAAGCATATATGCAGTATAATAAGAACGAAATGTTTCGTATATGGTTTTTCCAAATTATATAATCGTCAGTATAAACAAAGGGTCTTTCGGATAAAAACTGCCGGAGGACTTCCTTAAATCCCAGGAAATACGCAATGCAAAAAACAATCACCAGAATTGGAGCATAGTCTATAAGGTATGCGATAAACCGTTTGATTGGGGCGGAGATACTCAGATTTTCAACAGACCCCTTCGTTTTTGAATTATTCAAATCATACCCTCCTAACTAAGGGCTAACAGATTATTCGAGATTGTGGTTGCTGTATAAAACATTCCCCAAAGTGTCACAGGCAGCTACGGTATCACAGTCAAGTCCTGTCTCATCATCGGTCAGGTAGTAATACAGCCTTATATTGTATTCATCAAATTGCAGTATTTTGGCTTCTTCAAAGGATGCATTATTATTATGGGAGCCAACAAGCACTTTTTCCACATCCGGGGAATAAATATAACCCCATGCTATAGCGGCTCCCTCCATGGGCTGCAAAGCTACAAGAAAGCATCCAGCATTGTTTTTAGTTTCCCCACGTAAATACCGGGGCCTTTAATTATCGCTTGATTTTCCTCTACTGTTACAGTAACTCTTTCTTTCCATAGCCATAATTCTATCCAGGCAAGCTTCGGCTTTAGTAGGAAAGTGCCATTGTCTTCGCTTATGATTTTTAACCTGGTATAC
>DASRVG010000047.1:0-5026 GCA_035655175.1 Clostridia bacterium | reverse complement strand
AATGGTGGCGCCCAACAAAACAAGGAGCAGGATAAAGCCCAGAACCTTTCTTGCCATAGGATAAAAGCCCCCCTTACTCTATATAATTATATGGGTCAGAGGGGCGGTTTAATACAATATCTCTCAAAGAAGCCATCATATTCTGTAGGGTTTATTTATAGGATTATATCGGCTTTCCTGCCGCATCGGCCGCATTTTTCGCCTTCAAACAGCACCCTGGCGCGGTATATATTCCTTTCAACCAGCTTTTGCCCGCAGCCGGGACAGTAGGTATTGTTGTCTATGCCGGGTACATTCCCTATGTATACATAGTCCAGGTGTTTTTTTGCAGCTTCCCCGACCGCTTCCAGCACCCTCAGCGGGGTGGGTGGTTTGTCCATATGGTACGCCGGGTAGTACCTGGAAAGGTGCAGCGGGATTTTCCTGTCAATGCCGGCCAGCCACCGGGCCAAGGCGTCTATTTCGCCGGGCTCGCTGTTCAACCCTTCCACCACGAGGGTTGTAACCTCCACGTGACAGTGCCCGGCCATGGCTTCAACGGTCTCAAGGACAGGGGACAGCCTACCGGAGCAAATACTGCTGTAAAAACCGTCGCTGAAGGCCTTTACGTCTATATTGGCGGCATCTATCAACGGAAGCAGTTCCCGGAGGGCTTCGGCCCCTATGTAACCGTTTGTCACCAGCACGTTCTTAAGGCCCTTTTCCTTTACAAGACGGGCGGTATCCAAAACGTATTCGTACCATATGGAGGGCTCGTTATAGGTATAGGCTATGCCGAGGTTGTCCCCGAAAGACTTCGCCCGGCCGGCCAGGTCCCGGGGGGACATCTCGACCCAATCCGGAGTACCGTGGGCGATGGAATAGTTTTGGCAGAAACTGCACTTCAAGTTGCATCCGAAACTTCCCACCGACAGTATACGGGTGCCGGGATAAAAATGGTACAGGGGTTTTTTCTCTATGGGATCGATATGAAAGGCGGTTACCCGGCCATAGTTCATCGAATAAAGAACACCGCCTTCATTCCTCCTTGCCCTGCACAGCCCGGTCCTGCCCGGTTTAATCAAGCAGTTATGGGGGCATAAAAAACACCTTACGGCGTCACCGTCCGCTTTATAATACATTGCTTGTTTCATGTCACCACATCCCTATCGATGCCTTATTACTTCGAATCTTTCAAGTTGATAGGGCTCTCCCGGTCTAATACCCGCCTTTTGCAGCGCTATGGCCACCTGCTGCCGGGGGGTGTCCACTCCTTCTATATCCGGCAGTAAAAGCCCCGACCTTCTCCCCGAGCGGACTATTACCCCATACCTTTTAACGTCCAGGTCCTCAATGGATTCAATAGCCTCCGGCTGTCCCAGCACGTCCACCGAGTATTCCAACCGGCCGAGCTCCTCCGGGCCAACGGGATAAAACCTGGGGTCCCTTACCCCGGCGCTTATGGCGTTGCTTATTATTTCCCTTGCTATGCTGTCGGTAGTGGAAGATATTGTGCCTATGCAGCCCCTCAGCCGACCGTTCAGCTTTAGCGACACAAAAACGCCGGCCTTTTTGCTCAGCATTTCCTCCGGCAGCCCTTCGGGTGGGTCAATTATTTTGCCCTTTGTCACGTAGGTTTCCAGTGCAAGGCGGGCAAGTTCGACGCAACTGTCCCCCTTCTGCTGTATGGCCGTATCCTTCTCTTTCCTTGCCCGTTCCGGGTCGGGCTGCAGGGGCTCAAAGGAGGCAACGCAGTAGCCCACCCCATAGGGACCCTCGTAAGATAAAATACGGGATTCAACCCTGTGCCCATCCAACGCGCCCAGCATTATTACCACCGACCGGTAACCGCATTCCCCCGCTTCCTCCAATAGCCGCGGGTCCATGTCCAAAATCCGGTCAACGTCCATTTTTCGCAAACTTTCCACAAGGCTTTGATCGAATACCGCTCCCTTTTTGCTGTACCCCGCCGGGGCACCCCTTATGAGCCGGTGGGACAGGTCGCCGCTGCATAAAATGGAAGCATGTTTTTTTCGTTTTTCCACCGCCCTTCGGATGCATTTTCCGAAGGAGTAAAGCTGTTCCGGCGGAAGCAGCCCATAGGTAATGTGCACCAGGCCAAAACCCTGGTAGCTCCTGTTTATATAATACAGCGGCACAAGGGCGCCGTGGTCCAGGCCATCGGATATACCGTACTTCCGTCGGGTATTGTCATCAACGGCAGTGACGGGAATACCCTCCCGGGCTGCTTCCTCCATAATGCCAAAGGCCATGTCGTGACTTCCGGTAAACGACAGGCTTACCCCGGGCTGACCGAATCTCCCGAAGTCCCCTTTGAACTCTTGCCTGGCCGAAACCGCCACAGAATCCCTGAACAACGGGCCGTGAGGAGTAATGACTATTATAAGCTCCGGCTTTTTTTTAGCTATATCTCCGGCTACTTCCTCCATCGCTTCTATGGTTTTTTGCGCCTTTTTTTCCTCCCCCTGCCCGATTTCAGGCACTATTATAGGCGGGTGCGGCACCAGGTAGCATGTACCTATTCTTCCCATGGTATCCTCCCCTTTAATTTTTCCGCTGCAGCCGCTAAAGGTCCTGTCTCCCTGGCACCCGGGCGGCTGCACCGGTGTATTCACTGTGTTAAATATCTTAAAATACCCGAGTATATGGCGAAGGCCACTTTTTCCTGGTATCTTTCGTCATTGAGAAGCAGTTCTTCCTTCGGGTTGGACATGAAACCGCATTCCACAAGCACCGTGGGCGCCTTGTTGTCCTTTAGAAGGTATATTTCATCATCCGCCTTGGGCTGGCGGTAGTTGTTTTTGTCCAGGACCCTCCGCAGTTCCTGCTGGATTATTTCCGCAAGCCTTCTGCTTTCCTCCGATCCCCTGTGATAGAAGGTCTGGGCTCCATAATACTTTGGCTGCGGAAAACTGTTTAAGTGTATTATTATATTGACACAGCTTTCGCTTTCATCCGCGATTGCTTTTCGCCTCTGCAGGTCTTCCCGTTTTTTGTTGGGTGCATCGGGGGAGTATAGGCCGTAGTCCCCGTCCCTTGTAAGAATGGCAATTCCCCCGCTCTCTTCCACCAACCTCTTCAGCCTTAAGGCGATCTCGAGGTTTATCTTATCCTCGTTGGCGCCCTGCCTGCCCACCGCACCCGGGTCCCTGCCTCCGTGTCCCGGGTCGATGAATACGGCCTTGTTGGTCAAGGGGAAAAAAACCGCCCTGCTTGAATTTAAGATACCACTAATACCGGTAAATGTAAATATTGCCACGGCCAGAAGAACTGCCGAAAAAAATAAGTTTTTTCTTCTGATAACAATAACTCGCATACTTATATTCCCCCTACTTTGCCGGGTATATAAAAAATATATGTGCAAAAAAAAATATAATCACAAAAAACCCGTGATTAAAGGAAAGGAGACACATACCACTTCCCGGACGAGTGTCCCCGATTGGTATCCAATGTTTTTGCTGCTGCTGCCGCTTTACAACGATTTTAATAAAAAAAGGGACAAAGAACAGTCCCTTATCCCGCCTGTCCCATTCCTTGTTCCATTGTTCCATTTATTCTCTGTCCGGCAGTACCTTGTTGAGTATTATGCCGGCTATTGCCCCCAGGGCCATTCCGGATATGCTGATCCGCCCTATCGACAGGGTGGCTCCCCCGAGACCCAGTACCAGTATTACTGCGGCAATTATCAGGTTCCTTGATTTTGAAAAGTCCACGGCGCTTTCCACCACCGTCCTAACTCCGACCGCCGCTATCATCCCAAAAAGGATTATCGAAATACCGCCCACCACCGGGGTGGGTATGCTGCTTATAAAGGCACCCAGCTTTGGTACCACCGAAAGAACTATGGCGAAACATGCCGCTATCCTCATAACAACCGGGTTGTATACCTTGGTGAGCGCCAGCACGCCGGTATTTTCCGAGTAGGTGGTGTTGGCCGGTCCGCCGAACATGGCGGATATGCTTGTGGCCAGCCCGTCGCCTACCAGGGTCCTGGAGAGACCCGGGTCCAGTACCAGGTTTTTCTTCACCGTGGCACCTACCGCCAATACGTCTCCTATATGTTCCACCATCGTAACCACTGCCACCGGGGCTACCATCATTATTATATCCATATCAAACCTGGCAACCTGAAAGGGTGGAATGCCGAACCATCCCGCTTCTGCAAAGGGGGTAAAGTCCACGTTACCGGTTAAAGCAGATACTATATATCCCACAAAGAGGCCTATCAATACCGGCAGCACCTTCATAAAGCCCTTTCCAAAAATGCTAACCAATGCCACTGTAATAAGGGCAACCAATGCAAGCAACCAGTTACCGCTTGCCATGTCTATGGCGGTGGGTGCAAGCAGAAGCCCTATGGTCATTATGATGGGACCGGTGATTACAGGCGGGAAAAAGCTCAGTACCCTCTCATACCCAAACAGGTAAACAAGGCCCGCCATAACCAGGTACACCAGCCCGGCTATTACTATGCCGCCCTGGGCATAGGCCAACCCCTCCGCGTATGCATCCCCGGCCTCATACGGCACCCCGTTTCTTGCCGCAGCCGCTGCGGCGGCAGCCAGGATAGGCGGTATGAAGGCAAAGGAGGACCCCAGGAAAATCGGGGCTTTTCTTTGGGTAACCATATGAAAGAACAGCGTTCCTATTCCCGCCATAAAAAGAGCTACTGTAATGTCCATTCCCGTAATAATGGGGACAAGAACAGTAGCTCCAAACATTGTAAAGGCGTGCTGCAATCCTAAAATCGCTTTCTTGCCGGTGCTCAGGGTATCATCTTCGGTGATGACGCCGGTGTTTGCCTGCTGGTTTTTGTCACTTCCAGTCATTATCCACACTCCTTAAATTTAATATTAAAAACTTCCCGTCACCGACAGGAAGCGTTTTTCGCGGTAAGCGTCAACTGCAACACCTACCAAAGCTTTTCCTTGCCGGCCTCTCCGGACCACCTTAAAGGAAGGCGTGTATTCATTTTTCTAAATTATATCACCGGCCGCCTGCAATGTCCAGAAAAAATGCAGCGTTT
>DASRVG010000046.1:0-4797 GCA_035655175.1 Clostridia bacterium | reverse complement strand
AGGCGGCCTGCAATCTCCACCCTTTCCGAAAGCAGCACCCCGGTGTCTTTACGCCGGGTCATGTGGACCTCCGCGCCGGCTTTTTTCAGCATTCCCTCCAGCCTCAGCGCGATATCCAGGTTCACATCCTTCTCCCTAAGTCCCCCGGGACCCGTGTTGTCGCCGTCTTCGCCCCCGTGCCCGGGGTCCAGTAAAAATACCTTCCCGGCAAGCGGTGTATCCCCGCCGCCTCCCTTTACGGTGATTATATCCACCCCGGTAAAATAATAATCAATGATTTCCCTGTAGCTTTTGCCCTCCGCAGCCATGGCGGCTGCGCCGTACTGGCACATCCCCAGGCCGTGGCCGCTGCCGCCGCTTATAAACCTCAGGGTGACCGGTTTCCAGCCGAACCGGGTGGATGTAAGGCCCAAAAGGTCCCTCACATCCGAACCCTTGAAATACTTGCCGCCTATTCTTAGGCTTCTTATCCTGCCTTCGCCGTCCCGGTCTATTTCCTCAATCAGCCCTTCGATGGGAGAACCCTTAACCGAGTTGAACCCGTCCGCCCTTATGCCGAGCCTCTTTTCTATCTCTTCAATGGTAAGGTCCCTCTGCTGCTCCCATGCCGGCGAGCCCTTGCAGTAGCTGCACAGTACCTTCCTTAGATAAACCACCCTGTTGCCGGTAATGTTTTCGGAGTTTTCGGTGGCCCCGCCGCAGCATAGGTGGAAATGGGCCCTTATGGGCCTTTGGTTTACCACGATTATTTCTCCCCGGGTGTTTTCCACCGCCTCTTTTATTATTGCCCATTTCTGGCTGTTTTTATCCATGCTTTCCACTGCTTCCCTCGCCGAGGACAGCCACTCCAGGCAGTGCCCGCCGTCGCACAGGTCTGCGCCCGGGTGCAGGCTGCAGCCCCTTCCGTCATAAACCGGGAGCTGCCGGGCAATATTGGTCCTAACAAGGACAGCCTGGGCTTTCAGCGCCTCGCCGTCCAGCCCTTCGGGTATACTTGAGGGCAGCGTTTCCGCCACCAGGGTCTCGAGGGGTATTACTTCCATCCTTTTTTCATGCTCCCTGTACACCCTCAGGTCAATATCGCTGTGCTTTTTCAACCCCCTTACCCCCTCCGCGCCTTGGTCCGGCCTGTCCCGGGCAAACCTTCCCTGTATTTGCCCCTTGTCTGCAGTCCCCCGATCCCCTCGATACCGGTTATGGTTTTGGATACGAGGTCCTCCACCGATACCACGCTGTCAACGCTGGAGCAGGCAATCTTTTGGCATACGAATACAGGGTCAAGGGCGTGTATAAGAACCCTCTTGGGAGAACTGGCATAGTTGGCCCCGGCTTCCAACAGGGCTTCGAAATGGGACTGGCACGCCCCCGCGAAAATCACAAGGTCGTCGTAGGAGGATTCGAACTTCCTTGCTTCCTTCACGGCGGCGACGTAGTACTTTGAATTCCTGTAGCTTTCAATATCGTTTATGTCCCTGTTCTTTTCAATCGCATCGTGGCCGGTAAGCACCAGTATGTCCGGAAGATATTCCCTGAGCATTTGGCCCACCTCATGGGGCTGCCGGCTCTCGGGCACGTGCTTGCCCTCCACGTTGAGGCCCATTTCCCTGTAAGCCTCCATGCACATATCAAGGTAGTCCTGGTCCCCGTCCAGGTGCAGGATCCGCCCCGACCTGCCAAAAGTTTTTGCGCCTCTATATAAAAAAGCGTTCCTTATGCCTCTGGGATGTACCGCCGCCTTTCCTTGGCGGGCAATGCCGTCCATGCGCTTTCTCACGGCACGGCGGTTGGAAATCTCGAACTTGCGAAGGTCACTGCCGGTCTGAAGTTCCAGGTCCTCGCCGGGGGCATCCACCAAGATTCGCATGTTTACCCCCTTCAATATATAAACCGTTTCCTTGCCGGATTGGTTGATTATATCCGTAACCTTGAAAAGGATATCGCATTTATAGGACTTTCGTGCAACCAGGTCTCCAATCTTTATTTCGCTCACATCCATACCTCCCGGCATATTATTTAATAGATTGATTAGTATATATTATGAAGGGCGGTAATGGTATGTGCCCTTTGACCGACCGATACCGGGCGCCGGGAAAAAATAATGGCAATATGTTAAAGAGTTATATATAATAGAATAGTAGGCCAATATTTCGTTAGGTGAGGCTCCTGTACAGATAGACGCTGCTGCCCGGAAATGTCGAGAGACACCAACGGGTCAACAGGTTTTACCGGAGTAAGGTTTAACCTAATGCAGCTGGATTTGTTCCAAAGCTGTACAGTGTCAAAACTCAACGAGGGGAAGCCCATCATAAAGCTTCTTCCCGTTTGAAGAAGCTTATTTTTTTCCCTTGTTGTGGGTAGGGCACCGAACGGCTTTTGAAGCTTTCACCGGGAAGGGAGGTATATGGTATGCAGCATTTAAGGGAGCTGTACAGGCAAAAGAATTTCCAGCAGCTTATAGAAGAACTTAACGGGCTGCACGAGGCGGACCTGGCAGAATACTTCAAGGAACTGGACGGCGATGAGAGGATTATACTGTTCCGGTTCCTGAAGAAGGACCTGGCGGCAAGGGTGTTTTCGTACATGGAAAAGGAAGAGCAGATGGGTCTTATCAACGCAATAACCGACCACAGCCTGCGGGACCTGCTGGCCGGCCTGGCCTTTGACGACAAAATAGACCTGCTGGAGGAAATGCCCGCCAACGTGGCAAAAAAGGTACTGCAGAACGTGTCCGGAGACGAGCGCAAAATAATAAACCAGTTTTTAAAATTCCCGGAAAACTCCGCCGGGTCCATTATGACCATAGAATACGTGGACCTGAAGGAGCATTATACCGTGGCCTATGCACTGGACCACATAAGAAAGACCGGCGTAAACAAGGAGACCATATACACCTGCTACGTGATTGACGGCAACAGGCATCTAAGGGGTACCGTGTCCCTCAAGGACATAATAATGGCGGACCCCGATATGACAGTGGGAGAACTGATGGAGGAAAAGACCATCTCGGTACAGACCACCGACGACCAGGAAGAGGTGGCTGCCCTTTTCAAAAAATACGACCTGCTGTCGGTACCGGTTTTGGACCATGAAAACAGGCTTATAGGCATAATAACCATAGATGACATAATAGACGTAATAGAAGAGGAGGGCACCGAAGACTTTTACAGAATGGCCGCCATGGAAGCCACCGAGGACGATTACCTTTCAACCGGGGTGTTCACGCTGGCCAAGAAAAGGATTTTGTGGCTTATGGTGCTTATGGTTTCCGCCACCATCACCGGCAACATCATAGGTCACTTCCAGGCGGTGCTGCACTCGGCGCTAAGCCTTACCGTTTTCATTCCCATGCTTATGGGTACCGGGGGCAACGCAGGGGCCCAATCTTCCACGCTTATTATAAGGGGTATGGCGGTGGGAGAATTAAGGCGCAGGGATGCCCTGAAGGTGCTGTTCAAGGAACTGAGGGTATCACTGGTGGTGGGTGCCGCCCTGGGTATTGTCAATTATGCGAGGATAATACTGTTTGAAGGGGAAAGCGCAACGGTTGCGCTGACCGTGTCCATCACGGTTTTCCTTACAATAGTTCTTGCAAAGCTTACCGGCTCGATACTGCCCATAGTCGCAAAGTCGATAGGCCTTGACCCGGCGCTTATCGCGGCGCCCCTGCTTACCACCATCATAGACGCCATGGCCCTTTTGGTGTATTTCAATATTGCCCTTATGATACTGGGCCCGTCACTTGGGGCCGGATGAGCCGAACCTTTAGGACAGAATGCTCCGCTTTTAAAAGGCGGAGCATTTTTTGCCGCCGTAATGTATTTGATGTCGTAAAGACTCGTTTAAAGGAATTTTCAGGTTTTTATAGAAGTAATAAAATAAGGAGGTAATAAAAGTCATAGGGGGTGTACCGATGTTGAAAATCGGCGTTATGGCTGTTTTGAACTTGGCTGTTCTCTCACCGGACGATTTCTGGATACTTGCCGCGGCGATGGTGGTTTTGGCTGTCGTTTTTTATGTGCTGCTTGTTCATCCACGGGATAAAGCCATAAGAAGAATAAGGGACAGCCTTGAACTTATCGAAAAGGGTGACATGCTCAGGAAGCTGCCGGAGGACCTTGGGGGGGACTACAAGAGGGTGGCGGTTTCCATGAACCGGATCCTGTTCGACAGTAAAAAATTCATGGGAAATATACTCACCTCCTCAGAAAAGACAAAGAACTATGTCGAAAGCCTGCTGGTGAACGCAAACGACACCAACCGCTCGGCGGAGGAAATAGCCGTCAGCGTGTCGGAAATAGCGAGGGGCATTGAAGCCATATCAACTGCTACAGCCCAGACCATGGACAGCATCCGGGAGATGGCCGGGTCCACCGAAGGGATTGAGGAATCTGCCGGTAAGACTTTGGAAGAATCAATGAAAATGCAGCAGACGATAAACAGCAGCATCCAAAGGCTGTCCGACCTGGTGGACAGGATTCGCGCCAACGCTGACATCAACGCCAACCTGGCCCGGGAAGTGGCTCTGCTGGAGGAGTATGCAAAGCAAATATCCGGTATTACAATGGAGGTAACGGATATAAGCGACCAGACAAACCTTTTGGCGCTTAATGCAGCCATAGAAGCAGCCAGGGCCGGGGAACAGGGCCGGGGCTTCGCGGTGGTGGCGGATGAAGTGAGAAAGCTTGCAGAACAGTCAACCGCCTCCGCGGCCAGGATAGACAAGCTGGTGGGTACCATTTCAAAACAGGTGGCCCTTGTTTCGGAAACCATGAAAGACCAGGCCGCCAAAGCCAAGGA
>DASRVG010000045.1:0-10441 GCA_035655175.1 Clostridia bacterium | reverse complement strand
CCTGGGAGCAGTACTATTTATTGAAATTCCGTTTGATATTCGCCTTAGGGTCCCATCGGAGGGAGTGTTTGTCACCGTCAATACCTCGTCGCCGGGTTTTCGGGCAAGCATTGTGGTGGAGCCGCCGCCGTCCAGGTTTATGGCCTGGTAGGCTCCAAGTTCGATCATAAGCCGGGCCAACTCGGTCTGGTTCATGCCCCGTGCTCCCTTGATTCTTCCTTCCACAGCAGCGGCGATTACTTTTTTGCCATCCTTGGAAAAGCCTATGGCGGTCCTTGGATGACTGCCTTCAATGCTGTGGGTGAAGGGGTATAAAGCCCCGTCCTTGACCAGGATGGTGCCTCCGCCTATTGCAAGGTCCATTTTCTCAAAATCGGGGGTAGTGATGGTTTCCAGGCTTACAGAAGAGCCGGGCTTAAGGACCTGCAGCATACCCGAGGCTGTATCCCCCCGTGCCATTATTACCATGCCCTTTTCCGGTATGGGTATTTCTTGGGAAGCACCCTGAATTATATCTTTTACCCTGTTTTTTTGGACTGTAACGTAAAGGATGTCATCAAAGGACGCCGGCGGGGCGTTATCTCCCCATTCTTCAGTATAAACTACCGGATAGGCATATTCGCTGCTTATCTTGTTTATCGCAGAAACCGGGAATTCAAAGTCCCCAATGTAAAGCTTGGTTTCCCATTTCCAGTAGTCGATAATGGGTACTTTCCTGCTGTCCAGCGAAAATACCGCCAGTTCCTCCATTCTATATGTAGGACTGCTTTGCATCTTACCGTCCCTAACCAGTGGTCCTATCGGGGAGTAGGTTTCCCCGGAAATGAAAAAGTCGCCGTTTATTGCAGCTATTGTTTCGGAGTCCTTCACCATTTCCGGCAGGGTGCTTGCGGTACCCACTCCGCCCGGGGGCGTTAGCAGGTCCAGCCGGGTGTGACGGTCCGAGATGTCCGCCTCCAGCAAGTGAATCCTGTCCCATCCCAGGTCTGTGAACCGGGTGATGGTTTTGTAAACCACGTTGCGTGCTATTTGCATTTCCTCAATTTCCCTGTGTATTATACCCTGTTCCGCGGACAGCGAAGGCACGGGGACAATAACAGACAATAACAGGAATACTGCTGTGAATAATGCTGTTTTTTTCAAATCGATCCCTCCCGGAAATTTAAGCTTAATGGCTGATGCCTCCGGCAGCAGGGCAGTGGGAGTATTTCCCGCCGGAAGCTGCCTCCATTTATTATAGGTTTTGACGTAAAGGCAGGCGTTTTGTTCTGGCCTTGCCTGCACAGTTTATTATATAGTAATGAAAAGGGTAAAATAGTTACAAGCATGTTACAATACCATTAAATATATGATACACAGTTCGGCGGCGGGAATATGCCATGTAAATTGTGAGGCATAAAACATAAATTACTATTGAACAAAAAGTGCAGATTATGTATAATGTTATAGTGACGCGAAAGGTTCCGGGGCGTAGCGCAGTTTGGTAGCGCACATGGTTTGGGACCATGGGGTCGGGGGTTCAAATCCCTTCGCCCCGACCATGCGGGGCCCCTTGGTCAAGTGGTTAAGACACCGCCCTTTCACGGCGGTAACAGGGGTTCGAATCCCCTAGGGGTCACCATTTACAATTAAATAAGATGGGCGCATAGCTCAGCTGGGAGAGCACCTGCTCCACACGCAGGGGGTCACTGGTTCGAGCCCGGTTGTGCCCACCACGGGCTGGTGTAGCTCAATTGGCAGAGCAGCTGATTTGTAATCAGCAGGTTGCGGGTTCGAGTCCCATCACCAGCTCCATCATGGAGGGATACCCAAGTGGCCAAAGGGGGCAGACTGTAAATCTGTTGTCGGAGACTTCGATGGTTCGAATCCATCTCCCTCCACCAAGGTTTTAAGCGGCGCGAAAAAGCGCCGTTTCTATTTATAACCTTATTCGGTTAGGCTTCATGAACACCCGCTTTTGCTTTTTCTTCGGGCAGTTTCAGTGCGAGTATTTCTGCGCCGTTTCTACTTGCGGGGTTTTACATGGGGCCCATTATAGGGTATAATTTTTGTGTTGTATTGTATGGGGGTGTGAACCGTGACCGGCATTGTAACCGATGTGCTGCAGTTCATAGGAAACGAGCTGGCGGTGGTTTTCGTGGCAATGCTTCCCTATGTCGAGATGAGGGGAGCCATACCAATGGGCATATCGATGGGTATGCACCCGATGCATGCCTTTGTTCTCGCCCTTGCGGGCAGCATCCTTCCCTCACCGGTTATAATGCTGGTGTTTCGACCCTTTTTTAATTTTGTAAAAAGAACCGGCCTGTTTAAAAGCCTTGCCGAGAAAATGGTGGAAAGGACACTTAAGAGGGCCGGCAGCATTAAGAAATACTATGTGCCGGGGCTTTTCATTTTTGTCGCGATACCTTTGCCCGGCACCGGCGTGTGGACAGGCAGCCTTGCGGCGGCCCTTTTGAACATACGGTTATTACATGCGCTTCCGGCCATATTCCTTGGCAATGCCGTGGCGGGGCTTATAATTACGCTTATAAGTTACGGGATTATTGGCGCAATATGATTGACATATTATAAATGCTGTGATAGTATCTTTTATCGGAAAACCAAATATTTGCCTTATCAAGAGAGGTGGAGGGATAAGGGCCCGATGAAACCCGGCAACCGGCGCAGTATGCGCAGCGGTGCCAATTCCCACAGAATTTCAAGTTCTGTAAGATAAGGTGGCGGTGACCTCCTTGATTACAGAGGAGGATTTTTTTATTTTTATTTGACAAGGCAATAATACTTCTAGGGGCATATTAAAAGGAGGATAGGTAAATGACAAGAAAACTGTTTACGTCCGAATCGGTTACCGAGGGGCATCCGGATAAGATATGCGACCAGATTTCGGATGCGGTGCTGGATGCAATCCTTGAGAAGGACCCCAGTGCCAGGGTTGCCTGCGAGACTGCGGTTACCACCGGCTTGGTATTGGTGATGGGTGAGATAAGCACCGAATGCTATGTGGACATCCCCAGCATAGCCCGGCAGACCCTCAGGGATATCGGGTATACCAGGGCAAAATTTGGCTTTGACAGCGATACCTGTGCCGTTTTGACATCCATAGACGAACAATCGCCGGATATAGCGCTTGGGGTGGACAAGGCTTATGAAGCAAAGCAGGGCATATCCAACCAAGTGGATGCCATAGGTGCCGGCGACCAGGGCATGATGTTCGGCTTCGCATGTGACGAGACCGACACGCTGATGCCGCTTCCGATTCACTTAGCCCACGGGCTGACCAAAAGGCTTGCCGAGGTCCGGAAGTCGTATATACTGCCTTACTTAAGGCCGGACGGCAAGTCCCAGGTAACCGTTGAATATGAAGGGGACAAGCCGGTGAGGGTGGATACCATAGTATTATCTTCCCAGCACCATCCAAAGGTGGACAACCGGACCATCAAGGAAGACCTTATTGAGCATGTCATCAAAAAAGTGGTGCCCGCCGAGTTAATAGATAATAATACCAGGTATTTTATAAATCCCACCGGGAGGTTCGTGGTGGGGGGGCCCCAGGGGGATTCCGGGCTGACCGGAAGAAAGATTATTGTGGATACTTACGGCGGCTATGCAAGGCACGGTGGAGGGGCCTTTTCCGGAAAGGACCCCACCAAGGTTGACCGTTCCGCTTCCTATGCGGCCAGGTACGTGGCCAAAAACATAGTGGCTTCGGGTATCGCATCAAAGTGTGAAGTGCAGCTGGCCTATGCCATAGGCGTTTCAAGACCAGTTTCTATTATGGTGGACACCTTCGGCACCGCCAAAATACCCGAGGAAGACATAATAAGGCTTATAAACGACAATTTCGACCTTCGTCCCGCGGCCATAATAAGGGATTTGGACCTCAGAAGGCCCATATACAGGAACGTGGCTGCTTACGGGCATTTCGGCAGGAAAGACCTTGACCTTTCCTGGGAAAGGACGGATAAGGCGAAGGACTTGAGAGACCAAGCCTTCGGCGGGTAGATTCAAGGAATAGGTGTCTTAAAGTACCGGGTAAAGGCCCTTATAGGGTATAACCCGGTACTTTTTTTGCCAAAACGAGACCAAACCCTGCCGGGAATCCGGCCTCATCGGTCCTTTTCGTCTTTTTACCCATGGCAAGTCCCCCCTGTAAAATTGAGCTGAAAGGGGGTGGAAATATGCCGTTGCAGGTACAGCCGATGGATTCCAGGTTAAGGATCAGGTACGAGGTGGGTTTGGACAATAATGGAAACCCCAGGTACTCCACCAGGACCTATTCCGGGGTAAAGCCGACAGCAGACGACCAGGATACCTATGACGTCGCGGTGGCGCTTTCGGGGCTGCAGGTTTACCCGGTGGTTTTCATTACCCGGGTTAACGAGGTGGAACTGGTAGACATTTAGCAGCAGAGACCAGCCGGGCGGGCATGGGAAAGCCAAAAGGGAGGGAGGTGAAAGGATGGCCAGGAGATTGGAGATGATTTTTTTAAATGCAGCGGGCAGGAGGTCCACCATATCGGTGGACAATGTGCGGGAGGATATCACGCAGCAGGAAGTACAGTCTGCCATGGACATGATAGTAAACCGCGATATTTTTAACACAAGCGGTGGAGATATAACGGGAATTGACAGCGCGAGAATAGTAGCCACCGAGATAACCGAGATTCCGGTCCAGTAGGAAAGCATCTAAGCTGTGCGTAAAATCCGGCCCGGCACCCCTGCCGGGCCGGGCTTTGTATGCCCAAATTGCACCAATCGTTAAGGGGACGCTTATAATGTTTTAGAAAAAAGATGGAACAGGAGGATTCTATATTGCTTGAGCAGAACTGTGCTTCAAAAAAAGTCTTGGCCGCCCTGGTGCCTCGATATCACAGTATTTACGGGAATGCTACCGAGCTAATATACCTTGACCGGGAACCGGTACTGGTGCCGCGCACGGTAAAAACGGTCCTTAAGAATACGGCAAGGGAGTATGCCATTGACCTTAAGGCTTCCAAGGAAAAGTATTGCAAGCTCTTAAGGTGTGTAAGGACGGTGCCGGTACCCCTTGACCGTGAAACGATACTTATACCGCTTAAAATGCGCCGGGTAATATCAAAAAACGATTCCGCCAGGGGCTATGTTAACTGCTTTGCGATAAAGCACGTGAAGGAGAAAGAATCCGGCGCCTGCCTTGTAATACTGAGGGACGACAGGACGGTGGAATGCCTGCACAGCCTTAAAAGCCTGAAACAGCACATGAGCAACTGCCATTTTGTACACAGGGAGATGGCGGGCGCACGGGAGACCGGCGGTCAGAACGCCGATGAGTACCTCAACTGCCCCGCCACCAAGTCGGATATAGCCATGCTGCTCAAAGAAATCAGGGAACTAAGGGAAAAAATGTGATATAATTTTTGGCAGTAGAGCGCGGGAGGTTGGGCTGATGCTGGAGTTGGAAGGTACCGTAAGCGGCATTGTATTCAGAAACGATGACAACGGGTATTCGATAGTTAGGTTTAGTTGCGAAGGCGAACAGGTAACGCTGGTGGGATACATGCCCCTTGTCAGGGAAGGGGAACAGTTGAAAGTCAAGGGGGAATGGGTATACCACCCGGTTTACGGGGAGCAGGTGCAGGTGTCCGAGTACGCCGAAACGGTCCCGTCAACGCTGGAGGGTATAGAAAAGTACCTCGCGTCGGGACTAATACCCGGCATTGGACCCAAAACGGCCAAGAGGATAGTGGATACACTGGGGAAAGAGGCGCTGGATATTATCCAGTACAACCCGATGAGGCTTACCGAGGTGGAGGGCATCGGGGAAAAAAAGGCCCGGAGGATAGCCGAAGCCTTCGAGGAGCAAAGGGGCCTTCGAGAAGTGATGGTATTCCTTCAGACCTATGGCATTAGTACCGCCTTTGCTATAAAGATATACAAAAGATACAGGGAAGAGACCATTAAGCTGATAAAGCAGAATCCATACAGGCTGGTGGAGGACATAGAGGGAATTGGTTTCAAGAGGGCGGACAGGATTGCCATGGCCATGGGCATGGAAGCAAACTCCCCCGGCAGGGTTTACGCCGGGACCAAGTATGTGCTTACGGAACTTGCAGGCGCCGGGCATGTGTTTGTGCCGAAGGAGGCGCTTGTTTCCCGGGCGGCGGGGCTGCTGGAGGTGGAGCCCCGGCAGGTGGAGGATGCCATTTCGTCCCTTGCCATCGCAGGCCAGTTGAAGATTGAAGATTCGCCCGACGGCCCGGTTGTATACTACATGCCCTATTATTATGCCGAAACGTCGGTGGCGGCCAAACTGGTCCAGCTTGCCCTCATGGAGTATGATACCTTTGACCTGGACATGGAAAGGGAACTGGAAGCCTTTGAGAAAAAATACCGCATTGTCCTGGATAACGTCCAGAAAGAGGCGGTAATCCAGTCCATGCGAAACGGTATTGTGGTGATAACGGGCGGACCGGGTACCGGAAAAACCACCACCATTAAAGCCATAATAGACATATTCGAGGAAAAGGGGCTCAAGGTTGCGCTGGCAGCACCCACCGGCCGGGCGGCAAAACGGATGGCTCAAGCCTGTGGCAGGGAAGCATCCACCATCCACCGGCTGCTTGAGTTCTCGTACCAGGAAGACGAGCATACATCAGCCTTCGGCAGGGACGAGGACAACCCGCTGGATTGTGAAGTACTCATCATAGACGAGATATCCATGGTTGACATACTGCTTATGCACCACCTTTTGAAGGCGGTACGGCCGGGTACAAGGCTGGTGATGGTGGGGGACGTGGACCAACTTCCCTCGGTGGGGGCGGGCAACGTGCTCAGGGATATTATAACAAGCGGGGTTGTAAGGGTTGTAAGGCTTAGAACAATATTCCGCCAGCAGGGGGAGAGTTCCATAGTGGTCAACGCCCACAGGATAAACGAGGGACGTTACCCGGTAACCAATGCAAGGGACGGCGATTTCTTTTTTATAGAAAAAAAGGACATGCAGCAGGCCTTGGATACCATTATCGACCTTTGCAAAAGTAGGCTGCCAAAATACAACGGGTACAATCCCATGACCGACATACAGGTACTGTCCCCGATGAGGAAGGGACCGGTAGGCGTGGACAACTTAAACTTGCGGCTTCGGGAAAGCCTAAACCCTGCCGCAAGGGGTAAGGGGGAAAAAAAGTCCGGCAGCTGCGTGTTCCGTGTGGGGGACAAGGTCATGCAGATAAGGAACAACTATTCCATGAAATGGGAGGCTCCGCTGCCGGGAGGGGGCATCGAGGAGGGCGAGGGCATTTTTAACGGTGACCTTGGCATTATAGAGAGCCTGGATGAGGAGGAAGGTCAGCTGGTGGTCGTATTCGATGATGATAAAAGGGTTACGTATCGGTTCAACCAGCTGGACGAACTGGAACCGGCCTATGCAGTAACGGTACACAAAAGCCAGGGCAGCGAGTTCCCGGTAGTGGTTATGCCGGCCTTCTGGGGCCCTCCAATGCTGGTTACCAGGAATCTTTTGTATACAGCCCTTACCAGGGCAAAAAAGCTGGCGGTGCTGGTGGGCAGAGAGGAGCACCTGCGCAGGATGGTGGACAACAACAGGATTTCCAGGAGGTACTCGGCCCTTGACCGGAGGATGAGGGATATTTTATCAAGGTTTTAGGCGGGGGTGGTGCCGGTGAAGCAAATTCTGCCGGTGTTATGGGAAGGCCTTATGGACCTTGTTTATCCCGAAGGTATCAACTGCTACCTGTGCGGGGATAAAATCAGGGGTCAGCATACCTATGGCGTCTGCCCGGTCTGCCGGAAGGAATTCATTTTCGTCGGGGAGAAAAGCTGCAGCATGTGCGGGAAACAGCTTGATCGCGCAGGTCTTTGCAGTGACTGCCGCAGTTTCCGGCACTGCTTTGACAGGGCCTATTCGCTGTGCGTGTACGATGGCAAGGTGAAGGAATGGATTTATTCCTTCAAGTATGCCGGCAGGTCCTACCTGGCGCGTCCCTTCGGGAGGATGATGGCGGAAAGGATTAAAGAAATAGGGATGGACCGGTGGGTGGACTGTGTAGTGCCGGTACCCCTCCACCGGAAAAAGCAAAGGCAGAGGGGGTACAACCAGTCCCGCTTGCTGGCCGACGTGATAAGCAGGGAACTGGGCATGGGAAAGGCCCGGGATCTGCTGAAAAGAATACGGGAAACCCCGCCCCTCAGCGGGCTGACCCGTCTTCAGAGGATGGAGACCATGGAGGGGGCTTTCTACATGAACGGCAAGGAGGCCGCCGTTAAGAATGTGCTTCTTATAGACGATATATATACTACGGGCAGTACTGTCAACCAGTGTGCCCGGGCGCTTAAGGAAGGCGGGGTGGTCAGGGTATACGTATTCACTCTGGCCTCCGGTAAGGATATATAGTTCACAAGGGAGGTAGAAACATGGGAGATTTGCGCAACTGCAGGAGGTGTGGCAAGCTTTTTGTTTATACCGGTATTCCACTGTGCAGGCAGTGCATTGATGAAGACGAGGAGATTTTTGAAAGGGTCAAGGAGTATATAGAAAGCCATCCCAAGTGCACAACCATGGAGGTGGCTGAAGCCCTTGACATTCCGATGGAAAAAATACTTCAATTTCTCAGGGAGGGCAAGCTGGAACTTAGCAAGGAAAATACCAATATGCTGCTGGGCTGTGAAAGATGCGGGAGGCCCATACCCACAGGACGATACTGCAGTGAATGCGCCTCCTTTATTGAACAGGAGTTTATGAAGGGTTTAAAGAGTCCCGGCCTTCAGAGACACCGGGAAAAGGAGCGAATGTACACGGCCCACCGCAGAAAAAAAGATTAAAGGTATTAATAATAGCGGGGGTAATGACGATATTATTCATGAGGATCTAAAAGTGGGGGATGAGTTATGAAGATTAATGATGGTGGACTGGGAAAAATACTGGGCATATATAAGAAGCAGGGGATACAGCCCTCAAGGCCGGATAAGGCAGGCGAAGTCAAGGGGGCTGCCGGCAGGGACAAGATTGAACTGTCCACAAACGCCCAGGACTTCCAAGTGGCCCTAAAGGCCCTGGGCCAGGTGCCCGAAATTAGGGCGGAGAAAGTTGAAGAACTGAAAGCCAAAATTGCTTCGGGGCAGTACAATGTTGATGCCGGGGAGGTGGCCGACAGTATTCTTGACGGCCTGTTCCTGGACAAAAGGGTTTAGACAATTCTATTATCGGGGATGAGGGATATGAAAGGCCTGTGGGAAAGGCTGATTGAAATCTTGGAAAAGGAAAGCGCTCTGTACAGGGATATCCTTGACCTATCCAGGCATAAAACCAGTACAATCGTGGAAGGGAAAGTATCCCAGTTGGAGCAGCTTACCGGGGTTGAGCAGAAGCTGCTGCTGAACGTGGGGGGGCTTGAGCAGCAGAGAGAAGAAGTAGTAGACCAGCTTGCCCGCCTTCTTGGTATTCCGGCGGAGCAGCTGAATATAAGCGTGGCCGTTGAGCAGGCGGAAGATGGGATTAAAGAAAAGCTTACCGCGCTAAAGGATGAGATAGAGAACACTTTAAAGGACCTTAAGGAAGTAAACGACTTGAACAGCGAGCTTATAAAGAAGTCCCTGGAGTATATTGATTTTTCTATTAATTTAATTGCCGGCGGACCGGAGGATGTAACATACGATGCAAAAAAGGGCAGGGACAAGGGCAAGGGTGCAAGCTTTTTTGACCAAAAAGTGTAACTAGGGGTGATTCCGGATGAGTTCCTTTACCGGGCTTAATATTGTAATAAAGGGCCTGTATGCACAGCAAAGGGCCCTTGACGTTACAGGGCACAACATCGCCAACGTCAATACCGAAGGATATGCGAGGCAGAGAGCGGTCATGGAAACCACCAGGCCTATGCAGGTACTGGGCGGCAGGGGCATGCTGGGCAGCGGTGTGGAAATACAGCAAATTCAAAGGATAAGGAATACCTTCCTGGACGTTAAGTTCTGGGGCGAAAACACCGTGCTGGGCGAATGGAGCTCAAAAAGCCAACTTCTCACCGAGATAGAAATGGTGTTCAATGAGCCCTCCGACGCCGGGCTGAACTCGGTAATAAACAGTTTCTTCTCAGCCCTGCAGGACCTAAGCAACGGTGAAAAGGCATCCGACCTTACGGTGAGGGAAACGGTCCGGCAGACGGCGATAGCCTTTACCAACTGCCTAAACGACATGGCGGCCCGGTTTGAAAAAATACAGACCGATGCAAACTTTGCCGTGGAAACAAAGGTTAAAGAAATAAACTCCTATGCACAGCAGATAAGTGAACTGAACCGCCAGATCATGAAATACGAACTGGACGGGTCCAATGCAAACGACCTAAGGGACAGAAGGGACCTGTTGGTGGACAAGCTTTCCAGCATAGTAGATGTGAAGACCTTTGAGGATTCCGACGGCAGGTTCAGGGTCAGCATAGGCGGCAGGC
>DASRVG010000044.1:0-3319 GCA_035655175.1 Clostridia bacterium | reverse complement strand
GTCCTTGGAACTGAAAAGGGGCTCGCCGGTTATTATGT
The DNA here is from genome assembly GCA_035655175.1 of Clostridia bacterium. Lineage (GTDB taxonomy): Bacteria > Bacillota > Clostridia > Ch29 > Ch29 > JAAYEV01. The sequence goes on along the minus strand of DASRVG010000044.1, from coordinate 3,281 downwards.
CCACGTAAATGCCCTCCTCCTTATGGTCCCAGTACTCGTTTCTAAAGGGCGGTTCGGTAGCGTTTTCCCTGGTTACCCTGTATTGCAGCGGGGTTAATTTTTTTATTCTTTCTTGTATGTTTTTATTGTTCATATGTAAACCTCCCTGTACTTGATATAAGCCTTTATATATTATTATCCGCCGATGCACCTTTAAAAAGCGCCGCGGAAAATAAAGCTGCTGTATTAATATTGCTGTACAGCCATTTTATCGGTACAATAACATTTTAAACATCATTGACATTGTCGGGCGTCTAATGTAAAATTAATAATTGCGGCGGGCTTTGGCACCGGGCTTGGTGTAATCAAATTCCGCCTTGAGGGTTAAACTAAATAGCAGTATTTTTATTAAGTAGGTTGGCTTGGAGAGATGGCTGAGTCTGGCTGAAGGCGCTCGCCTGGAAAGCGGGTAGACGGGGATACCTGTCTCGCGGGTTCAAATCCCGCTCTCTCCGCCATTTTTTATAATTTTGGTCGTGCTAGACGGGGATGTAGCGGCACCCTGTAACCTGCAATCCGCTATAGCAGGGTTGAATTCCTTTCTGAGGCTTATGTCCTGCAGGGCCGGCCCGGGTAAGTGGCGTTGAAGGCCGGGTCCTGCGCAATGGAAATTCATGAACCCCGTCAGGTCCGGAAGGAAGCAGCGGTAAGTGAACCCTTCCATGTGCCGCAGGGAAGCCTGGCTGGAGCTAACTGCCCTGGTATCGCCTGTGGGAGTAGGTCGGGGAAAGGTGCACGACCACCTGTTTATTATAAGCGGGAGGGAGTTAATACTCCTTCTTTTTGTTTGGCTTTATATAGGGTATAATCATTATATGGTTAAATAAAAAGGAATGGATGAAATGCAGGAAGACAGGGTTTACAGTAAAGAGGAAATGAAAAAACTGAACGAAAAACTCAAGGAAGCCCCGCTGTGGAAAATGATAGATATGAGGATAGCCTCCCTTAAATGGGGAAGGTCGGAAATGACGATGAGTATTAAGGATACATATCTCAACGTGATGGGTACCTGCCACGGGGGCGTAATAGCCGCCTTTGCGGATACCGTTATGGGAAGCGCCCTTTACAGTACCGGCGCTGCGGCGTCGGCTACCATAGAGATGAACATAAACTTCCTGGAGCCCGTTATGGCGGGGCAGGTATTAACCGGCCGCGGGGAGGTTTTAAGAAAGGGAAAAACCACCGCCGTAATAAGGGCGGACCTGTTCGTAGGCGAAACAATGGTTGCGGCGGCAAGGGGAACCTACAGCGTGCTTGAACCCAATAAACAGAAGTAAAGGATGGGGAATATGGGCTATACCGCATTGTACAGGCAGTACAGGCCCCTTACCTTTGACCGGGTGGCGGGGCAGCAGCATATTACCACGACAATTAAAAACCAGGTAACCGGGGACAGGGTTGCCCATGCATACCTTTTTGCCGGCACCAGGGGTACCGGCAAAACCTCCACCGCCAGGATACTGGCAAGGGCGGTAAACTGCACCGACCGGAAAGACGGCAACCCCTGCAACCGCTGCAAAACCTGCAGCCGGGCCCTGGAGGGGAAGCTTATGGACATAATAGAGATAGACGCTGCCTCCAACAGGGGCGTGGACGAAATAAGGGACCTGCGGGAGAAGGTAAAATATCCCCCGGCCGAGGGAAGGTACCGGGTATATATTGTGGACGAGGTGCACATGCTGACCGCCGAGGCCTTCAATGCGCTGTTAAAAACGCTGGAGGAACCGCCCTCCCATGTCATATTCATCCTCGCCACCACCGAACCGCAAAAGCTGCCCGCTACGGTGCTGTCGCGGTGCCAGAGGTTCGACTTTAAAAGGATACCCTTTCCGGAGATGGTAAAACTGCTGGAGCAGGTATCGGGCGAAGCGGGCATTGATATAGACCAAAGCGCCCTGGAACACATAGCCGGCAGGGCCGATGGGTCGGCAAGGGATGCCCTGGGCCTTTTGGATAAATGCTCCGCCTTTGAAAAGGGGCCTCTAACGTTGGACAGGGTGGTGTCGGTGCTGGGGATGGCCCAGGACAGGCTGCTGTTCGACCTTTCCCGCCGGCTGTCAAAAAGGGATGCCGCCGGCTGTATAATGCTGCTGGGCCGGGCAGTCCAGGACGGCCGGGATACGGGCCAGCTTTTCAAAGATATAATATACCACTTGAGGGATATACTTATTATAAAAGTGGCCCCTTCGGGGCTTGCGGACCTGTCCGACAAAAAGAAGGAGGCCCTTGGGGCGCTGGCCTCGGAATGGGAAGTAAACACCCTTATAAGGGCGATAAACGTGCTGTCCGAAGCTGAAGGAAAGGCCAAGTGGAGCACCTACCCGGAGGTTTTCCTTGAGGTAGCGCTGGTTAAGCTGTGCGAACCCTCAATGGATGCTTCGCTGGAGGGAATCATGGACCGGCTTTCACGGTTGGAGGACATGGTGTTTAAAGGCGTTTCCGCCGGTACCGGGGATAAAGTACCGGAAGGAGGGGAACTGCCGTCAGCCGCGGCGGATAGTTCCGCTGTCCCTTCGGGAGAAGGCGCCGGAAAGCCGGATAAAAGCAGGGACAGTGAAACTGTAAGCAAGGCCTCGTCGAGGCAGAACAAAAAAAGCGATACAGGGTATGAAAAAGAAAAGGATAAAGGCCTTGAAAACGATGACGGCAAAAGCGATGTGCAAAAGCACGATGAGCCCGAAGAACGGGAGGCCCTCCAAAGGGACGGGCACCGGACCGGATCGGTGAATATATCCCTGGAGCAGGTGGAGGCCGCCTGGGGTGACGTGATGAAGTACCTTGAGAAACACAAGAAAGGCCTTTATACCATGTTAATGGGCTCAAGGCCGATACGAGTAAACGAGGATATGCTGGTGGTGGGATGTGAAGCCCTGTACGGGATCTGTTATGAAATAGCCAACAGCAAAGAAAACAGGGACGCTTTGGGAGAAGCGGTGTATTCGGTGACAAAGGCGCATTTTGATATAAAGATTGAGAGCATTGATGTCCAAAGGGAAGCCGGGCGCCAGGACCTCCGGGAAGACTGCAGCCTGTACGAGGAAGCGGTAAGCATTTTTGGCGGCGACCTGGTGGAGAGGCTGGATGAATAAGGACAATTAACGGGAGGGATATTTTATGGCCAAGGGCAGAATGCCTGGAATGGGAAACATGGGGAGCATGATGAAACAGGTGCAGAAAATGCAGCAGGAAATGGCAAGGCTCCAGGGGGAACTGGAGGAAAAAACGGTGGAAAGCAGTGCCGG
>DASRVG010000043.1:0-7840 GCA_035655175.1 Clostridia bacterium | reverse complement strand
GCTTTTACCGGATCTTGACCGAAGGGAAAGCGGACGCGGCCCTGGCGGCTTCACTATTCCATTACCGGCGGCTTGAAATACCGGTTTTAAAGGAATACCTTTCGGAGAGGGGCGTGTCGGTAAGGAAATGACGCAGCCAGTTATTGAGGGACTAAAGTTTGACGATAGGGGGCTTATACCTGCCATTGTACAGGATAGGACAACCGGCCGGGTGCTTATGATGGCCTATATGAACAAGGAAGCACTGGAGAAGACCGTTGAAACGGGCACCACGTGGTTTTTCAGCCGCAGCAGGAATAGGCTTTGGAACAAGGGAGAGACCTCCGGCAATGTGCAGCGGGTTGCGAGGATTTACGTTGACTGCGATATGGATACGCTGCTTATTTTGGTGGACCAGCAGGGGGCGGCTTGCCATACCGGAAACCGGTCCTGCTTTTACAGGGGTTTGGACGGCAGTCCTTTGGATAATTGGCCGGAAACGACCGGGGTGCTGGACCGGCTGTACAGCGTTGTACTGGACAGGCGCAACAATCCCAGGGAAGGGTCCTATACAAATTACCTGCTGGAAAAGGGCCTGGATAAGACGCTTAAAAAGGTGGGGGAGGAAGCGGCGGAGGTAATAATCGGGGCCAAAAACCCCGGCAAGCAGGAAACGGTATACGAAATAGCCGACCTGTTGTACCATATCACCGTTCTTATGCTGCAAAAGGGTATAGAGTACCACGAGGTGTACAGCGAACTTGTTTCAAGGCATGTTAAGGACCGGTGACGGAGATAATTCACCCCCAAAAAAAGCTTATCCTCACCGGGACCGGCAGTCTTTGTCCCGACGTCCTTGGCCTTGCGAACTTTATAATCCTGCGTCCTGGATAGTATTCTCCATTTATTGTTTAACGGGGTGTATATTGGTTATAATAATAATACAAGCGGCATATTTGTATAACATAAAGAGCGGGACGGTGCGGTTTCAGGCCGGATTTTGACTGTATGTACCACGGCCTGGGACCGGCTGTTTATATAAAGGCTCCCCGGATTACCGGGGAGCTTTTTATATGTCTGTGGGCAATACACTAATATAAAGCCTTAAGCATAGTATGATTATATATATTCTGGGGGTGCAAAAATGGAGGAAAGAGGTATTGTCCTGGTGGCGAACATGGGGGCTGACAGTATAACGGCTTACGGGAGCCGGACCTATGAGGAAGTATTCCGCATATGTTTAAAGCCCGAAGCAACAAAACTGATGAATGCAAACCATTTCGCCAGGGGGCCGATGGTGGGACCCGGGCATATATATTACAGTGCGGGCGGGGAACAACTCCTTGTAGCCAACATATACGACGACAGCCTTTCCATTATTGACCTTTGTTCCCGTGCTGTAATTAACACCATATTTGCCGGCAGCCGCCCCAGTCGTATAGAGGTTTTCGAACAAGCAAGCAGGGCCTTTGTTACCAATTATGACTCCGACAGCGTTTCTGTCATCGACCTTGGTATGCAGCAGGTAATAGGCCAGGTTCCCACCGGGATAATGCCCCAGTCCATAGTACTTAACCGGAGCAACAACTGCCTTTATATAGCTAACACCGGCAGCGACTGGGTTACGGTGATAGACGCGCTGTCCATGGATAAACAAAGCTGCCTCAAGGTGGACGGGTACCCGGTGGATATTCTCTGTGACGGTACCGGCCAGAAATTATATGCCATCATCCAGTCCCATGAAAGCCGGGAGCGCAGCTGCCTTGTGGAGTATGATATAGAAACCGGTAAAAAGTCCGGATGCATGAGGCTGGGGACAATGCCGGTGAGCCTGCTGCTGGACCGGGAAAGGGATAGGCTGTACGTGGTGGATGCCGTGGATGACAGCCTTACCGTGATTGACAGTACCGGTTTGAAAGCCCTCGGCATGATGGAACTGGGTAAAATGCCTGTAAGCCAGTCGCTGGGGTCCGGCGGGAAGTACCTGCATGTTGTTTGCATGATGGAAAACCGCTTGTATAAAGTGGATGCGGACACCGGTTCGGTGGTGGAAACGGCCATAACCGATACCGACCCGGCGTGGGTGCTTGCAGTGGGCTAATGGATGTCTTGCCCTTGGAGAAGTCGGACAATCTCCCGGCAGAGGTCCGGGGCTTTTTCGTTCCAGTTTACGCATATTTTCTTTGCGTTTTTCTCGGAAGGAATTGGAACTTTCATTTCAAAGGAAGCGCCGTCTTCCCGGGTAAGCTTAAGGTAAACCGAATAGGTACCGGAGCTTTCCTCCAAGTAACTGCTTTGAACGCTGTTTTCCCTTTTCAATAGCATACCCTTATCGGTAAGATACTGCTTCAAATCCTTCTTAAGGGTATCGGGGATTCTGCTTAGAAAAAGGCCCAGTACTTCGTTCCCCCGGCGGTGTATCCTGTAAAAATGCCTGCCAATGTCTTCATAGCACACCACCAGTCCTTTTTGGACCAATTCCGAAAGGAACTGCTGCATTGAAAAATAGTTCATTAGATTGTTTTCCAAAACAACCTGGGTCACCTGGTTTTTTGAAAGGGGTATCTTTGCCTCGGACAATATGTAAAGCAGCAGCAGTTTGTTTTCCGCCAGTTCCTCGGTATCCCGGTGTATCATGCTATCGCCTCCGAAATCATTATACCAAAACTCATGCCAATAAAAAAGAGAAGCCCTGTACAGAACTTCCCTTTTTAGTATTCGTTATTGACCGGACAGCTGGTTTTCGGCCATGGTTATGAGCCTTCTTACCATTTCTCCGCCCACCCTGCCGCAGTCCCTGGCGGTGAGGTTCCCCCAGTAATCTTCCGAGCCCTGGCGTACCGGCAGGTTGAACTGGCTCGCTATTTCATATTTCATATTGTCAAGGGCAGGATGCGCTTTCTGAACAAGCTTTTTCCCGGGGGTCTGTTGTCCTGCTGCCATGTATGCCGCCTCCTTTTTGGTTTTAATAAAGTAAATCTGTTTGTGTTATTAATTTTGCCCCACGGCGTAAAAATTATGTTAGTTTTTTATGGTTTTATGAATATATTTTTAAAGCATTGCATATAATTATAATTTAATAATTTTCGGCTCATTAATACAGGTTGTTATGGACAGCTGCAGTGGTATAATTTTTATAGGGAGGTGGACGCCATGGAAAACAGGATTTCGGACCTTGAGGAATTTATAAAAGGACTGGGAGCAAGCAGGACCGGTTTTTCCAACGTGGAGGACATTTTGCCGGAGGACAAAAAAAGGTTAAAAAGCGCCATAACGGTCATGGTGAGGCTTTCCGACGATATAGTGGATGAAATAACAAGTGAGCCCACCCACACCTATTTCCACCATTACCGGACAGTGAATTTTTTGATTGACCAAATTACGCTGCGGTGCACGCTGCTTTTGCAGGAATGGGGATACAGGGCTTTAGCAGTGCCTGCATCCCAGACGGTTAAGACCGGGGAGGATGCGTACACCGCCATTTTCCAGCACAAAACGGCGGCCACCCGGGCAGGGCTGGGCTGGATAGGCAAAAATGGGCTTCTCGTTACGCCGGAATATGGTCCCAGGATACGGATGGGTACGGTACTTACCGACATGGAGCTGCCCTATGGACAGCCGGTGACCGAAGGCAGGTGCGGCAGCTGCAGGCTGTGCGTTACAAGCTGCCCTGCGGGAGCGCTGCACGGTGCCGGCTGGGAGGCCGGAATGCCCAGGGAGCAGTTGGTGGACGCCCATGCGTGCAGTACGTTTATGCACGATAATTTCAGGCACATAGGCAGGGGTTCGGTATGCGGGGTGTGCATGCGGGTTTGTCCCTATGGAAGGGAAAGAGGACGGTAAAATAGGACAAAATGCATATCACTATACATGCATGGTACGAACACAAGACTGTCATACGTATCCAGGCTTGACTGGCTGGAGCAGTGCCATCTAATCCCATAAGAGGCCGAAACCTTTAGTCGGGTAAATGCTTCATCCCGACCATTTGATGTGAAAAGTCCATGCAAATGTTTATGGGTTAGAATAATACTAAACTTAAGCCATAGATTTATCCTCCTTGGTTTAATATTTATTCGCTGCCTGCATTCTAACCGAGGAATGAGTTTGTGGATCGCTTTCTTTTACACCGTTATATAGACCTGTTCTTGATTGTAATACTCCTATTCGCTTGATTAACGAGTTCTTAAACAACTCAACTTTAAGAAAGTTAGATTAAGTGGAAGAATATTAACTCCCTCTTTTGTATTAAAGAGGGAGTACGGTTTTATTTAAAGCCTCCCAAAAACATTTTTGGCAAAATTCGGTGCCTTATAATCGACAAAAAATACTTGATGCTATTCATATATAAAAAATTTATATAACTGACATATTCCATTTATTATCACAACGGTTATTTTGCAGATTGAGTAAAGAAAACCTTGTACTGCTTTACAGATAACTCCAATAATGTAGGGGATATAGTACAGATGACTTCTTCGTTAAGCCACTGCCACAGTTTCTAAATTAGATTTTATTAATGATACTAATGGAATAAAAAATTCATGTTTCGTCGCTTTCTATTCACTTCTAACGATGGTTCAATTAGTTAAGTATAACGGATACAATTATTATAAAATGAGCGATTTATTTACAGCCTTAAAGATGCTGAACTGAAAGTACACTAAAATTTTCAGGCTCTTTAGCAGACTGCCTGTTGAACTTGTATTTGTTATACATAGTGTCACCGCCGGGGTATAATTGACCCATAGCGCCGGACAGAAATTGACCCACACCAAACCAAACGGTTACCATAAAAGTGTGACGAAAACTTTTATGGGGGTGACCGTATGATAAGGAGTGGGACAATTAATATGATACACGAAGGTTCACAAAAAGGAAAGAGTGCTTATGCCATTAGTAAAGAACTTGGCATATCAAAAAACACAGCAAAGAAGTACATGAACCAGCCCAAAGCTGAGCATGGGCTTAAAGGCAGAACAAAACCTTCAAAACTCGATCCTTTTAAGCCCCAAATAAATGAAATGATTGAAAATGGTATATTTAACTGTGTTGTGATCTTTGAAAGATTAAAGGATATGGGCTATACCGGCGGCATAACCATTATCAAGGATTATGTAAAGCCGTTCAGGCCGGCCAGAAATGCTCCGGCAGTTCGAAGGTATGAAACACCACCTGGTAAGCAGGCTCAGATGGACTGGGGTATTGCCCACTACATAGACGAGAAGGGAGTTATTCATAAAACCCCGGTTTTCACAATGATACTGGGCAATTCAAGGTGTAAGTATGTTGAGTTTACCAAACGTTGTGATATATACAGCCTTTTAAGATGCATGGTAAACGCCTTTGAGTATTTCGGCGGAGTTCCTGAGGTAGTTCTGACAGACAGGATGAAGACCGTAATAAACGGCAGTGATGCAGGAAAGCCGATATGGAACAGCAGGTTTGAAGATTTTGCTGCAGATATGGGTTTTGTACCGAAGGTATGCCGGGTAAAAAGGCCTCAGACAAAAGGAAAAGTTGAACGCCTGGTTGATTATGTGAAAGATAATTTTCTGCCAGGGAGGCGGTTTAAGGATCTGCATGATTTAAATTCTCAAGCGCTTGAATGGTGCAGGAAGGTAGACAGTAAGGTCCACGGGACTACCGGGGAAATACCTCTTGAGGCATTAAACAAAGAACCCCTTCTGCCACTGCCGGATAAAGCGATTCGTGACAAATACAGGTGGGAAACAAGAAATGTAACAAGGGACGGATTTGTAAGCTATGACGGTGCCAAATACGGTATACCCTGGCAGTATAGCGGCAAGGAAGTAAGAGTAAGGATATGTGGTGATTTCTTTGAAGCATACTACGGTGAAGTAAGAATAGCTCGCCACAAAGTAGAATATGCATCAGGGAAGATAGTATGGCTTAAGGGCCAATACCAGGGATTGGCTGAAAAAGGAGGCATAGCGCTACCGCTTCCCTTCGCCAGAAAAGAAAGAACAGAAGCAGTAGAAATACGGCCCTTAAGCGTGTATGATGCACTGGCGGGGGTGATATCCAATGTTTGAACTGGAGCATACCCGCAACCTCCTGTATGAGCTTGGTTTGAACACGGCCTCCGAGCTATTGGATGCAAAACTTGAAGATGCGATGCATAAAGATGCAACTTATCTGTCGTTCTTAAGTGAGCTTTTGGAGGCTGAAATACAGGAGAAAAAACGCCGCAGCGAAGAAACAAGGATTAAGCTGTCCAGACTGCCGCATAGAAAGACACTGGAAGAGTTCGATTTTGGGTTTCAACCCAGCATAGATGTAAAGCAAATCAAAGAGTTATCAACACTTGCTTTTGTAGCAAGGAAGGAGAACGTAATTTTTTTAGGACCACCTGGAGTCGGAAAAACTCACCTTGCAGTAGGTCTTGCGATGCAAGCGTTAAGGTCCGGTATGACAGTATATTATGCCAGCCTGGCGCATCTGATATCAGATTTAAAAAAGGCAGATCTGCAAGGCAAACTAGAGCGCAGGTGGCGCGTGTATACCCGGCCCGACATACTGATCATTGACGAAGTGGGATATATGCAGCTAGATCGTGCATCAGCGGAATTATTCTTTAGACTTATATGCACAAGGTATGAAAACGGCAGTATTATACTGACCAGTAACAAATACTTTGGAGACTGGGGAGAGCTAATGAATGATACAGTAATAGCGACAGCAATACTTGATAGATTGCTGCATCATGCACATATCATAAACATAAGGGGTGATAGCTATAGACTGAAAAGCAGGATAAAAGGCGGTGTCAAAGTAGTGCCCCCGGCCGATATCCCGGAATTAGATAATATGGCACGGGGTGTTTAAACAAAAACCGGCGATTGAAGACCGGCGATTGGGTCAATTTTTAACCGGCGATTCGGTCAAAAATAGCCCGGCGTTGACACTGAAAGTAAGCAATACTGTGCCAAGCACCAAATAATAATGGACAAACACTACAACCAGTTCCAACGTGATCCTGCTTCTAACAAAAGATATGGCCGTTCCTGGAAGCGTATTCGAGACCGTTACATCAGATCTCACCCTCTTTGTGAGGAATGTGAGAAGCAAGGCAGGCTCACACCGGCCGAAGAAATCCATCACATTGTCCCTCTCTCCAAAGGCGGTGGAAACGATAAAAGTAATCTTATGGCACTTTGTAAATCCTGTCACTCAAGAATTACTGTCGAAAGCGGTGACCGGTGGGGGCGTTCAAATCTCTAAGACTCTTAAAAGCGGACAGCGGCGTGGGGTCACGCGTAAAAAAATGTCGGTTCAAAGGGGGTATTAAACCAAACACAACAAAAGGAGGTGATGCCGCATGGCAAAGGACGGAACTTACAGAGGCGGCAGGCGCATTCGCGCAGGCGATAAGCCGGAACCTCTTGCAGATAAAATAACAAAAGGAAAAACAGCAAAGGTATTAGAAGTACCTGACCTTCACCCCGAGATTTTAGAAGCTCAAGACCTGGAAGTAGATGATGACCTTGTCGGTGAAGATATCCCCGAGCCTAGCGAATACCTACGCTCAAAACAAAAAGACGGGAAGCCACTAGGAGCAGATGCACTATTTAAAGAAACATGGTGTTGGCTTCGAGATCGCGGATGTGAGAAGTTTGTAAACCCTCGATTAATTGAAGCCTATGCTCAGGCTTTTACCCGGTACATCCAGTGTGAAGAAGCTATCAGCACCTACGGCCTATTAGGAAAACACCCTACCACAGGAGGAGCAATAGCAAGCCCCTTTGTACAGATGAGCCTGTCGTTTCAGAAACAGGCTAACCTGCTCTGGTATGAAATGTTCGAAATTGTAAAACAGAACTGCACGACTGCCTTCACT
>DASRVG010000042.1:0-4233 GCA_035655175.1 Clostridia bacterium | reverse complement strand
GGTATATCCCAGGTGCCGGAGGGAAGGCTGGTATTTGCAAACCTAACCGTTAAGGAAAACCTTATGATGGGGGCCTATCTTCGCAGGGATAAAAAGGGTATCGAAAGGGACCTTCAGTCGGTATTCAAGCTTTTCCCGCGGCTGGAGGAAAGGTCAAGCCAGATGGCGGGCACCCTTTCGGGGGGCGAGCAGCAGATGCTGGCAATGGGCAGGGGGCTTATGAGCAGCCCCGACCTGATACTGCTGGATGAGCCCTCCTTGGGCCTTGCGCCGCTGCTTGTCAAGACCATATTCGAGATAATAGAGGACATAAAGAGGATGAACAAGACAATACTGCTGGTGGAGCAAAACGCCTACAAGGCCCTGTCGGTGGCAGACAAGGCCTATGTATTGGAGCAGGGCAGGATAACGAGGGAGGGCAGCGCCCGGGACCTTTTGAGGGATAAAACAATCCAGGAGGCCTACCTCGGAAAGGTACAATAGGGAAGCAAGGGGACAGCTCCTCGCTGGATGAGGTCTTCAAGTCTCTTACGCTCATTGATAACGCCGGCAATTTGGAAGCGGGCAACAGGTACAAGGTGGCCGGCCCGTTAACCCGTGATGCGGCTTATCTATCCGCCAGCCATAACGATATGTTTTTTACCTTCAATGATGAAAGGGGAAGTTTAATCGGTGAAGGTTTATTTTTTGCCCGGGGACTACGTTTTAGGCTGCCGGAAAGTTTTACGCTGCGGCCTTTTGTGGTAAAATTAATGAAAGAGCTTATGACAAATTCGAGGGGAGAAACTAAATGGACCTTTTGGACGGACTAAATCCACAGCAGAAAAAAGCCGTCACCACCACCGAGGGTCCCCTCCTGGTACTGGCGGGAGCCGGGTCGGGCAAGACCCGGGTGCTGGCGCATCGCATAGCATACCTTATAAAGGAAAAGGGGGTATACCCCGGCAATATCTTGGCCATAACCTTTACAAACAAGGCGGCCGGGGAGATGAAGGAAAGGGTGCTGGGCCTTTTGGGCGAGGAAAACCGCTTTTTATGGGTAAGCACCTTTCACTCGGCCTGCGTGCGCATATTAAGGGCAGATGCAGAGAAAATAGGATACGGCAGGAACTTCGTGATATACGACACATCCGACCAGTTGGTTGTTGTAAAGGACTGCCTTAGGGAACTTGATATGAACGAGAGGGACTTTTCACCGAAAAAGGTCCTGGAGATAATCGGCAGGGCCAAGGACAACCTGCAGTCCCCCGGGGAATTCATAGCCGCTGCGGGGGACAGCTTTTCCGCCGAGAGAATTGGCTGGGTATACCGGCTGTACCAAAAGAAACTTAAGTCCAACAATGCGATGGACTTTGACGACCTGATACTCAAAACGGTGGACCTTTTCAATGAACACCCGGAGGTGCTGTCCTTTTACCAGGACAAGTTCCGTTATATCCTGGTGGACGAGTACCAGGATACAAACACCCCCCAGTACAGGCTGGTGCACCTTTTGTCCCAAGGCCACAGGAATTTGTGCGTGGTGGGGGACGACGACCAGTCCATATACAAGTTCAGGGGCGCAAACATTGAAAACATACTGAATTTTGAACTGGACTTCCCGGAGGCCACCGTGATAAAGCTTGAGCAGAACTATCGTTCCACCGGGAATATACTGGAGGCCGCAAACCGGGTTATTGCCAACAACAGCCGCCGCAAAAAAAAGAAGCTGTGGACCCAAAGAATGGAGGGCTGCAGGTTAAGGTGCGGCTGCGCGGCAACCGAGAGGCATGAAGCCGAGTTGGTGGTGAGCGAGGCCTTGCGGCTGTGCGCCGATGAGGGAAGGAAACTGTCCGACATGGCGGTGCTGTACAGGACCAACGCCCAGTCCAGGGTGCTGGAGGAGGCCTTTATAACAAGGGGGGTGCCCTACAAGGTGGTGGGCAGCCTTGGGTTCTACCAGCGCAAGGAGATAAAGGACGTGCTGGCCTACCTTAGGGTGATTGCCAACCCGGCGGACGATGTTTCACTGAAAAGGATAATAAACCAGCCCCGCAGGGGCATAGGCGATAAAACGGTTGAAATGTTGGCACAGTACGCGACACGGATGGAGATAAGCCTGTTTGAAGCCTTGACCGCCGCCGGCCAGGAAGGATACATCGGTGCGGGACCGGCGAAAAGGGTTGCGGAATTTGCCGCCCTTATGCAGGGGCTTATCAAAATGCGGGATGAATACACAGTGGTGCCGCTGCTGTCGGAGGTGCTGGACAAGACCGGCTATGTTAAGGCCCTGGAGGACGAGGATACGGTAGAATCCAGGGGAAGGATAGAAAACATACGGGAACTCGTATCGGCGGCGGTGGGGTTCGAGGAAAGCCAGGGCGGCGAAGCCACCCTTTCGGAATTCCTGGAAAGCGTGGCGCTGGTATCCGAAACCGACAACCTGGACGAGGGCGAGGGCGTAACGCTTATGACCCTTCACAGCGCAAAGGGGCTTGAATTCCCGGTGGTGTTCATTACCGGGATGGAGGACGGGGTTTTCCCCATTACCCGGGCGATAGAAGAGCCGGAGGAACTGGAGGAGGAAAGAAGGCTGTGTTACGTAGGCATGACAAGGGCCAAGGAGCTTTTGTACCTGACCCGTGCACAGTCAAGGATACTGTACGGCCGTACCAGTAACAACCCGCCTTCGATGTTTTTGGACGAGATACCCGGCAGCCTGGTGGAGATGATGGAAGGGGAAAAACCGGCGGCGGCAGCCGTAGCGGCGCGAAAGACCGGCGGCGACGGTGCCGGGGGCTACAGGCCGGGCAGCCGGATCCAGCACAGCATTTGGGGCATGGGTACCGTAATAAAAGCCGAGACCAAGGGGGATGATACCGAGGTAACCATTGCGTTCCCGGGACTTGGTGTGAAAAAGGTGCTGGCTTCCATTGCGCCAATGAGAGCCTTGAAATAGGGAGGTAAGACCAGTGGGAAGGATTAAGGACGCATTGAAGAACGGCCTTAAATTCTTGGCCGATGTGAACCGGGGCTTCTTCGAAGGGGCCAGGGAAAATTCAATCCGAATAGTCAGGAAGGACGCCCTGGACGGCAACGACTATTTTATGCTGCTTTGCTTTTCGGACTTCTTGGGCATACCATCCCCCGCCTCCTATTATACGCTGGAGCTTTTGCCCTACATGGCGAAGGAGTTGGAGGGCTGGGAGCTGCGGATGGCGGATAAAAAGGATATACTGAGCGAACAGTTCGAAAAGTTTAATTTCCATTAATAAAGGGGACGATATTATGCCAGGTCTTATGGACAAGGAAATAATATTTTTCGGCGGCAAGGGGGGAGTGGGAAAGACAACCTGTTCCTCCGCCTATTCGCTATACCTTGCACGGAAGGGTTATAAGACGCTGGTGCTGTCCACCGACCCGGCCCATTCGCTGGGACAGATTTTCCAGGTGCAGATGGGGGACGAACCAAGAAAACTTGATACAAATCTTTATGGTATAGAAATAGACCCGGAAGTAGAGAGCAGCAGGTATATTAACAGGATCAAGCAGCAGATGCAGGGCAGCTTCAGTGTAAATATAATAGCCGAGATACAGCGGCAGCTGGACGCTGCATACCATTCCCCCGGTGCCGAGGAGGCCGCCATATTCGACCGGTTTATCGAGGTAATAGACCTGGTGGGCAAGGAGTACCAGAGGATAGTGTTCGATACCGCGCCCACCGGCCATACCCTGAGGCTTTTGTCGCTTCCTGAACTGATGGACCGGTGGCTGCAGGGAATGATTGAGCGGCGCCGCAGCGTAAACGAAATGATGCGCATGGCTTCGGTGGTGGATAAGTCACTGGAGGAGCGCATCAAGGACGACCCGGTTATGCGGATACTCCTTGACAGGAAGCAAAGGTTTGAAAAAGCCAGGGAGTTTCTAATCGACGACAAGCGGGCGGGGTTCGTATTCGTGTTAAACCCCCAGCAGCTTCCGATACTGGAGACCGAAAAGGCCATATCTTTTCTTGAAAGAAACGGCATACCGGTGGAAGGGGTAATCATAAACCGGGTGCTGCCCGAAAAAACCGACGGCGAGTTTTTCAAAAAAAGGAAAGAGGTAGAGGATCGGTGCATGAAGCAGATCGAAGAAAAGTTCGGGGACAGGGTTTTGTACAGGATACCGCTTATGGAATACGATATAAGCGGCTATGAAAGCATAGACAGCGTGGCAAGGATTTTCGGTTAAAAGGGGTGGTTTCATGGAAAA
>DASRVG010000041.1:0-3753 GCA_035655175.1 Clostridia bacterium | reverse complement strand
TTTTAAGTAAGAATTTCAAATACAGGGCAATTATGATGTCGGGAATGATTTTTACAGCTTTCCAGCCCAGGTTTGCAAGGTATTAAAAAATATTTTCGTTAAAAATCTGGGAAGATGGGTACAAAGCAAAAAGCTCACTTTAACATGATATTGACATACGGCTGGCTAATATGTTAAAATATACTTTTCATTGACAATGGGCCCCTGATATAGTAAAATTATAATAAGTATGGGCTTGCTAAATGGAGGTTTTCGTATGTTTAATATAGGAGACAAGGTAGTATACCCAATGCATGGCGCAGGCATAATCGAATCAATCGAAGAAAAAGAAATCCTGGGAAACAAGCAGAAATACTATATTATGAGGATGCCCATTGGGAATATGAAGGTCATGATACCGCTGGAAAGTGTTAATGATATAGGTCTCAGGGAAGTAATAAAAAAGGACCAAGTGGAAAAGGTGGTGGCGGTCCTAAGCCAGCATAAAACAAGCATGCCCAACAACTGGAATCGGCGGTACCGGGTTAACATGGACAAGATAAAGAGCGGGGATATACTCGAGGTTGCCGATGTGGTGCGCAACCTTATGCTGCGGGACAAGGAAAAGGGCCTGTCAACCGGGGAAAGAAAGATGCTGAACAATGCAAAGCAGATACTGGTGAGCGAGCTGGTGCTGGTGAACAACATGAACGAAGAAGAGATTGAGAGCATGATAGAAGGGATTATAAACTAAGCGTCTTTTAAAAGGCGCTAATTTTTTAGGCATTCCGGCGGGACAATGTAGGCTGAAAAAAGCAATTTATTTTTATGTTTTGTGTTGCAGGAGGACTATAACAGGTTATAAAATAAGTATAAGTGGCAATACTCAAAGAAGGAGGTGATTAAGAATTAATGGTTAACAAGTTAATCAGGGGATTGTTGACTACGGCAGGGATAGTCATTGGCTATCAGTTGGCTAATGTTCTGGGAGATGTGCTGGCGGTATACGGGATTTTCGGGATACTGCCGGGAGACACTGCAAGCATTGTCTACAACGTGATAAGCGCTTTGTTATTCGGCTTTATATTCTTTCTGGTATCTCCCCGGCTTATTAAATTGGGTTGGAAGGCTACAGAAATAATAGAGAATACTATGCAAACCATTCCTACAGGAGATATACTGCTGGGGTCGCTGGGGCTTATACTTGGGCTTATTATAGCCAACCTGTTTATAAGACCCCTTGCCATTATACCCATTCCATGGCTGGGGAGCATTGTCATGGTATTGGTAAATATCATCTTTGGGTACCTGGGCATGAAGATTGCGACGAGAAAAAGGGATGACTTTGGTGCTGTAGTCCACTCCCTAAAAAAGCTGGGAATAAAAGAAAGGACGCATAAAAGCGACGTGGCGGTTAAGCCCAAGATATTGGATACCAGCGTCATAATCGATGGGAGAATCGCCGATATCTGCAAGACCGGCTTTGTCGAAGGGCCTCTTATAATACCCGGGTTTGTGCTGGAGGAACTGAGACATATTGCCGATTCTTCCGATACCTTGAAACGTAACAGGGGTAGGAGGGGATTGGACATACTGAACAAGATTCAAAAAGAACTCGATATCCCTGTTCAGATATATGATAAACCCTTTGGCGACATAGCGGAAGTGGACAGTAAGCTTCTAAAGCTCGCGCAGATGCTAAAGGGCAAGGTTGTTACCAACGACTTTAATTTGAACAAGGTGGCGGAATTCCAGGGGGTGCCTGTTCTTAACATCAATGAACTGGCCAACGCCGTTAAACCCGTGGTGCTGCCTGGGGAAGAAATGGTGGTGCAGGTCATAAAGGACGGGAAGGAATCCGGCCAGGGGGTGGCCTACCTGGACGATGGGACCATGATTGTTGTGGACGGAGGTAAAAAACACATAGGGGAATCAATAGGCGTTATGGTTACCAGTGTGCTTCAGACTGCCGCCGGCAGGATGATATTTGCGAAGCCAAAGAATGCGCTGGACAATAAAGCGGTGTAAACTTCGCCCCAAAGGGGCGGAGTTTTTTTAGCCGTTTAAAGGGATTGGCTTCGGGGGTGGAGAATTGTTTCTGCCGGAGGTGATAATATAATGTATAGAAGCTTAACGGTTACCGCAATTATCACGGCGGCGGGCAAGGGTACCAGGATGAAAAGCCCCCTTAGCAAACAGTTTCTTGACCTTAACGGCAGGCCGGTTCTTGCCCATACCCTTTTGGCGTTCCAGCACTGCGGGGTCGTGGACGGCATACTGGTGGTAGTGGCACCGGGGTATATAGACCGCTGCGGCGAAGATATAGTTGAAAGGTTTGGTATAACCAAGGTGAAGGGAATACTTGCCGGGGGCGGTACCCGCCAGCAGTCCGTCTCGATCGGACTTGAGGCGGTGCAGGAAGGCATTGTAGTGATACACGACGGGGCGAGGCCACTTGTGGGCTGCGGCCTCATAGAAAAGGGTATAGAGCGGTTGATGGATCTGGGTCTGGACGGCACGGCCTGTGCCGTTCCGATCAAGGATACCGTGAAGCTTGTGGACGGGGCGGAACGGGTGGAAAGGACCCTTGACAGGGAAAGGCTGAGGGCGGTTCAGACACCGCAGTGTTTTAGGGCGGCATCGGTCAAGGAGGCCCACCGCAGGGCGGCGCTGGAAGGGGTGCAGGCCACCGACGACCTGATGCTGCTTGAACGTTGCGGGTACCGGGTGGCGTTATATCCCGGCCTGTATGACAACATAAAAATCACCACCCCCGAAGACCTTCTGCTGGCGAAGGTCCTCCTGGAAGGGAGGGACAAGAGTTGTTAAGGATAGGTATCGGTTACGATGCTCACCGGCTGGTGGAAGGAAGGCCCCTTATCATAGGAGGGGTAAGCATTCCGTTTGGCAAAGGGCTGGAGGGGCACTCGGATGCCGATGTGCTGGCCCATGCCGTAACGGATGCGCTGCTTGGCGCATCTGCAATGGGGGATATAGGGATGCACTTCCCGGACACCGATCCCGCCTACGCCGGGGCGGACAGCATAAAGCTGCTGGAAAAGGCGGGCAAAAAACTAAGGAGTGCGGGGTATGCCATTATTAATATTGATTGTACAATAATCGCACAGCAGCCCAGGATGGCGGGGCATATACCCCTTATGCGGCAGAACATAGCCCGGGCGCTTGGCTTGAATACGTCCCGGGTAAGCATTAAGGCGACCACCAGCGAAGGCATGGGTTTTCCGGGAAGGGGCGAGGGTATAGCGGCCCAGGTCGCCGTACTGATCGCCGAAGAGCGGCTTGTGTAAAGCCGGCCCGGCTCGAAACAGGTTGAAGCAACAGAAAGCCAAGTGTTATAATATGCATAACCGAGGGCTATTAAAGGAGGTAAATACAAATGGCAAGAGCAAGGTTTGCGCCCAGCCCCACGGGACCCATACATATCGGAAATATAAGGACCGCCCTTTTTAATTACCTGTTTGTAAAAAGCGGCGGAAAAGACAACGCGATGGTTCTAAGGGTCGAGGATACCGACCTGCAGAGGTCTTCCGCCGAGTATGAAAAGCTTATATACGAGGAACTTAAGTGGCTGGGAATAGAATGGGACGAGGGACCGGACAAGGGGGGACAATACAGCCCCTACCGGCAGAGCGAAAGGCTGGACATATACAATGACTATTACAACAGGCTGATTGCCGAGGGAAAGGCCTATTACTGTTTCTGCACCCCCGAGGAGTTGGAGCTTGATAAAAAGAAAACCGCCTGCGAATCAAG
>DASRVG010000040.1:0-4249 GCA_035655175.1 Clostridia bacterium | reverse complement strand
CTCAAGGGAGGACAATTGCAATATCTTGATTGCCTGTTGCAGTTCCTGGGTCATTATTAGTTTTTGGGTTTGTTCCAGGGACAAATTGAACCCCATTTTCACGAAAATCTCCCCCAAACCGAATTGGTACTGCAAACAACCCCTTTACACCGTCTATTATATAATATTATAGCATAACTCGGTTAATCACAAATAGTGGATAAATAAAAGCCCCCCTTTCGGGAAGCTACAGACCGAATAAGGACCAGATCGGCTAGCCTCATGACGCTTCATGAAACGCTAGCGTATGCTAAAAATGGTTTAGTAAGGAAACTCGCCGAAGCTTCGCAGAAAAAGCGTAGGCCTGGCAGGACGCCAGGCCAGGCTCCTTTGAGGCATGGACGCCTCATAGGATGCGTTAGCTTTTTCAAGAAGCGAGGCTTTAGTTTCCTCTAAAGCATTTTCGCATAAAGCGGGTATTCATGAAGCATTAGATATTTGTGTAAATCTAATTCTCTATTCATAAGCTTGTTTGTCAGCACTCGGTTTCCTTTGTGATATAACCCTCTTTTTCAAGGAGGCTTTTTGCCCCCTCCAGGTCATCCTCCGAAACCATGACCACCGGCCCGGTACAGCCCATACCGGTCTCGGCGTATATCCCGCCCCGCCACAGCACCTCCACTGCGCTGTCCAGGTCCATTATATCTATTCCGGAGATGGACGCAGTAACCACTTTCTTGGGCGGTGCCGCTGCCTCCTCCTTGGCTGCGGACTTTGGCTGCTCCTTTCTTGTAGCCGCAAGCAGGGCCTCCAGCCCGGCCTTTTTGGCGGCGGCCATTTCCCGGTCGATCGCCTCCGGCAGCCTTCCCCGGGCCAGTGCCGCTGCATACTCGATGGCATTGGCGGCCACCGGCGCGCCGGATGCCCTTGAAAGTATCAGTATTATCCTTTTGTACCCTTCCCCCACGCCCGGCCCATAGCCATAGCCCAGCGACTCGTAGCTTCCGCCGGTGGTGTAGGAGGAGAACACTTTCATCAGTATGTTCCCGGTAAGCGTATCGGTGACCATTATATCCGGCGTCCCGGTCAGAAGGTCGTTCCCCCTCATGACATGCCCGCCGTCGCTCCTTTGGGACTGGGCAAAGTTTATATCATAGCCCTTTTCCCTAAGCCCCAGCAGTATCCTTTCCACCTGCCGGGCTCCGTCCACGTTGAGTATGCCTAAAGTAGGCCTCTGCTTACCCATGGCCTTGGCGCAGGCTATGCCGTAGACGGCGTTTTTGACCATCGCCTCCACCCTGTCCACCGCCGAGGTGCCGGTGGTGGTGGCAATATACATTTCTCTGCCGGCCCCGGGGGTTATCACTCTTCCCACCGTTGAAACGCCAATGGGAAAATTATAGTGCATGGTCACGCAGCAGTCAATTTCCCCGCTGTCCAAGAGGGCCTCCATCCTGTCGTGCATTTCATTTTCATCTCCGGTGGGGATGGTTCTAAGGCTGCTCTTTTCCGAGGAGCCGATAAGGACCACTTCCAGCGACGGATTCCTTGACGCCGCCATCTCGGCCCCCCTTATAAGCTCCTTATCCCCCAGCTCGCTGCCCAGCGTGGTAAGGCCAACCCTTATCTTACCGGCAAAGCTTCCGGTCTCCAGCCCTTCCGCCAACTGGTTGAAAACGCCTCCGATTATTTTTCTTACATCCTTATCCAAGCGTCCTCCCCCCTATTCCGCCAGCAGCTGGGCCGCAAACTCTCTCAGGCTTTGGGCAATCATGGCCTTTATTTTTTCTTCGCTAACCCCGGTTTCTTGTTCCACCTTGCCGGAATTTTTCTCCATTACTATGGACACGCCGTCAAAAAGATTGGTCATCCGCCCGAGGAATAGGCTGCCCTTTCCTACTATCATGGCCTTTTGCAGCTTGCCCTCCAGCATCATGTCCCTGCAGTGCCCTATAAAAGGCACGCCGGAGGGTATATGCCCCTGGGTGGGCGCAAAACCCGGCATACCGTGTTTTTTGGCGAATTCCCCGAGGTCCTCCCTGCTCAGTTCATTTCGTTTTACCCCAAGGGCGCCTATCATCTTGTAGTTGGCCGCCGGAACGTCCCCGGCCCCCGCCGGCACCGTTATTTCTGGGTTTTGCATTTCCACCGAGTACTTGTCAATGTCTGTAATCTTAAGCCCGCCCTTTTCCAGCGGCGCGATAACCAGCGAAGTAATGACCGCCTGGGGCGACGAGCCGGTACCTACGGTATGGTAGCCCACAAGGTCTGTCCTAAGCACCGGGTTTACCCCGTCATTCTCGCCAACTAGCACCGCAAAGCCGCCAAGGACGTCTTCCAGCAGCGGTATCCCCTTGGCCACGTGGTCCCTTCCGTTCATGCCCAGCTTGGCGGTGGCACCGCCCGCCACTATGGCCACGTTTTTGTACACCCCTGCCTTAACCAGGGCTGCCGCCTCTATAAGGGCATGGGTGGGCGCCGCGCAAAAGCCCCTTAGGTCCGAACCGGTGGCATTGACGCAGCCCGCCACTTCCGCAACGGCCTTCGCGAAGTTTCCACCGCCCCTCTGGTTCATGTCGCCGCAGGCTTCCTCGGAGCACTCAATCACGTAATCGATGCTGCCCGGGTCTATATCGTTCAGCTTAAACAAGTTAACGAGGGACAGTATTCCGGATGCCTTGGTCACAAGGTTTTCAAACATTACATGGGCGCTTAGGTTTATATCCCTGTCATGGGCCCTTCTAACGCACCCCACCAGATCGCCGTCCATGTACATTGCCTCGGCGTGGTGGTCTTTAATAAGGGTTTCTATTTCTGCAAGGTCAACGCCTTCGCCCAGCTTATCCGCCATTTCCCGGCCCAGCAGCCGGTGCTCGGCAAACTTTTTCTTAACAGATTCGGTAAAACCCTTTTCCAGCCGGACAAGGTCGAAGGCATCGGATATTTTTATAAGTGCATAGAATTCGTCCTGGGGCATTATTTCGCCCATGCTGCCGTATCTTTCCGCGCCGGGTATACTGTTTTGGTACCAGGGCTGTTCCATTTCCCACAGGTCCCCCGGCCTCTTGTTGCCGATATAGACCTGGTTCGGAGGATAGGCTACCACCTCCTCGTACTTTCGCAGGTGCCCCCTAATTTTCTGCAAATATTCCGAGTTGGGGTTTGCAGCCCTTTCCATGGTCTGCGTAGAGCCGTTGTTTACTAGAATGTCCGGCGCATGCACCAGTATATAGCTTGCCGCCTTTATTACGGGAAACATATACACACCTCCATATTTCAGCAAATGGGTGATGTAGCGGCATCACCCATTTGTCCGTCAATTGGCTTCTATCGTTCAAACACCGTCTGACCGTCCACTTCGGTCTGCAGCGCTTGAAGGGCTTTTTCCACAAGCTGTCTTCGGAGAGCCTTTTCCTCATCCCTGGAAAGCTTGGGATTGCCCAGCGGGTGCGGTATTGCTACCGCCGGCACTATCCTGTTGGCCCCCACCGTAAGCGATATGGGAACCACCGTGCACACGTGCACCACAGGGATGCCCGCCCTTTCTATTTCTTTTACCATCGTTGCACCGCAACGAGTACAGGTTCCTCAGGTCGAGGTGAGTATAACCGCGTCCACCCCGTCCGCCTTGAGTTCTTTTGAAAACTCACTTGCAAAGCCCTTTGCATTGGCCACCGAAGTGCCGTTACCCACCGTTGAATAGTAATACCTGTGAAGCTGGCCCATAACCCCTTCCTTTTCCAAGTCCCGCAGTACGTCCACCGGCAGTACCCTGTCCGGGTCTTCATTGGCGTATACCGGGTCATAGCCGCCGTGGGCGGTTTGGTACTTGTCGGGTGTAAGGTCGTTAACTCCCTCAATGTCGTACTTCCCGTATTTCGTTGCGCTGGATGCTTCAATGCTGTCCGGGTTGCCCTTGGGCACTATGCCGCCCGAGGTAACCAGCGCAATTTTGGCCTTGCTTATATCCTTGACCGCCGGGTTGGGGGTCACCCTGTCGAAATCGGGCATCGGGTATTCGGTCTCAAAGGGTTGGCCGCTTAGCTTGGCAATGAGCATATCCACCGCCCTCTTGGAGCCCCTTTCGTCCCTGAACATGTTCTTACGGATACCCTTTTCCAGCACCCCGTCTTCCGGCGCTTTCAGTTCCTCGCCCCGCGCAAGCTTCAGGGCAGCCTTTGCCATGACGGGAACGGCATTACGCATGTCGGCGGCCGAGTTGCCAGTCTTGACAATGCTAATGTCTCTCCTGTACAGGTCTACGCCGGGG
>DASRVG010000039.1:0-2085 GCA_035655175.1 Clostridia bacterium | reverse complement strand
GGGAATGTCACCGGCTGAAAGCATTCCTCAAAATGGAACCCTTTGAAGTTCCCTTCCGAGCAGCAGGGCTGAATTCCTCGGATAGTAGGTCCTGACGTCCGGCAAACGTTACTTGCACGACTATTTCAACGAGACCGTCATGATGGCGGTGAAGTAGGGTGGAACCACGGAGTTGACACTTCGTCCCTTGGACGAAGTTTTTTTATATCCAAAACGAATACCGGCAATAATGTAAACCAGAAAGGGGATGGGAAGGATGCAGCAAAGACTCAAGGAGATTTTGGAAAGGGCCCTGAGGGAAATAAGAGAATGCAGGGAACTAGCCCAGCTTGAAAAAAGCAGGGTCAAATACCTCGGCAGGAAAGGGGAGCTGACAGTTTTTCTAAGGGGGATGGGGGATTTGTCCCCGGAAGAACGGCCGGCGATGGGCAGGCTTGTAAACGAGGCCAAGGAAGAGGTGGAGTCGCTGCTGGCGCTACAAAGGGAAAGGGTGCTGCAGCTGGAAAAGGAAAGAAGGCTTAAGGAGGAAGAGGTTGATATTACAGTACCGGGTAAAAGGTTTACAAGGGGCAAAAGGCACCCCCTGACAAAAACCCTTGACGAGATAAAAAATATATTCATGGGACTTGGGTTTACGGTGGTGGAAGGCCCCGAGGTGGAATATGCCTACTACAATTTTACCGCGCTTAATATCCCTGAGAACCATCCGGCCAGGGACGTACAGGATACCTTTTATATAAACGAGGACATCTTGCTTCGTACCCATACATCACCGAACCAGGTCAGAGTCATGGAAAAAACCAAGCCGCCCATAAGGATTATTGTTCCCGGCAGGGTATACCGGGCGGACGATGTGGATGCAACCCACTCGCCGGTGTTTCATCAGATAGAGGGGCTGGTGGTGGACGAGGGTATAACGCTGGGGGATTTGAAGGGCACCTTCGACCTGTTTGTAAAGAAACTGTACGGGGAACACATGGAGACCAAGTTCCGGCCCAGCCATTTCCCCTTCACCGAACCCTCGGCGGAGATTGATGCCACGTGTTTTGTGTGCAGCGGAGACGGCTGCCGGGTGTGCAAGGATACCGGCTGGATTGAACTGTCGGGGGCGGGGATGGTACACCCCGAGGTACTTGAAAGGTGCGGTATAGATACGACCAAATATTCCGGGTTTGCCTTCGGAATGGGCCTTGACAGGCTTACGATGCTGAAATACGGGATAGATGACATGAGGCTTTTGTTTGAAAACGACATAAGATTCTTGAGGCAGTTTTAAAAAGGAGGGATGTAGAATGCTGGTACCTGTTAATTGGCTGAAAGATTACGTTGATATTGATATTGACTTAAACAGCCTTGCCGAAGCCATGACCATGTCCGGAACGATGGTGGAGAACATCTTGGAATCCGGCCGGGAGATAGATAGGGTGGTGGTGGGAAAAGTTAAGGAGATAAGGCCCCACCCCAACGCCGACAAGCTGGTGCTGGGTATGGTGGACGTGGGGGACAGGGTCCTGCAGTTGGTCACCGGGGCCAAAAACGTTAAAGCAGGGGACTTGATCCCGGTTGCGCTGGACGGGGCTGTGCTGCCCGGCGGCGTGGAGATAAAGGCCGGCAAAATACGGGGCGTGGACTCCGAGGGCATGATGTGCTCCGCGCTGGAACTGGCGCTGGACTTAAATAACCTGCCGGAGGAAAAGAAAGAGGGAATATATATCCTGGAGGGTGATTACGCACCGGGTACCGACATCAGGAAGGTGCTTACGCTAAACGAAAAAGTGCTGGATTTGGATATTACCACAAACCGGCCGGACTGCCTCAGCATGGTTGGGGTGGCCTGGGAAGTAGGAGCGGTGCTGGGGGTCCCTTATAGGATGCCGGAGATGACAGTAAGAAACACAAAAGGGGACATAAGGGACTATCTTAAGGGAATCACCATTAAGGAACCGGGCATGTGCTTTCGGTACCTGGGCAGGGTTATTGATAATATAAATATTGAGCCTTCGCCGCAGTGGATGCAGAAAAGGCTGATACAGGCAGGCATGAGACCCATAAACAACATAGTGGACATAACCAACTACGTGATGC
>DASRVG010000038.1:0-2638 GCA_035655175.1 Clostridia bacterium | reverse complement strand
ATAGTCGTCTAAATATTCAGGATAAGCTATTCTTCTTTTCCTGCTTATACCTTCGATATATCTCATAATTCCACCCTCTTTCTATATTTAACAAGTGGATTATACCATATATCGATTGGTTTATGTTAACCAATTGCTGGATTATCAGCACAGTCTGCCGTCCCCGTGTCTTCTCAGTCAAATGCTTTTATATTGTTCAGTCCCGCCGCCCTGGCCGCCTGCACCGCCTTTGAAAACTCATGGGCCGTGACGCCCCTTTTCAGTTCTTCAAATTCGTAAGCCCTATGGGCAGGGTAATATTGGGCCATGATGTTCACATAGGTCTCCTTGGATATTTCGTCTGCAATAAAGCGCATTATTTCGCCGGTGCCGGCAATATTCCCGGGCATAACCAGGTGGCGTACCAAAAGACCCCGGTAGGCAATGCCTCGCTCATCGGTTACAAGGTCCCCTACCTGCCTGTGCATCTCCCTAACCGCATTTTTTGCAATGGAGTAGTAACTCTTTACACCAAGATATTTTTGTGCCAACCGCTCGTCTGCAAACTTTATATCCGGCATGTAGATATCCACGATCCCTTCCAGCAGCTTCAACGTGTCGGTCAGGTCATACCCGTTGGTATTATATACAATTGGAATGGTCAAACCCTCTTTCGCAGCTAAAAATATCGCTTCTACAACCTGTGGCACTACATGCCCGGGCGAAACAAGGTTAATGTTGTGGCACTTCCTGGCCTGTAAGCCTATCATCATGTCCGCCAGTTCCTCGGCAGTGGCTTCCCGGCCGGTGCCGAAGTGGCTTATCTGATAGTTCTGGCAGAAAACGCATGCAAGATTGCAGAATGAAAAAAAGACGGTTCCGGAACCATGAGTGCCCACCAGTTCCCTTTCCTCGCCGAAATGCGCCTCCGCCCCAGAAACCACTGCATTGTCCAGGGTTTTGCAATAGCCTCGCTGACCCCGGGTCCTGTCCACCCGGCATTGATGAGGGCACAGCACACA
Source organism: Clostridia bacterium (assembly GCA_035655175.1). Taxonomy (GTDB): domain Bacteria; phylum Bacillota; class Clostridia; order Ch29; family Ch29; genus JAAYEV01. The sequence continues at coordinate 1,637 of DASRVG010000038.1, read as the reverse complement.
TTCTTTCAGCATGGATTTGAGCTTTAACATGCGGCTTTCCAGTTGGCCGTTTTGCATTAATTTAACATATCCCGGTTTATTCATGCCTACCTACCTTCACAGGTTATTAATATAGAGGTCCCACCTCTCCTCTTTTATCATATCGTCGGTCCACGCATCGTTTTCTACCGTTTCGGTCAGGGTAACCCCGTAAACCTGGTACAGGTGACGGGCGGCCTCAAGTATGTCCACCGTCCAGAGGAAAACGTGCCGGTAACCTTTTTCCTTGCAGAAGTCCACTGCCATTTTCATAAGCCTGTGCCCGAGGCCCTTGCCGCGCATTTCCGGCTCTATTAAAAACCACCTCAGCTGCGCCGTGTCTTCTTCCGCTTTGGCTATGGCTATCATGCCCACCTTTTGCCATCCGCTTCCGCGATCCAGATGTTCTCCCTTGCCTCGTCATGGCCCTTGTCAAATTCCTTTACATACTTTTCGACGTAATCAACAAACTCCGAAGAAAACCCGTACTCTTTGTCGTAAAGCTCCCTGTGCCTTTCGATTATGTAGTCGATATCCTCTTTCTTGTAGCTTCTAATAAGTACCGGACCATCCATATGTTCCTTCGCCCCTTTCCGTCAGGCAGTTTCTACAGCAGCTAAAACCCGTCACTGTGACTGACTACGCACGTGACTTCCCAATATTATTTAAAAATTCCCGACTCTTATAGAGCCAATACCTCCCGGTTCATATTCAAACTCAACATACTTGGTGTTGCCGTTATGGGCTTTGTAGTAATTCTCATTTTCCTCGGCATCCTTGGTAAAGCCCATATCCTTTATGTGCTGTATGTAAGCCGCAGCTTCGCCCGCACTTATATCCGAGAAATAGTATGTGGCTCCCCCTGCCGAATAATCAGCACCGACGAGGGTTACATTCGGCCTTCTGAGTTTATACATGACCACCTCGTCCCATTCATACTCCCCGCCATGTACCTGTGTGATGTTGGTCCCTTCCGTGTTTGGAGCAGCATTATCCTCCAAAAAATCACTGGCTGCATCGGTCAAAGAGCACCCCACTGCAGCAAACGACAGTACAGTTACCAACATTAACATACCTACTGCCCTGTTAAGTATCATGATCGGCACACTCCTTTACATTATCAATAATACCCTGCCTGTATCCGGCAGCTTTCGAGAAACTATTCCGGTAGTGGTTTTCCTTATACCCTCTTTTCACATTAGCATAAACTGCTATTAATGGCAATAGAAATGCGTCCAAGTTTTCGGAACAAAACAATGACCTTATTAGTCAAAAATGTAGCCGGTTTATAGTGCGGCAGTTTGCAGCGGCAGCTAAAATCCATTATCGGCAGAGGGAGGAGATATGAATGATTAAATCAAAGTCTTTGAAATTATTTATTGCAATTACGTGCCTGGCGCTGTTGTCGCCGGGTGCAGCCTTGGCCGCTGACGTAGATAGGGGTACGCCTGCATACCAGGAAAAGCAGCTTATGGATATGGGTCCGGATACGCCGGTCTCGGACCTGACCCCGGAGGACAGGGCTATTAACGCCGACTGGCGGCAGCTGGGTTATCCAAGCGAGGAACTGTACCAAAAGCACAGGGAGATTGACAAATACGTATTCGAGGACCACGCCG
>DASRVG010000037.1:0-3018 GCA_035655175.1 Clostridia bacterium | reverse complement strand
GGTACTGGACAATACACAGACCGCCATGGGGGGGAGGATGCTAAAAAAATGGTTGGAGCAGCCGCTGGTGGATTGCGGAAAAATTCAAAAAAGGCTTGATGCGGTGGAAGAGTTAAGCTCTAGTATAAGGCTGATGGACCGGGTCAAGGAAAGCAGCGCCTCGGTTTATGACATGGAACGGCTTTTGGGACGGATAGTGTACGGAAGCGCCAATGCTAGGGACCTGCTGGCGCTTAAGCAGTCAATAGATGCCCTGCCGCAGCTTAAAGAATCGCTGGCTGACTGCCGGTCGGACCTTTTGCAGGAAATCAGACAGGGTATCGACCTCCTGGAGGACATAGGCGGACTGACAGAAAAGTCCATCCAGCCCGATCCTCCGGTAAGCATAAGGGACGGAGGCATAATAAGGGACGGGTACAGTGAAGAAATAGACGAACTAAAAAGGGCTTCAAGGGAAGGCAGGCAGTGGGTGGCATCCCTGGAAAAGGAAGAAAGGGAAAGGACCGGCATAAAGTCCCTCAAGATAGGATACAACAAGGTGTTCGGTTATTACATAGAAGTAACAAAGGCAAACCTTGGGCAGGTGCCGGAGGATTACATAAGGAAACAAACGCTGGTCAACGCGGAAAGGTATATAACCCCCGCCCTTAAAGAGATGGAAAACAAGATACTGGGGGCCCATGAAAAGAGCATATTGCTGGAATACCGTACCTTTGTATCAATTAGGGAAAAGATAGCGGGGCAGATGGAACGGATTAAAAAAACCGCCCATTACACGGCCCTCCTTGACTGCCTGTATTCCCTGGCAAAAACCGCATACGACAACCGTTACGTAAAGCCGGCGGTTTTTAACGGTAATAGCATAGAAATAAAGGATGGACGCCATCCCGTCGTGGAAAAGATGCTGGATACCGGCTCCTTTGTGCCAAACGATACCTACCTGGACCGGGACGGAAATCAGCTTTGCATTATCACCGGGCCCAACATGGCCGGCAAATCAACCTATATGCGCCAGGTGGCGCTTATAGTGCTCATGGCACAGGTCGGCTCCTTCGTACCGGCCACCTACTGCAGGATTGGCATTGTAGACAGGATTTTTACCAGGGTGGGTGCGTCGGACGACCTGGCTTCCGGTCAGAGTACTTTCATGGTGGAAATGAGCGAGGTTGCAAACATTTTGAACAACGCGACTCCCAGAAGCCTTCTTATACTTGACGAGATTGGCAGGGGCACCAGCACCTTTGACGGCCTTAGCATAGCATGGGCGGTTATTGAATACCTGGCCGACAAAAAGAACATCGGCGCCAGGACCCTCTTTGCCACCCATTATCACCAGCTTACCGAACTGGAGGGCAAGCTGGAGGGTGTCAAGAATTACTGCATAGCGGTCAAGGAAAGGGGCGAAGATATTATATTTCTTAGGAAGGTAATAAGGGGAGGGGCGGACCAGAGCTACGGTATACAGGTGGCGGGCCTGGCGGGTCTTCCCAAAACGGTTATAGCCCGTGCGAAAGAGATCCTCGAGAAGCTTGAGGAAACGGATTTTGCAAAACACGAACAGGCGGCAAAACTGAAAAAGGAAAGGGTATGCGAGCAGCTTGATTTGTTCGGGTACCGGTATGAAGGATTGATAAGGGAGATAGCCGGCATTGACATAGATTCGATAACTCCGCTCCAGGCAATTAACATATTGAACGAATTAAAGGAAAAATCAAAGGGACTGGTAGGTGATAGGGCTTGCCCCAAAGAATAAGGATTTTGGACAAATCGGTGTGCGAAAAAATTGCCGCGGGGGAAGTGGTGCAAAATCCCGCCTCGGTGGTTAAAGAATTGGTGGAAAACTCCATAGATGCGGGCGCAACACGTATCGAAGTGGAGATTGAAAGGGGTGGCAAAGAACTTATAAAGGTTTCGGATAACGGCGAAGGCATTGAAAGGGAGGATGTAGACAGGGCCTTTATGAGGCATGCAACCAGCAAGCTGACCGATGAAAAGGACCTTGCAAGGATTGGAACGCTGGGCTTTAGAGGGGAAGCCCTGGCGGCTATTTCAGCCGTATCCTTGATAAACCTTACCACCAGGACCAAGCAGTCCATTGAGGGAACGCTGTATGCCATCGAAAGGAACCGGGAGGTTAAATGCGAAGAAACCGGCTGCGCGCCCGGTACCTGCATAGAGGTGCGGGACCTTTTTTATAATACGCCCGCCCGCCTTGAATACCTGAAAAGCGATTCCCATGAGGCCTCGGCGGTGCACGATATTGTATCAAGGCTTGCCCTTGCAAGGCCGGATATATCTTTTAAGCTGATAAGCGGCGGCAGGACCCTTATAAACACCCCGGGGAACCGAAACCTGGAGGATACCATAGCTTCCGTTTACGGGAGGAATACCCTGGAGGATTTGTTTCCGGTTAAGTGCAAGACCGAAGGACTTACAATCACAGGACTTGTGTCCAAGCCCCATGGGTCCAGGTCAAACAGGAGTTATCAGTCTTTTTTCATAAACGGAAGGTTTGTAAGGAGCAGGCTAATAGCAAAGGCCCTGGAGGATGCCTACAGGACCCTTATTATGGTTAATAGATACCCGATGGCAGTCCTGCATTTTAATCTGGATACCGAGGCGGTTGATGTAAATGTTCATCCCGCCAAGCTTGAGGTAAAATTCAGGGAAGAAGAAAGGATAAAAAGGGCTGTATACAACTGTGTGAGAACAGCCCTTGAGAAGGGCCGGTGGATTGTCCAAGCGCCGGCAAGAACACCCGGTGTTTTCAGTAAACCGGAAAACATATCCGAAAGTCCTATTCTGCAAAAGAATGCACAAACAGTTCAAAAACCCGGGGTTGTGGAAGAAACCGTTGAATATAATAGGATAGAAATGGATAATAATATAGAAGGTGGCAGATCCAAAATACCACCCATGAAGGTGGTGGGGCAGTTTTTATCCACCTTTATACTGGCCGAGGGGCGGGACTGCGTGTACATCATAGACCAGCACGCTGCCCATGAAAGGATAATGTAC
>DASRVG010000036.1:0-6419 GCA_035655175.1 Clostridia bacterium | reverse complement strand
CCGGCCAACGGGAAGTAGGTACCCGCGGTTCCGCCGCTGGCAATGTTGATAAACACCTGCTCGGCAGGTTTTTCCTCTTCGCCGCCTTCCTCCGCCGGAGCTTCCGTGGCAGGAGCGCTGCATCCTACCAATGCAACTATCAGCAAACACGACATAAATACAAACAACAGTTTCCTATTCATCAAGACCCTCCATTCATATTTAGTTTCATGCAAGTATTATTCTTCGAAAATGCAAAAAATCCTGTTGGTACTTTACGGTACTTCGCGTCATTTTCTGTAGGCTGACCCGCAAGCCTTCATGTTTATAACGCTTTACTCCACCTGTGAAACAAACTCCTTTATCCTGTCAAGGCCCTTTTCTATTTGTTCCATGGAAGTTGCGTAGGATATCCTGATGTATGTGTCATCCCCAAAGGCCGCCCCGGGTATCACGGCAACCCCTGCATTTTCCAGCAACAGCTCCGCGAATACAAGGGATGAATCTATCGTTTTGCCCTTGTATGCCTTGCCCAGCAGCTTCTCAAGGCTTATATAAACATAGAAAGCGCCCTCCGGCTTCACGTATTCAAGGCCGTCAATGTCATCCAGCCTTTGCAGGGCGTATTTCCTCCGCCTATCGTACTCCCGTGCCATGTCCGCGATTATGGACTGGTCTCCCTTAAGAGCCGCTTCTCCCGCATACTGGGCTATAGAACTGGGATGGGAAATGGCGTGCCCCTGTATCGATCCCATGGCTTTTATTACGTTAAGCTCCGCCGCTGCGTAGCCCAGCCTCCAGCCCGTCATTGCGTAGGCTTTGGACATACCGTTTACCAGTATGGTAAGGGCTTTAATCTCTTTGCCCAGTGAAGCGATGCTAATATGCTCCGCTCCGTCATACACCAGCTTTTCGTAAATCTCGTCGGAAACCACGAATATGTCCTTCTCCACCGCCACCGCCGCGATTTCCTCCAGTTCTTTCCGTGAATACACCGAGCCGGTGGGATTGCCGGGAGAATTAAGTATTAGGGCCTTTGTCTTGGAAGTAATGCTGTCTTTTAGCTGATGGGCGGTTATTTTAAACCCGTTTTCCTTCATGGTTTTTACTATTACCGGTTTCCCTCCCGCTATGGTCACCATCTCGGGGTAGCTGACCCAATAGGGTGAGGGAATGATAACCTCGTCCCCCGGGTCGCATATTGCCTGGAAGGCGGTGGACAGTGAATGTTTTGCACCGCTGGACAAGATTATCTGTTCATATTTATAATCAAGCCCGTTGTCAGTTTTCAGCTTCTTTGATATTTCCTTCCTCAGACCGTCTATTCCATAAGCCGAGGTGTACCTTGTCTTTCCCTCGCGGATGGCCCGCACTCCCGCATCTGCTATGTATCCAGGGGTATCAAAGTCCGGTTCCCCGGCCCCGAAACCTACTATGTCCATCCCGTCCTCCACCATTTTTTTAGCCTTGGCGGTTATTGCAATGGTCATTGACGGACTGATTTTACTTGCAAGCTTGGCTAATCCTGGCATCATTATTACCTCCCATTATTGAAATAATATTTGTGGACGTAACGTCCTTTGTTAAACTTATGTTTGTACTATATTATGTTTGTACTATATATTGTAATACAATACCAGTACAAAAGTAATACCAAATGTAAGCATTGAACAAAAAGCCAATTGGCTCTATAATTTTATGTACAGATACAACTGGCGCCTGGCACCTGTAAGGTGCGGGATGATATATTGGATGTGGGATTTAAGCATTATGAATACTGTGAGGTGTGGAAGATGATAAGGGTACTAATTGCCGACGACGAAGCGCCGGCAAGGGAAGAGCTGAGCTACATGATAAGCAGGCTGTGGGGTTTCCAGGTTGTCGGGGTGGCTTCAAGCGGCAGCCAGGCGATATTCCTGATTAAGGAGCTGCGCCCCCAGGTGGTTTTTCTCGATATTCAGATGCCGGGTTTAAACGGCCTGGAGGTGTCCAAATCGCTGGCGTCGGTAGACCCAAAACCCCTTGTGGTTTTTGTGACCGCCTATGACGAGTACGCGCTGAACGCCTTCGATGTTGAAGCGGTGGATTACCTCCTCAAGCCGGTAAGCGATGAAAGGCTGTTAAAAACAGCCCGAAGGCTTAAGGACCTCATACAGCCCAGGCTGGCGGAAAAGCTGGAATCCATACTTCAAGTGCATGGAAAAGACAAAGATTTAAAACGCATTCCGGTTGAAAGAAACGGCAGGATAAAGCTGTTGGAGCCAAGGGAGATTCTATACTTTTTCGCCGACCAGGGGTACATCCTCGCAAAAACCAAGGCCGAGGACTTCATAACCAATTTCACCCTTAATGAACTGGAGGAAAGAATAGACCAAGGGACCTTCTTCCGCTGCCACAAAAGTTTTATTGTAAATCTGGACTATATCAAGGAAATAATACCGTGGACCTACAGCTCCTATAAGCTTATAATGAATAATGGCGATGAAATTCCGGTAAGCCGGCAGAAGTCAAAAAAACTCGCCGCCATGCTGGGACTGTAAACGTACACCCCTCATATTTTGCACGTTGCAGGCGTATATTGCAGGATGGAGCAAATTAATAAACATCCAGGTTATTATGTTCTATAATAGAATTGCAATATTTCATAAAAATTCCTGCAATTATTCAAAACATCTCCACAACAGCATGCTATCAAACAACAGCCGTCGCAAACCAACCTTAAAGGGGGGGTGAGGGAAGAAACAAGTAATTCTCATGCATTTCCTTTGAAATATTATATTAAAGGAGGATTGTCATGAACTCATTGTTTGTAATTCTAATCAGCATCGTCTGCTTTATCATCGCCTATGTAACCTATGGCGCATGGCTGGCTAAACAGTGGGGAGTTGATCCTAATAGAAAAACCCCGGCCCACACCAGGAATGACGGCGTTGACTACGTGCCGGCCAAGGCCCCGATACTGTTGGGCCACCACTTCGCATCCATCGCGGGTGCAGGCCCGATAACCGGGCCGATAGCCGCAGCCATATTCGGCTGGGTACCCGTTCTGCTTTGGATTATCGTGGGCAGCATATTCTTCGGGGGCGTACATGACTTTGGTTCCCTGTTCGCATCGGTAAGGCATGACGGAAGGTCCATCGGTGAGGTAATAGAAGCCAACATGGGCAAAACCGGCAAAAAGCTGTTTTCCGCCTTTGCATGGCTAACCCTGCTGCTTGTTATAGCGGCCTTCACCAACATCGTTGCCAACACCTTTACTGCCGTTCCTGCAGCGGCTTCCGCATCCATGATGTTTATAGTCCTTGCCGTTGTGTTTGGCTATTTTGTGTACCAAAAGGGTGCCCCGCTGGGCATAAGCAGCGTAATAGGGGTAATCCTTCTGTTTGCCTGCATATGGCTTGGGAACATTTTCCCGCTGGCCCTCAGCAAGAATACCTGGGTTGGAATACTGATGGTATACATCTTCGTAGCATCGGTTGCCCCGGTATGGATACTGCTGCAGCCCAGGGACTACCTGAACTCCTACCTGCTGTATGCAATGATACTGGGTGCGGTACTGGGCATTCTTTTCATGAGACCGGCGATGGTTTCCCCGGCCTTTACTACCTTTAATGTAGGAGGCCAGTGGCTGTTCCCGATGCTTTTCGTAACGGTGGCCTGCGGTGCCATATCCGGCTTCCACTCGCTGGTGGGCTCGGGTACCACATCCAAGCAGGTTGACAATGAAATGGATACCAAGCTGATAGGCTACGGCTCCATGCTTATAGAAGGGGTTCTGGCAACAATAGCGATAATCACCGCCGCATATATAGGCGCCGACAAGTTTGCTGAACTTTCGGCAAATGGCGGCCCCACGAATGTATTCTCGGACGGTATAGGAAACTTCATGACCAGCTTCGGAATACCCTTCGAAATAGGTAAATCCTTCGTAGCCCTTGCGGTATCGGCCTTTGCTCTTACCAGCCTGGATACCGGAACAAGGCTTGGCCGTTTCATAATGGAAGAGTTTTTCTACGATGCTTCCAAGGAAAAGCAGAACCCGCTGGCAAACAGGTACGTTTCAACCCTGATAACGGTTATCCTGGGCGGATGGCTGGCAATGACAAGCTGGAACGTAATCTGGCCGGTATTCGGCTCCGCCAACCAGCTGCTTGCAGGCCTTTCACTGCTTTCGGTGGCAATATGGCTTAAAAAGACCGGTTATAACTACAACATGTTCACAATACCCATGACCTTCATGATGATAGTAACGCTGCTTGCGCTAATACAGCTGATGCAGGCCAACCTGGCAACAGGAAATTACATCCTGGTCGTAATCCCGGCACTGCTGTTCGTGCTGGCTATAGTACTGGCAACCCAGGGCTACAAGGAAATTACTAAAAAGATAGAATCTCCGCTTAAAAAGTAAAGCATAAGGCGTAAAAAAAGCGGGTGCCTGCCGGGCACCCGCTTTTTTTAATCCTATCCTATAACTTCTTCGGCATCCACCCGGCCGTAGCCCTCCGAATAGTCGGGTATAAACATTGAAATCCGGGTTCCTTTCCCCTTTTGGCTTTCTATTCTCAGCCCATAATCACTGCCGTACATATTCTTAAGCCTTTTGTCTATGTTTCTAAGGCCTATTTTCTTGTAGACACCGCCATCCTCTTCCTGTGCAAGGAGGCTATCAGTTTCAAACCCCACCCCGTCGTCCTCCACGTATATATGAATTCCCCCTTCACCACTGGATACTCCTATCACCACGGTCCCTCCCTCTTCCTTCGGGGCCAGTCCATGCTTGATGGAGTTCTCCACCAGCGGCTGTAAAAGCAGCGGCGGGATTTTACAATTCAAATCCTCCTGTATGTTGAATTTTACGTTTAACCTGCTTCCAAACCTGGCCTTTTCTATATTGAGGTAGGACTTAATATTGTTTATCTCCGTATAGAGGTCGATGTTTTCGCCATAATGACTCAAATTGCTCCTCAGGATGTCCCCGAGGTCAATAAGAAGCTTCCTGGCCGTTCCAGGACTCATCCTGCAGTAGGATACTATTGTGTTTAGGGCATTGAACAAAAAATGCGGGTTGATCTGGGCTTGCAGCGCCTTTAGCTCTGCCTTTGCCAAAAGGCGCGACTGCTCCTCTATTTTGCTTAGCTCCAATTGCGTGGAAAATAGCTGCGCCAAACCTAGGGCGAGTTCCTCCTCAACCCACCCGAGGCTGTCCCGGCCCTCTTTAAAAAGCACCAGGCTTCCCACTATAGCATTCCTCTCCTTAAGAGGAACAGCTATTATGCTCTGGGCCCTGCCGTCCGGCCCTGCCATGCTCACCGTATTGCTCTTGCCCGTTTGAATTGCGTCAATTACCGCGGGGTTTTCAATGGGCCTGTCTATGCTCAGGGATGTGATAATATTCCCGTAAAAGGAAAGAACCTTTTCGGTGTCGGTTATTGACACCCCGTCTATGTCCGTCATGCCGTGGATTATCTTGGTGGCCTTTGCGGCGGACAGGTTGTTAAGCCCCTTTCTCAAAAAAGGAAGGGTTTTGTTGGCAATATTTAACGCCAGCTGGGCGTTCATAGCCGCAGTCTTTTCCTGCTCCCCGTATATGTTGTTTATTATAAGTATTGAAAATACCATGCCTATGGAGTTTATCGCAGTCATGGGTATAATTATAATCTTTACAACTTCCAGCGCAGTGCTGAAAGGAGAAGCGATGAGCAGTATTATCAGCATCTCCAACATCTCGGCGGCTATTACCGCCACAAGAGGGTACCTATAGTTAATGGTTTTGTTGCCCACCCTTCGGTGGAGATACCCCCCTATTCCGCCCTGAATAACAGTAGATATGCCACAGGCCACGGCGGTAAACCCTCCTATGTTTACAGCCCACCGGTGTATTCCCGCGATTAATCCTGCGCCGATTCCTACGACGGGGCCCCCCAGTATCCCTGCAATCATCACCGCTATGATACGGGAGTTTGCAATTGAGCCCATTATCGGTACCCCGGAGTAGGTGCCCAGGATGCCCATCCCTCCGAATATAAGCGCCAGCAGAATGCGCTCGTAAGGGGATATTATCTTTTTTAGAATGAGCTTCTTAAAAACCTCAATCCGTGACAGGAAAAAGACAAGCATGATTATTATGCCCAGCTTGTTTGCCAGATTTCCCACAACCTCAATTATCACCGCAGCCATACCGACACCCCTTTGCAGTAACCCCCGCTACCAACCACGGGCAGCCAAATACGGACTACCAACTATAACCTGTAACAATTATACCACAATAACCGGCCATCTTACAGGCTACCAATCGACAAGTAAGTGTCAAGTAATCGGTGGCAATTTATTTATCTTTTTGTATTCCAATATTAACCTGTAGTTTTCTTCCATGAATCTTTCTGTCTAATGGCCTTTATATCCGTTCATTTATGAAAGCCATGCAGCCTTATAGCGCCTAT
>DASRVG010000035.1:0-3911 GCA_035655175.1 Clostridia bacterium | reverse complement strand
GGATAAGAAAGGGACAAAGAACCGTCCCTTGTCCCTTTCCCATGTCCCTTTTTCGTTTTCGGCTAAATAACCCAGGACAAGACATTGTCCTCCCGGGTGAACTTTCGCTTTACCACCCTTGCGGGGCACCCGACGGCGGTGCAGTTATCCGGTATAGAATCAAGCACCACCGAGCCCGCACCGATTTTCACGTTATTACCAATGGTTATGGGCCCCAGCACCTTGGCTCCCGCGCCTATAATGGTATTGCTGCCCACCGTGGGATGGCGCTTTCCCTTGTCTTTCCCGGTACCGCCAAGCGTGACCCCGTGGTACAGGACAACGTCGTCCCCTATTTCCGCCGTCTCACCAATCACTATCCCCATTCCGTGGTCTATAAAAAGCCTTCTGCCTATCCTGGCACCGGGGTGAATCTCTATCCCTGTAAGAAACCTGTTTATATTCGAAACAATCCTGGCGAAAAGGTACAGCCCGGCTTTGTATAACCGGTGGGCAAACCGGTGCATTATCAATGCATGAAGTCCCGGGTAGCACAGGAGCACTTCCAATACGGACCTGGCCGCGGGGTCGTTCTTGAACACGGCCTGGATATCTTCCCTTAACTGCTTGAACATGGCGTTTTCCCCCCTTTAATAAAGGTTCATGCTTAAATACCTTTCCCCGGTATCCGGGGCTATGGCCAGCACCCGTTTCCCGGCGCCCAGCTCCTTGGCCACCTGGAGAGCGGCCCGGACCGCGGCCCCCGACGAGATACCCACCAGCAGCCCTTCTTTAGAGGCCATGCCCCGTGCGGTTTCCCTGGCATCATGGTCGGTCACCCTTATGATGCGGTCAATTATTCCCGTGTCCAAGACGTCCGGCACAAAGCCCGCACCTATACCCTGTATGCCATGGGCTCCCGCCCTGCCCCCCGAGAGGACCGGCGAACCGTCGGGTTCCACGGCAATTACTTGGATGCCGGGGACTGCTTCCTTTAGCACCTTGCCCACGCCGGTTATTGTGCCCCCGGTACCCACGCCTGCAACAAAGGCATCCACCCGCGTTCCAAGCTGTGCCAGTATTTCCGAGGCGGTAAACCTGCTGTGGGCTTCAGGGTTTGCGGGGTTTTTAAACTGCTGGGGCATGAAATAGTTCGGGTTTTGCGCGACCAGTTCAAGGGCTTTGTCCACCGCTCCCTTCATGCCGTATTCGCCGGGGGTAAGCAAAAACTCCGCCCCGTAGGCCTTCATAAGTTTGCGCCTTTCTTCGCTCATGGTATCGGGCATTACAAGCAGCAATTTGTACCCCCTCGCGGCGGCCACCATGGCAAGGCCTATTCCGGTGTTGCCGCTGGTAGGTTCTACTATTACCGTGTCCTTGTTAATAATGTTTTGTTTTTCAGCAGCCAGCACCATGTTTAGCGCAATCCTGTCCTTTATGCTGCCGCCGGGGTTGAAGGATTCCAGCTTAACCAGGACCTCCGCGCCCTTTTTGCCCGGCAGCCTGTTCAGCCTGACTATGGGCGTACTGCCTATAAGCTGGGTTACATCTGCGAATACTTCCACTAATATCTCCTCCCATTATTTGATGAAACAAGGTGGCGCATATAAGCAGAAAAACAATCAAAAAACTTTCACCCCCAAAGAGGCGAAAGTTTTGGTTTCGCGGTTCCACTCTTGTTTATAACTTAAGTTCAGGCACAGTGCTATGCCCTAACGCTGTAACGGGCGTTCCCGGTAAGGCCTATACCGCGTTTCGGCCCACGGCTCCGGAGCGCACTTCAACCGGTCTTTCCGTAAAGACGCTTTCAGCCGGGGCGTCTTCTCTCTGAATGGTCCCTCCGGTCTACTTTACTCCTTCACTGCCTTTAATCCCTAGTAAAACTGTCGGAATACTATAGTATTATTCTAACCCGGCTAATTGTGAATGTCAACACCTGATTTTTACAGTTCTCCCTTGAGGCCTATATCTTCGGCCACTTTCTGCATTCCCTTGATGGTGTGGTCAATCACCTCGGTAAGGTCCATTCCCAGCATATCCACGCCCTTCTGGATAATGCCGCGGTCCACACCGGCTGCGAAGCGGCTGTCCTTCCACTTTTTCTTTACCGATTTGGGTGTGAGGTCCAGTATGCTTTTGCTGGGCCGCATAAGGGCGGTGGCGTTTATAAGCCCTGTCAGCTCGTCTATCGCATAAAGCACCTTCTCCATACGCTCCACCGGCTCCACGTCGCTGCAGATGCCCCAGCCATGGCTTTGTATTGCCCGTATGTAGTCCTCCGGCCAGTTTCTTTCGGTAAGGATTTCCCTAACCTTCCTGCAGTGCTCCTCGGGATACCTTTCATAGTCGAGGTCGTGGACAAGCCCCACTATCCTCCATTTTTCAACGTCGCTTTCGTTAAAAAGCTCCGCGAAATGAACCATTACCGCCTCAACGGCAAGCGCGTGGCGTATCAGGTTTTCGCTCTTGTTGAATTCTTTCAAAAGCGCAAAGGCTTCTTCCCTGGTCGGTACCACGGTACCCATAGTATTACCTCCTTAGTGTTTGGCAGCAAATTCCTCGTGTCCTGTCCTGTTAGTTCAATATTGTAATGAACATGGGACGGGGAGTCAAGGCGGCATTGCAGTACCCGGCATTGCGATACCAGGTACGCCCCCAGCATCGCGGTAACGGATACTCCTCGGATATTGCCGAACAGAAAAATAAGACCCCTACTTGAGGGTCTTATTTTTATACTTGTGTTCCATTTCATCGATTATGTTCAGGTTTTCATCAACCTGTTTTTTGAGGTTTCCGGTCAAAACGAGCACGGCCATTGCAACGACTGCTGCGAGTAAAATGTATATCAATTGCCCCATCTCAAGCAACCCTCCATAGATGTTTGTAATCATTATAACACAGCCTGAACGGTATTAGCGTGAATAATTATGTAGGAAAAAGTGTCGTCGGCCGCCAGTAGAGAAAAAATCCCCGGGGGTCGACGACAGCTGCTAGAAAAGCGTGATAAAATCAATTATGGGTAGTCCGGGGTTTTATGAAATGTGGATGAAGGAGAGCCAATCATTATAAGGATAAAAATGTTAAAAATGTATGCATAGTGGAGGATATAGTAAATATTTGTAGAACATATACATAAATCCTTTATAAGCCTATTAACATCGGGAGGTAAAACATGATTCTTGAGATCGAGCTTTATGCTAAAAGTGAAAGGCGGCTTGATTTGAACTACAATTATTATCTTACATCTCTAATATACAGATTGCTGTCCCAACATGACGAGGACTTTTCGTCCATGCTTCATGATCGGGGATATGTTGTGGGAAATAAAAAGTTTAAGTTGTTTGTTTTTTCACGTTTTATGCCGGAGAGCTACAGTATCGAAGGACAATACATGCTGATAAAGCCGGGCAAATGCCGACTGTATATAAATTCTCCTGTAGAAAGGTTTATTGAATGCCTGGGGAACTCCCTGTTAAAAAACGGAAGTGTAAGAATAGACAGGGACGAATATATTGTCAACAACGTATATCTTAAGGATAATACGTCCTTTGATTATGAAACAGAGTTTCGCACACTATCCCCCATTGTAGTCACTACTGCCATGGAAACGGAGGAAGGTCTGAAACCAAGGACGGTATACATCGATGAACCGAAATTCATAGACAACATCAAGAATAACCTTTTAAAAAAATATTTCCTGGTACATGGGAAACTGCCTGTTAACATGAGCATAGATATTGAATTTGACCAGGAATACCTAAGGACAAAGCCCAAGGGAACACTGATTAACTTTAAGGGTATTACCTTGAAAGGATTCATCGCGCCTTTTAAGATGAGGTGTTCAGAAGATATAAAGAAGATAGCCGTTGACTGCGGCCTTGGTGAAAACAACAGCATCGGCATGGGCTATATAATGGAAAAGGAAGGGAGGT
>DASRVG010000034.1:0-2567 GCA_035655175.1 Clostridia bacterium | reverse complement strand
TTACATTATTTCTATGCTGTCCCCTTCCCTGATTATATCCGTATATCCCGCTTTTTTACCGTTTATGGCGAGCTGTATTCTGCCCCTTGCCCTTTCCACGTCAAAGTCCATGTATCTGAAAAGGTCCACGAATATGTACGGCTCTTCCCTGAACGGAAGGTCCACCCTTTTGCCGTTCACCATGACGGTTATTACCCTGCCCGGGGTTTCTTCCCCAAGGGAAATGCTGTCCCCGTCGTTAAGCCGTCGGGCAAAGTCCGCCCTTTGGCCGTTTATGCTGTAGACATACCCCTTTTTCGGAAGGCCGCATGCTTCTATAAACTCTCCCAAGGTATTTATGCGTGTAATATCCAGCCTGTCCCCGTCGTTTATAACCTCATCGGCGGACGCCTTTCTGCCGTTTAATGTCCACTTGACCGGCAGGGCAATCTCTTTGCCTTCCAGCTTAACCCTGCAGGATTCTTTTTGTATTATTTCCGCCACCGTGGGCCTTGCCGGGCTGCCGGCCGCGGCCTCGGTTATTTCCACAACGTCGCCGTTTTTCAGCTCGGAATCAAGGCCGGCCTCCTGCCCGTTCAGCCTGATAACCGCGGGCCGGCCCGGTTCCCCTTTTATTTCCCTTACCCGGCCGTTTATGTAAAAACTGATGCTCTCTCCCCTTGCGGGTATCAGCTTCCTCGGAGAAAAACCAATGGACAAAAGTGCGTCGCTCACGGTAATCCTCCTGGTTCTCAGAAGCCTTAAGCCCTTCCCGTTGACGGTGACATCGGCGAAATGGTCTCCCGCGGCCCTGTATCCCGCCAGCGCAATCCCGACAGGGGTTATATAATCGGGCCCCGTAAAACCGGGTACCGAAACCTTAAGCCTCTCATTGTCCTCCAGGCCCTTTATGCCCACCCGGCTTTCGGGAAGTCCCAGCAGGGAGCAGAGGCACTCTTTAATACCCGGGGTAAGGCTGCCGCCCCCTATGCAAAACAGCGCCTTGGGCGGTCCCTGGTTGTATTCTATAATGCTCTCGGCTATACGTTGGGAAATCCTTTCCACCACCGGCCGGACTATTTCGCACAGTTCCTCCCGGTTTATTGTAAGTCGGTTTCCCATTACATCCCTGGAAACGGTCGAAGAGGCCTCCGAGAAAAGTTTCCTTTTCACCCCTTCGGCACTTTGAAAGTCCAATAAAAAATGCTGCGCTATTTCATCGGTCACTTCATCCCCGGCCATGGATACCATTGCATAGGCGGAAATGCTGCCGTTTCGGGATATCGCAATATCCGACGTGCCGGCGCCTATGTCCACCATGGCAAGGTTCAGCATACGCAGCTTTTCCGGGATGGCCAGCGCAATGGCCGCTATGGGCTCCAGCGTAAGGTTTATCACCTCAAGGCCGGACCTTTCCATAACCGCGTAAAGGCTTTCCACCACCGACCGCGGCAGGAAGGTGGCTATCACCTCCACGCCCATCTCATGGCCCCTGTGGCCTTCAAGGCTTTTTATGGGCACGCCGTCCAGGTAGTAGTCCACGACGCTGTATCCAACGCAGTAGTGCTGAGAGTTGTCCTTGTATGTGCCTTGTATTTGCTGCTGCGCTTCCTGCATCGCCTTAAGCTCCAGGCTGTTTATAAAGGTGGAATCCGCCGGCTCCCGTCCTTCCACGTTTTCAATAACCCTCACCCTGTGGGTAATAAGTGCCCTTCCTGCCGCCGCCACCGATACATGCTGCAGCCGGCAGTTGTTCCTGGTCTCCAAGCTCGTTTTTACCTGTTTTACCACATCGGTTACCTTGGGGATATCGTGTATCTGCCCGTCAAACATGCTCCGGTCGCCGTGCTCCATAACCTCCATGTCAATGACCTCCAGCAGGTCCCGGTCGGCACTGCCCCGGGCCAGCACCCCCACCACCGTCCTTGTGCCTATATCCAGCGCGAATATCGTGTTTACCATTTCCCACACCCCCTCCAATCATAGGGACGGTTCTTTTGATTACGCGGCAGCCGTTACTGTTCCGCTTTAAAGCTGCAAACTTCCGCCAGCGGGCACCCGGCACACTTGGGTCTCCTGGCCTTGCATATCCTCCTGCCGTGATGAATCAGCCAGTGGTGTGCACGGGACCACTTTTCCCTGGGGATGTTTTCCATCAGCTGTTCCTCGGTGCCCCTCACATCCCCCGACTGTGCCAGCCCCAGCCTGTTGGCCACCCTGAACACATGGGTGTCGACGGCTATGGCGTCCACACCAAAGGCGTTGCTCAGCACCACGTTCGCCGTTTTCCTGCCCACCCCCGGAAGGTCCGTCAGCTCCTCCATGGTTTGCGGAACCCTTCCTCCGTATTCCTCCACTATAATTCGGCAGGCTTCCTTTATGTTCCTTGCCTTGGATTTATAAAACCCGCAGGTTTTTATAAGGCTTTCAATCTCACTTATATCCGCCTCCGCAAGGGCCTTGGCGTCCGGGAACCTCTCAAAAAGCCCCGGCGTTACCTTGTTCACCTGCTTGTCGGTGGTCTGGGCCGAAAGCATGGTCGCTATTAGCAGCTCGTAGGGATTTTTATGCACCAGTTCGGTGGTGGC
>DASRVG010000033.1:0-3449 GCA_035655175.1 Clostridia bacterium | reverse complement strand
GATAAAATAATGAAGGCACAGATGGCCAGGGGTGCGGACTTTGAAAGCGGGAACCTGGTGAACCGGGCCAAGAACCTGGTGCCGCTGTTGGTGCCGCTGTTTATAAGCGCCTTCAGGAGGGCCGACGAGCTGGCCCTGGCGATGGAATCGAGGTGCTACAGGGGAGGCAAGGGAAGGACCCGGTTAAAGGTGCTGCACATGGCAGGAAGGGATTATTTAGCCTTGCTTCTGGGGGCGGTGATACTGCTCGCCGCTGCAGCTAGCAGGGGTTGGTAGGTGGTCTTTTTTGAGAAATATTCTTCTGACCATAGAGTATGATGGTACCAATTACCACGGCTGGCAGAGGCAGAAAAATGCCGTATCCATCCAGCAGCTTATAGAAAAGGCGATAGAGAAGATAACCGGAAGCAAAGCAAATCTAATAGGTTCGGGAAGGACAGACAGCGGGGTACATGCACTGGCGCAGAGGGCCAATTTCAAGACCGAAGCCCGCATACCCGCCGAAAGGATACCCTTTGCATTGAACAGCTGCCTTCCGCCGGATATAAGGATTACCGGCGCGGTGGAAGTGGCGCACGACTTTCATGCAAGATACGACGCGATCGGGAAAAAATACAGGTACAGGATTTATAACAGCGAAATACCCTCGGCGATACACAGGAATTATAGCTGTTTTATTCCGGAAAGACTGGATATTGAAAGGATGAAAGAAGCTTCAAAGTATATTTTGGGCAGCAGGGACTTTTCCTCCTTTTGCGGCAGCGGAAGCCTTGCAAAGTCCAGGGTTAGAAACGTGGAACTGCTGGAAATTGAAAAAAAGGGAAAGTTTATAGATATAATAATCAAAGCGAACGGTTTTCTTTATAACATGGCAAGGATAATAGCCGGCACCCTTGTGGAGGTGGGGAAGGGAAGCATGCCTCCGCACCATGTAAGGGATATCCTGGACAAAAGGGACAGGAGATTTGCCGGCCCGACACTGCCTCCCCAAGGCCTGTTTCTTGAGGAGGTGTACTACCGGGAGGATTCTTGACACGCCCGGCACCATGTAATATACTATTTATGTTTATGGATATTAGGCCCACCAGCCCCGGGCCATATGTCATATATAAAACTCAGTAATGTCGACTTAAGGAGGGATATTCGGATGAAAACATATATGCCTAAACCGGAAAGCATAGAGAGAAAATGGTTTGTCGTGGATGCCAAGGGCAAAACTTTAGGGCGGCTTGCAAGCCAGGTAGCCGGCATACTCAAGGGAAAACACAAACCCATATATTCTCCTCACATGGACACGGGCGATTTTGTTATAATAATCAATGCTCAAGAAGTGGAACTTACCGGCAAAAAGAAACAGCAAAAGGTATACCGCCGTCATTCCGGGCATCCGGGCGGACTGAAAGAAGTTACCTTTGAGAGAATGATCCGGGAAAAGCCGCAGAGAGTTGTCTATGAAGCCGTTTGGGGCATGCTGCCCCATAACAGGCTGGGCAGGAAAATGATTACCAAGCTTAAGGTATACGGGGGTCCCGAGCACAAGCATGCGGCCCAGAAACCCGAAAAGCTTGAGCTGGGTTACTAATTGGCTAAGAAGGGAGGAAAGACAGTGGAAAAGGTTCAGTATTACGGCACCGGCAGGAGGAAAAAGTCCGTAGCCAGGGTTAGATTAATCCCCGGCAAAGGCAAAATATTGATAAACGGCAGGGATATTGAGGAGTATTTCGGCCTCGAAACCCTTAAGGTTATAGCAAGGCAGCCCCTGGAGCTTACCGGCGCCGCCGGGAAATTTGACGTGGTGGCCTTGGTACACGGCGGCGGATTTACCGGCCAGGCGGGGGCTTTAAGGCACGGCATATCAAGGGCCCTGGAGCAGGCTGACCCGGAATACAGGCCGGTACTCAAAAAAGCAGGCTTTATGACCAGGGACCCGAGGATGAAGGAAAGGAAGAAATACGGCTTGAAGAAGGCAAGAAAGGCTTCCCAGTTCTCCAAGCGTTAAGATTTCTACTTACAGGGATGACAGCTGGCGGAATATACACTGTGAGTATAACGGACCGTCGAGGGACAGCGCCCCGGGCGGTCTGTTTCATAAAGAAATGAAAAATAGTGTTTTATAATTGGAGGGATGGTAATGCTTGTGACCACAACACCCGGCGTGGAAGGCAGGAAAATAAGCGAGTATAAAGGCATAGTTTTTGGAGAGGTAGTATCCGGCGTGAACTTTGTCAAGGACTTCGCGGCCGGTCTTACCAACTTTTTCGGAGGACGGTCCGGGTCCTATGAAGGGGAACTGATTGAAGCAAGGGAAGCGGCATTAAGGGAAATGGAAAAAAGGGCGGAAGCCCTCGGGGCCAATGCTGTGGTCGGGGTGGATATCGACTATGAAGTGCTTGGGCAGAGCGGTAATATGCTTATGGTGACCGCCTCCGGCACGGCGGTGGTTGTCGGGTGAAAAATCAAAAATATAAGGCCTATGTATTATTCGGTTTGGTTATAGTACTGATTATTTCGCTGGTGTTCATATCATTCAAAAACAGGGAACAAAGCATATATATCGAAAGGGTTATGCTGGCCGATGAACTGCAAGAAAGGCTGTACGACCTTGGCAAGCTGCGCATAATATTGGAAGAGGTTTCTTTCAACAGCGAAAACATGAGCCTTATAACGAGGATTAACGACCACAGGGGTACTGATTTTATACAGTGGGTTCAGTATCCCAGGTTTCCGCATTATTATAAGTTTTTGCTGGACTATGACGTTGAGTATTATGGGATTATTCATGACTTGAAGGGTAAAGCAGCGGCAGCGGACCAAAGCAACCTAAAAGGTGTAACAGAGGGACTGGAACTGATAGAATCACAACTGCTGGATTCCATAGAATGGGAAATAGGAAGGGACAACGGGAAACATTATATAAAATTGGAATTTGGGCAAAAGGATATGGACAATGTCATTAACGGGCTGCGGGATATAAGGAGAATTATCGATGGGTTCTGATAATTAAGGGACCCATATCAGAATTTATAAATTACTCCCCTTAGGTATAACGTACGGTATTTGTTCAGCAAAGGAAAGAGGTGATTTAAAAGTGGAATTTCTAGGGTATATGGCTCCTATTGCTTTTGTATTTGCTCTATCCGCCATCTCACAGGTGTCGACACTGAAGAAAGAGGTAGAGCAGCTGAAAAGAGACATAGAAAAACTTAAAAGCTAAACAGATGGTGAAAGCAGGCCCCGGCCTGCTTTTTTAGGTTCGCCCGACATGGGCAGTAACTAGGCGGTGAAAGTCCGCTATGGGCTTGGTAGTGGGAACCATTAGCTAAACAGCAAGGGTGTTCACCGTGAGGTGAAATCTGGAGGAAGCTGCAGGCAAAGTCCCGCACCGACGGACAGGAACTGCATACAAGGCATACGTGGAACGGACGAGTTTGCATAACAAAACGAAGTCC
>DASRVG010000032.1:0-6059 GCA_035655175.1 Clostridia bacterium | reverse complement strand
TTTGCTATACCCATTTTTACTTTTTCTTCTCGTAACAATATGCGGTTTTCAAAGTCCACGGGCCTCATGCCCAGATAATACCTGTTCTATGGCTAAATATCCCTTATGCCAGTATTACCAGTTACTTTTCGAGTACCTTCTGTCTATTGTATTTCGCTCTCAGCCCTGCCCAAAGCCCTGTAATGGGCAAGCAAAAGGTCCACCATCCGGCCGTAGCTCTTCACGCCGTCGCTTTGGGCGTTGGCCTGCAAATAGGCATCGTTTATCCGGTCGGCGGCTTCCCTGACAAAGCCGTCGTATTTTTTGCAGTGCCGGTTCCATGCCTCAAAATCCCTCGCCACTCCTGCGCTGTACTCCTCCCTGAGGCTGTAATACCTTTCCCTGTCCTGCCGGGCCATAGCGTTCATCGAATAAAGCAGCGCAGCCATGGTGCCGGAGTATCTAAAGTCCGGGTCGGGATGCATTATGCAGGTTAAGTATCCGATATAATTTGCCTCGTCCTCCCTGGCAAAGCCCCTCTGGTGAGCCATTTCATGGGACGCGGTGAAGGGTATCATGAAATGGGGCCCGGATACATTGACATTGGCTTCGCCGGTAAAGGGGAAATATATGCCCCCAATCCCCTGGTAGGATAACACCTTGGACAGCATAACCGCCTTGGGCCTTCCGTACCTGCCCCCCAGCTCCGGGTAAACCCCGGCGCCGGACTGGTAGCCCTTGTAGGCCCTTTTCAGTATATCCCCCACCCCGCCGGGGCAGGCCATCACCCCGTCTTGGTCCTCCTCCATAAATCGCCTTAGGTCATTGGCCTCTTCTATCAGGTACCGGCAAAGGGCCTCCAATTCCTCCACCGATGCTTCCCTAATCTCCAGGTTGGCAATTGAGGCAATGGATAACCTGTGGTAATTAAGCCCCCACACAGAAACAAAACCGAAACACAGGATGCTTACTGCCGCCGCCGCTGCGACCAATCGCCCCGCAATCAGCCTAAACCTTTGCCCCGGGGTTTTAATGATTTCTGTTATGCAATACACCACACCGGCAATTGTAAGCACAAGTATAAGGACAACCATAACTTCGGCGACCGAAAAGGGAAATATCCCGGTAGCGGTGCTTATTGCCTGGGAAAGGTACCTGTAAACCGTCCTTGAATAGTAGCGCTCCACCATTTCCGGGAAACGGGATGCAAGGTATGCAAAGGCAAATGCCAATGGGAACAACAGTATAAGATTGGTTAAGCCAATTCTCCTTTTCCGCGTCACTTAACCCACAACTCCCTTTATTATACAAGCTCCAAACTCTTTCCATTGAGACCGTTTCGGAACCTGGGGCGGTCCCTCGCTTCAGTCTATAATATAAACCAATTGTGCGAAAAAGTCCATTGATGGACAGCGAAGCAGCTCAACAAGCTAAACATCGTCCAAGTTTTGTAGCGCTTTTGTTCCTGGCACGTCTAAATATGTGAAAACTAAAACTACACGCAGGGAGGAATTTATAATGCGCTCACTAATGCATCGGAAAAGAAGAACAACAAGACATCCGGGAAGGTGGGTGATTAAAAGTTTTTCCTTATTTACCGCAGTGGTTTTACTTACCGTAATACTGCCGTCATCGGCCCTTGCCCAAAGCGGTATCACAATCGGTACCCCCTACCCGGGAGTTGAGGTAAGGCCCGGGGAAACAATCGAATTCCCGCTTAAGGTACGCAACAACACCGCCGGCTCGCAAAGGATTGAAATTAGGATGGTTTCGACCCCGGACAACTGGGAATGGACGCTGGAGGGGGGCGGCCGTTCGGTGGACAGGGTTTTCGTGGACGGCAATTCCTATGAGAATATTGACTTAAGCATAGATGTACCGGCGGATGCAAAGGAGGGCAGGTACCAGGTAGTACTGGAAGCCAGGGGAACCGGTTCCTCCAACCGTCTTACCATAGACATGCATATAAAGGAGGACGCAAAGCGAAGCAGCGAAATTTCCGCAGAATACCCCGACCTTGAAGGAAGTCCAACTACGGCTTTTAAATTCAGGGTGGACATTACTAACAACAGCAGCCAGACCCAGTCCTACAGCCTTGCGGCAAACGTTCCCAGGGGATGGCAGGCCACCTTTTCACCGGCATACTCTTCGGAGAAAATTGCCAGCATAAGCGTGGAGCCAAACAAAAACCAGGGCCTGGATATAAACATTGACCCGCCCGACCTTGTCGCGGCCGGGGAGTACACCATACCGATAATTGCAAAGTCCGCCGGTGAAACCCTGAGGCAGGACCTAAGGGTTATAATAAAGGGTACCTACGATATAAAGCTTACCACCCCTGCCGGAAGGCTCAGCGAGGATGCCTATGCCGGAAGACAAAGGGAGGTAAAACTCCTGGTCAGCAACGAAGGGAGCGGAGACCTGGCGGATATAGAGATGAGGTCCTGGGAACCGAAAAACTGGGAAGTGGAGTTTGAACCCAAGGAAATTGACCTTTTAAAACCCGGTGAAAGCAAGGAGATAAAGGCATATATTAAGCCGGACAGCAAGGCGCTGGCAGGCGATTACGTGGTGGAACTTACCGCTGCTGCCCCCGAAGACAGCAGCAGTGCAGAGTTCAGGATTACCGTAAAAACCTCTACGGCCTGGGGACTGGTCGGCGGAATCCTAATAGCCGGCCTGGCAGGCGGCCTTTATTTCATATTCAATAAATACGGGAGACGATAACCATGGCTGAAAACTACATCATAGAAGCCGAAGGTTTGACCAAGAAGTATGACAAACTGGTTGCCGTGGACAATCTCAACCTTCAGATAAAAAGCGGGGAAATTTACGGCCTTTTGGGTCCCAACGGGGCCGGTAAGACCACCACCATACTGATGATGCTTGGCCTTTCCGAGCCCACCGCCGGCCGGGTGCTGGTGGACGGGTACAATTCCACCACGCAGCCCATAAAGGTCAAACAAATAACGGGATACCTGCCGGACAATATAGGTTTTTACGAGGACCTGACCGGCAGGGAAAACCTAAGATTCATCGCCCAACTCAACGGCGTGCCCAGCAAGCACATGGATGAAAGAATAGACTTGGCGCTGGAAAGGGTGGGGCTGCTTGATGTGGGAGACAAGGCCGCGGGAACCTATTCGAGGGGCATGCGGCAGAGGCTGGGGATTGCAGACCTGCTCATAAAGGACCCAAAGGTGGTGATACTGGACGAACCTACCCTGGGCCTTGACCCGGAGGGCATAGAGTATATGCTGCAGCTTATCCGGGACCTGTCCAAAAAGGACGGCAGGACCGTTTTGATATCCTCCCACCTGCTGCACCAGGTCCAAAGGGTATGCGACAGGGTAGGGATCTTTGTAAAGGGAAAGCTTCTTGCCTCCGGGCCCATTGATACCCTGGCGGACCAGGTTTTTGGAAGGGATTCCTACATGCTGGAGCTTAAATCGGACCGCCACGATAAAGAGCTGTACAGGCTGATAAACAGTATCCCCGGAGTGCTGGATGTAACGGCAGAGGGCGATAAACTTGTTATAAGGTCAGAAAAGGACATAAGAAAAGAACTGTCCGTGAAAATATTTGAAAGCGGCTTTACGCTTTTGCATCTAAGGCTGCTTGAAAGGGAACTGGACGATATATACAGGAAATACTTTGAAAAGAAGGAGGGATTTGATGCGCAGCCCAATCTACAGCGGGTTAGGAGTACTGTACAGTAAAGAGATTTCCGACCACTTAAGAAGCAAAAGGTTTATGATAATACTGGTGCTGGTAGGCATAATATGCCTTTCAAGCATTTACAGCGCAGGAATGGGAATTAGGGAGGCGATAAACAAGCAAAGCGACGACTTTATATTCCTGAAACTTTTTTCCAGCAGCGGGGACTTCATACCCTCCTTTGCTTCCTTCATATCCTTTTTGGGACCGCTTATAGGCCTCTCGCTGGGGTTTGATGCAATAAACGGCGAAAGGGCAAGGGGCACCCTTAACAGGCTGCTGGCCCAGCCCATTCACAGGGATACCGTTATAGTAGGAAAATTCCTTGCCGGAACAAGCATCCTTTCGATAATGGTATTGTCCCTCGGTGTAGCGGTGGCGGGACTGGGAATAATTATGACGGGTATTCCCCCGTCCTTTGAAGAAATCGGGCGGCTGGCGGTGTACCTTGTACTGACTGTAGTATATATCGGTATTTGGTACGCAATCTCGCTTATGTTCTCCCTCGTTTTCAGGCAGACCGCAACATCGGCCCTGGCAGGGATTGCCCTGTGGCTTTTCATGGCTGTATTCGTGGGCCTCCTGGCGGGCATAATAGCAAACGGCCTGTACCCGGTAAACAACCGCCCTTCCATTGAAACGGTATTGAAGCATGAAACCCTGAAACAAAACTTAAGCCGGGTATCGCCACTTATCATATACAACGAAGCGGTGACCACGATACTGAACCCCGGAGTAAGAACCATGGGGCTTATCATGTCCAGCCAGCTTGAAGGCGCCATAGCGGGCACGCTGCCTCTCGGCCAGAGCATGCTGCTTATCTGGGCGCACTTCGTTACAATGGCGGCGATGATAATGACCTGTTTCGCAATATCTTATATAATATTCATGAGGCAGGAGATAAGGACAGCATAACATAAGCGGGCGCACCGTTTTTTAACCAGAAACGATGCGCCCGAAACGATACGTGCCGGAGTTGATAATATGCTCACTCAACCCAACCCAGTGACCACCGGGGCGGACAACAAAAAAGAAGTGCTGGAATACCTGATGAAGAGGTTTGGAGACAGGGTGTTTAAACTTGCCTATTATTACGTGCGGGACAGGTACCATGCCGAGGATATCGCCCAGGAAGTATTTTGCAAGGTTTACGAGAAACTGGACAGCTTCAGGGGTGACAGTTCATATTATACCTGGGTCTACAGGATTACCGTCAATAAGTGCCGCGACTTTTTAGCCTCTTCGTCGTTTAAAAGGCTGCTGCCCTGGGGTGATTTAAGCACAATTGAAAAGCAAAGGAAGCAAGCCGATACAAACCGGCTGTTGGAACAGGTAGAAGGCGGGGAATTGTTCAGCAAGGTAATGGACCTGCCCACCAGGTACAGGATGGTGATAGTGCTTTATTATTTTGAGCAAATGACCACCGTTGAAATAGCTGAGGTGCTCGGCCTTAAGGAAAGCACCGTGAGAACAAGGTTGTGCAGGGCCAGGGAAATGCTCAAAAAAACCCTGGCCGGGGAGGAATATGTATGAACGACAAGGACCTGGATAAAAAATTAAGTACAGCCCGCAGCCAGTCGGAAAGATTCTTTGATAAATTCGATTTTGACCATGGCATAAGAATGGTGCAAAGGAGAATTGAAGAAAACCGCGGCGTGCGGCATGGCGGCATTAAAAAGTATATAACCGGCAAGGTACCACTTACAGGGGCTGCAGCAGCCTTGGCAATTGCACTCCTTTTGCTTGTCCTGGGACCTGTGAGGCACATTGGCCCCGCCAACCCGGGCACCCCTATACTCCAGCAGGCAATAGGAATGGACGAGGAAAGGGACAGCCATATGGTCAATTACTTCCGCATCGACAACCCAAACAGCGACAACAACCTGCTGGCGGTATTGTGGCGGAAAGGTTCAAAGGGCAATTACGAGGTAATATACAGCAGTATCATGGAAAACGCATACACACCCAATCCTGTGGCCGTTATCACCATACCTTCCGGTGAAAGCAGTTTTGCCTTCGTTTCGTCAAGCAGCAAGGATGAAAACTATATCCACTACAGGCTTGTTAAATACAGCAACAGCACGGTAACGGAATACTTGGAGGAAAACTTTGTCCCAAGCAGAAAAATCCAGGTAATCAACGGGATGATATTTGAAGAAAGAACCATACCCGCGGATTATAACCTGCGTGCCGGTGAAGCAAAACCGCCCAACCCCGGCAAGGCGTACCGCTATTTCATTCCCGTGGAATTAAGAAACGACGGGAGCTTTGCCCTGGCTACCAACCGGGTCCGATTGAAGAAGGGCGCGATACTGACGCTGCTCACCGACATCCTTGATGAACCCCCGGCCATTGAATACGAT
>DASRVG010000031.1:0-3405 GCA_035655175.1 Clostridia bacterium | reverse complement strand
GCTGCTATGGCTCCTGCCAATATTCCCGCCAGTACCTTTATCCTTTTAGCTCTTCTCTTTTTGCTAATATCTCTGTAATCCCCAGGAAGCAGGTTTATACTTTTGTTCCTGTCTTTGGCTTCCCCCAAGGCCAGTCCCAGTACATTTGCATATTCTGCAGCCTGCTCCGGCAAAAACCTTCCCCCGGCCAAGTACGGCAGTGTATCGGCTATGGATACCTCTCTTAGTTCCAGCTTTGAAGCTATAAGGGTGCCAAAGTCCTTCAGGTAACTGCCCCCACCCACCGTTATAACGGAATCTAGGCCACTACCACTCCTTGACCTGTAGAACTCCACCGAACGGTATATATCCTTAAACAACTGCTCCGAGTATTGGGTAGCCCCATCGCCGCCCTTTTGCAAAATCCTTGTGAATACGGGCGCACCGTTCTCCACGAACGTAATGGTGGTTGTAGAAGCCCCGGAATCCAAAACCAAATGTCGCTCGCCTTTGCTAATGTTTTTCAGTATACCGACAAGCCTGGATACACAGTTCCCATGGAAATCAAATACCAATGGTTTTAGATTCAAACCACGGAAAAGTTTTGTGTATTTTTCTACAATCGACAATGGCAGTGCCGCGATAAGGACCTTTTGCTGTACTGAACCTTCCCGCAACTCTTCACCCAATACCATGTAATCGGAAACGTATTGCCCGGCGACAGACGACATCAACTGCTCTATTTCATACTTGACTGCGCTTCTTAGTTCCCTTGGGACCAGCCTGGGCAGGTAGACGGTTCTTATTATCATTTCCGGGCAGGACAAAGAAAGCGCTACCCAGGAAACCCTGCCCTTTAGCCCTTTTAGTATACCGTTAATGCTTAAGGCAATACCTGCGGTGTCAAGAATCCTACCATCCCGCACCCAGCCAGCCGGTATTTCGCAAATGCCCCAATCATATATATCAGGCCTTTTCCCGCTGCTGTATAATACCCATTTTATACTGCTGCTTCCAATGTCCAGTCCTATTACTTTGCGTTTTAAGACCGGCATATTTTCACCCCATCTATACCCTTTCATGCCTCGGATTGCCCGTTACTATACCAATCGCTTCAATAATGGCCTTCGTAACGTCCGCCTCAAACTGTATAGACATATTAAGTACCTTCGAGTAAACCTCCCCCTTTTCGGATACCACATAATGGGGAGGCAGCCTGTTAAGTGCAATGGCCGCAATATCGTTAAGACATTTTTCACATTTGCAGATATCTTCCCTGTCCTTGACTATGTTATAGAGCAGGTGTATTACTACATCCTCCATATAGTTTTTTATCTTCACCGTACACCCCCCTTGTCTGCCTCCAGTTTTGTACCTCCACCTTGTTTTCCCTATCCATATCTTCGTAGTCCTCCACCAATATTATGGCTTTCAATTCCGCCGGCGCACCCTTATAAGCTGCCACCGACTTGAGCCCTATCCCGTATATGGATTTATACAGCACTATGGTTTCTCCTTCCTCGACAAATATCTCCTCCTTTAGGTCAACGTATTCCACCGTTACCGTAAAGCCTGCCTGTATCCCCGGCTCGACAAGGCTAAAGTCCTCCGGTCCCATCTCCCATTTTTTATTTTCAAGGACAGAGGGCAGTATTTTTTCAGTTTGAGTTATTTCGCATATGGCCTTTTCCATGCCCGCCTCAGCAATGTAATAGGCCTTCACCACGTCCCTGTGCGCTGTTTCCATCCTGTACTCGCTTATCGCCACGCCCAGTATTGCAGTTCCTAGTATGGTTAGAACAAGGGCATAGACCATCACCATTACCAGGGCTAACCCCTGCCTGTTATTAACCATCGTTACTCTTTCCCCGGGCGTTTATACTGAAGGTGTACATCCTTTCTGCTATTCCATCCATGCCCTTCATGGTAATCTCAATAGTAACAAGACCCTTTGAATAGAAAAACCTGCATCCCTCTACGTGCATAGCTACCGCTGTCCCGCTTTCGTACATCCTTATTTCCCCTGATGCCGCGTGGAACCTGTAGGTTTTACTCGACCCGTCCTTATAGGTAAGTACAATACCCTGGCCGTTAGGTTCTATTCTAAACCTATCGGCCTTTCTCACTTCGGTACTTAGCATGTTCATTGCCACCCTGAGGTTTTGTTGCACCTCCACCTGGTTTTCCGCCCTGGTCCAGGCCTTAGTACCGGAATGGTAAACCATAAAAACGGCAATAACCACAATGCTTGACAGGCCAAGGGTTATCAAGAGTTCAACAATGGACAGGCCTTTTTGGTTTTGCAAACACTTCATAACAGTACACCGCCTAATTTTCCGATTCGCCGGTGCCGGAAATACTAAGCTTCGTGGTGTCTATCTCATCTGCGAATACATTGGTAGAGTAGGATGCCAGCATTATCCCACCTGTCTGCGGGTCCATACCCGGTTTTGGTGACACATAAACTTTTATCAAGCCAAGGTGGTTACCCTTCCCCGCGCCCTCAACGGAAACAAATATCTCCACCCCGTACTGTTGCCTGTAGTTTTCTAGCTCCCGGCCCTGGTTGTAGGTATTTATATCCCCCGCTTTTATCCTGTCCATTATATCCCTTGCCACCGTCAGTGCCACAGTATTCCTTATGCTACGGTAATTGCTTGCCGAGGCAGCGGTAAAAAGCCCAATAACCGGTGGGATCAAAAGCCCTAGTATTGCAAGGGCTACCAGAATTTCTATCAATGTAAAACCCCCGTTTTGCTTAAGCCTTTCCTTCAATACCCACACCTCATCTGTATACCCTTACCCTTCCGGTTGCCAATAGCACTGTAACCCTTATCTCTCTGCCCCTTTTATCCTGTAGGTTTATCGTACCGGCGGCCGAGGGTGACCCTATTACATTAAAGCTGAGCGTATCGTTCTTAAAGCTTGTACCTACCAGCGTCAGTCCCCCCGGAAGCACTACCTGTTTAACCGTTACCTGGACGGGGTGGCTTGTGTAGCCTACCCGATACAGGTTCATGTACTTGTTAAAGGTTATGCGGTATATCCTGCCTTCACCCATAGCCATCTGCTGTGCAAACCTTATATCAGTCACCAGCTCCCTTATTGCCGCATTAAGCTCCGCCCCGGTCAGCACCGCATTAACACCGGGTACCGCCACCGCACATACTATCGAGAACAGGAGCAATACCGCCAACAATTCTACAAGGGTAAAACCACTACCGTCAATGTGTTTTCATTATATCTCCCCCTAGAATTATTGATAAATAGAGGGAAACCAGTTGTTGCCCGTAAAGGGCCGCAACAATCGCCGAACCGCCTAGAAAGGGTCCGAAGGGTACCGCATCTTTCCTCTTCTTCTTCCCGGTAAGCAGCATAAAGGTGCCAAACAATCCCCCCGTTACAAAGGACAGAAAAAGTGCCACC
>DASRVG010000030.1:0-12817 GCA_035655175.1 Clostridia bacterium | reverse complement strand
ATTTAAATAAGAGCATAATGAAATTTAAAATAGATGAGGAGGGGTTTTATGAAAACCAGGAAACTAGTTATGATTCCCGGCCCGACTCCGGTGGTGAGGTCCATCCAGAACCAGATGGGCAGGGAAACGGTGGCCTTCGGTGACCCTGAATTTGTGAAGGACTTTAAAGAGCTGCTGGAGGATTTGAAAGTATTGTTCAAGTGCAGCGGGGAAGTGTTTGTCATTGCCGGCAGCGGTACCATGGGTATGGAAATGGCAATTGCCAATACCACAAAGAAAGGAGACAACGTACTTATAGTCTCCCATGGGTTCTTCGGGGACCGTTTCATAGAACTGTGCGAAAGAAAGGGACTGAACGTTGATATCCTTTCCAGCGAATGGGGCAAGACAGTTTCTGTTGAAAAAATAAGGGAAAAGCTGGGCGAGAAGAAGTACGCCGCCATGACGGTAACCCACGTGGATACTTCCACAGGCGTGTGCGCGCCGGTGGCCGAGATAGGCAAAATGATGAAGGAGTTCCCGGATACCATATACATAGTGGACGGTGTCTGCGCCACTGCGGCCGAACCGGAATACGTGGACGATATGGGGATTGACATACTGTTTACCGGCTCGCAAAAAGCCTTTGGCGTCGCCCCCGGGCTTACAATGCTGTGGGTAAACCAAAAGGCCCTGGACAGAAGAAAGAGCCTTGGGACCATTCCGGAGTACTTTATCGACTTTGAGAAATGGCTTCCTATAATGAACGACCCCTCCAAGTATTACGCGACGCCGGCTGTCAACATGGTTTGGGCCCTTAAGGAGTCGGTGAGGATAATAAAAGAGGAAGGCATCGAAAATAGGTACGAAAGGCACAGGAAAAATGCCGCTGCGATGCAGGCGGCCCTTGAAACCCTTGGGTTCAGGATTTTGGCGGAAAAAGGCTGCAGGGCGGTTACGCTGTCCAACCTGGTTTATCCCGAAGGGACCGATGATGCGAAATTCAGGGGACTGTTGGCGGAGGAAGGCATAATGGTGGCCGGAGGTCTCGGAGCCTATGCAGGGAGAATGTTCCGCCTGGGCCATATGGGCAACATAGATAAACACGACCTGGTTTCGGTAATAGCGACAATTGAAAGGGCGATGTATCGGGCCGGGATGTCGATGGAACTTGGAAAAGGCGTGGCAGTGCTACAGCAGCACTTGGTAAAATAGAGCAAAAAAAGCTGCCGGGGCTGCGCAGCAGCCCGGCAGCTTTTTGGCCTTCTACGGGATGCGGCGGCTTATATATTGCCATAGTAATACAGTTGATTTTTTGTTTCTTTTAAGTTATACTACTATAGTAACGTGAAAACCGGGGTGTGGCTCAGTTTGGTAGAGCGCTGCGTTCGGGACGCAGAGGCCGGAGGTTCAAATCCTCTCACTCCGACCATTAAAAAGTTTGGCTTCCGGATGAAGTATTTTCCGGGAGTATTTTTTTATAAGTCTTCTTCGGTCAGCACCTCGATACCGTTTTGTTTTAGGAGGGCGGCGGTAATACCGTCACCGGGCAAAATTCTTCCCGAGAAGCTTCCGTCATAGATTTTCCCGCAGCCGCAGGAGGGGCTTCTCTGCTTCAGGTAGGCTTTTTTTGCACCGGTAGCCCTGGCGATTTCCAGGGTTTTTTTCGCGCCCAGGCAAAACTCTTCCGTTACATCACTGCCGTCCCTGGTATATACCCTGCCATCCTTTATCTCGCATGGAACCCGGGGTATCGGCAGTCCGCCCAGCACTTCCGGGCATACCGGTAGCAGTTCTCCCCGCATTACCCTTTCCTTTAGAGCCGTGTTGAGATTGTTTTTCCCGTCATATTTACAGTTAATGCCGCAAAGGCATGCGCTTACTATGTCCATTTGCATAACCCCTTATACTCAATAATAAACCAGGTTGAACGCACTGTAACTGCTGTCCTTACTAGTATTTCTTCCTTAAATATAATAATCCTTTTACCGTTGGCGTTTTTTGTGAAGACAGAAGAACCGTTCCCGTGTCTTTCTCAGGAGAACCGCCCCTATGTCTTTTGTCTATTCTGCCATGTTTTTCAGGGTGATAGACCCGCCTGTGCATGATACAATCGAAAGGACGGCATAACATCAGGGGGTCTACGATGAGTACTTTGCTAAAGGAAAGGGCAGTATTCGCGGCGGTATCCATCCTCGCGTTGGCGCTTGTAACAACGTTCGGCGGCTCCTTGCCTGCTCCGGTAGCGGGGGGTAAGGCCGGCCTGGCGGAGCTGGAAGCGGAGGAAAGCTATATGATTCAGCCGGATGTTTCCCCGGTATTAAAGGCCTATGCCAAAGGGAAAGACGCCGCAGGCGGCAAATCGCCCGGGCAGGGGCATAATGAAGGGGATGATAAAAAGCATGCGGGGGATAGTGACGGACGGGATACATACGACGGGGAAAAAGTCACAGGTTCCGCTTCACGGTTGGGCAGCCGATATGTGCTGGGGTTTTACGTGGACGATGAATATATACTGCCCAGTTCCTATGACAGGATGGTCAAGTACGGCAAAAACATAAGCGCCGTTGCACCGTTCTGGTACCGGCTGTCTCCGGCGGACGCAAGCGACTTGCAGCAGCACCACCCGGAGGAAGGGTTTACAGATAAAAAGATGAAAAGGATAATCGAAAAGGCCCATGAGCAGGGCATGGAAGTCCTGATGCTGGTGCACAACATGCTGTACGGCGGCAGGGCCAACGGCAAGGAACTGGCAAAGAGGATGCTGGCCACCGGAGAAAGCCGAAAAGCCTTTATTGACAAGGTTGAGGCAGTCCTTGAAAAGTTCGGATACGACGGAATAAACATTGACATAGAAAACATCTACGTGGCGGACAGGGAAAGGTTTTCCGCCCTTGTAAAGGAGCTTTATGAAAGGCTGTCTCCCAAGGGCTACCGGGTTACGGTATGCGTACCGGCGAAGACCCGCGACAACCTGAAAAACACCTGGTCGGGTCCTTTCGATTATAAGGAAATAGCAAAATACTCTGACAACGTGGTAATAATGACCTACGACGAGCACGGGTATTCCAGCGGACCGGGACCGGTGGCTTCGTACGGCTGGGTGAGGAATGTAATGAAGTACGCTGTCGGGCAAATCCCGGCCGATAAAATACTGATGGGCGTGCCGGGTTACGGGTTCGACTGGACGGCGGGCAAAAAAGGCGCCCGCTACATCTCCTATTCCCAGGCGGTGAGCCTGGCCTCCTCAAAGGGTGCCAAGATACAGTGGGACAACGCCGCCAGGGTGCCCTATTTCAAGTACACCCAAAACGGGCAGTCCCACGAGGTGTGGTTTGAGAGCAAATCCAGTCTTGAACATAAGCTGGATATAGTGAAAGAATATAATATTGGCGGTATAGCGCTGTGGAGAGTGGGGCTTGAGGACGCCGGGTTTTGGGATGTAATGGAAAAGAGGATTGATGCAAAAAAATAAAGCGGGAGAAAATCCCGCTTTTGTTTTTATGATACCGTTCCCCTTTCCCGGGGGAAGTTTTGGTATTCCCCTTTATCCATTATTTCCTTTATATGCTGCACCACCTGCCAGATTTCGTGGTAGGAGGTATAGAGCGCTATAGGCGCAAGACGTATAACGTTGGGGAAACGAAAGTCCGGTATAACGCCCCGTTTTTTGAGGGCTGCATTTATTCTAACGGCTTCGGTATCGTGTTCCAGTGCCACGTGTCCGCCTCTGCGGCTGGGGTCCCTGGGGGTACCAACGCGGAAGTTGTAAGGCTCTTCTGTAAGCAGGCTGTCTATAAGAAACATCAGGTACCCGGTCTGATTGAGGGACTTTTCCCTTATGTTTTGTATTCCCGCTTGGTCAAATATATTCATGGACCCGTAAAGCGGCGCGGCACTGAAAACATGTACCGTCCCAATCTGCCAGGCGCCGGCGTCCGGCGCCGGTTGAAAGTCGGGGTCCATATCAAACTGTTTTGCCTTGTCGTAGCCCCACCATCCCCACAGCCCGGGTGCTTTGTCAAAGTGCCTGCTGTTTATATACAGGCTTGCGGTGGCGCCGGGGCCGCTGTTTAGGTACTTGTAATTGCACCAGAAGGCAAAGTCCACTCCCCATTCGGAAAAGCTGTGGGGTACCACCCCTACCGAGTGGCAGCAGTCAAACCCAATCAGGATGCCCCTTTTGTGCGCCTCTTTCGTAAGGTACTGCATATCAAGAAGCTGGCCGCTGCGGTAAAGCACCGACGGCAGCACCGCCAGCGCCACCTCGTCGGTCATGGCCTCCGCAATATCCTCTTCTTCTATGATTCTTCCATCCCGGCTTTTCACTACCACCATGTGTTTTGCAGGGTCTAAGCCATGCAGGAGCAGATGGCTTTCCACGGCGTACCTGTCGGAAGGAAAGTTAAGTTCATCTATAAGGATTTTATTCCTGCCGCCCTCCGGCTTGAAAAAGGTGGCAAGCAGGTTGTGAAGGTTCACGGTGTTTGATGAATGGACTACCACTTCGTTTCCCATTGCTCCCACCAGCGCAGCCTGTTTTTTTCCTATCTCTTCGGCCAACGTGAACCAGGGAGGGCTGCCGTCCATCCAGCCGTCAATGCCGAGGACTTTAAAGTCCTCAAGGGCGTTAAGCAGCGCCTTTTCGGCGTCCCTTGAAAGAAGGCCAAGGGAGTTTCCATCCATGTAAATTTTGCCTTCGGGCAGATAAAACCGCTTTTTGAAGTTTTTAAGCTTGTCATGTTCATCCAAAAGCAGGGCACATTCCCTGGTGTTATCTAATTTTTCCGACATAGGGCGCCTCCTTTTAATAGATTCACCGGTTACGGTATTAGATGATAGTACGAACCATAAGCTGCCAACTACTTACTGTCTATTCAAGATTATAACAGCATGGGGCCGAAGGGGCAAACAAATCGGGTGGATAAAAAGAGGAATAAGGCCTTGATGGGAGAATAGATATATATTATTTATCAAGGTCTCAATAAACCAATAGATCTGCAAAATAAACGGAGGGGTAGAATTGAACAGGCTGAACATTGTAGACCCGGAGATAGCGCATTGGCTGAAAAGGGAGCTTGTAAGGGAGATAACCACCATCGAACTTATTGCATCGGAGAACTTTGTGTACCCGTCGATACTGGAAGCCCAGGGTTCGGTGCTTACCAACAAGTACGCCGAAGGATACCCGGGCAGAAGGTACCACGGGGGCTGCGAATATATTGACCCGATAGAAAGCATAGGCATTGAGAGGGCAAAAAAACTGTTCGGAGCGGAGCATGCCAACATACAGCCCCATTCGGGGGTGAACGCAAACCTGGCGGCCTTCATGGCTCTTCTTAATCCCGGCGATACCATATTGGGGATGAACCTGCAGCACGGGGGGCACCTGTCCCATGGCAGCAGGGTAAGCATTGTGGGCAGGTTTTACAATGCCGTTGATTATGGCGTCAGCAGGGAAACCGAGCTCATTGACTACGAAGAGGTGGCAAGTCTTGCGCAAAAGTACAGGCCAAAGCTTATTATTGCCGGTGCCAGCGCATACTCAAGGATAATTGATTTTAAAGCCTTCAGGGACATAGCCGACAGCGTTGGGGCCTATTTCATGGTTGATATGGCCCATATCGCCGGTCTGGTAGCCGCAGGACTGCATCCAAGTCCGGTACCGTATGCGGACATTGTCACAAGCACCACCACCAAGACCATGAGGGGTGCCCGGGGAGGTATCATCCTGTGCAAGGCGAAATACGCCGAAAAGGTGGACAAGGCCATTTTCCCAGGCATACAGGGCGGGCCTATACTGCCCAATGTAATGGCAAAGGCGGTTACCTTTAAAATAGCCATGACCGAGCAGTTCCGGGAATACCAGGGCCAGGTCATAAAAAACGCCCGCAGGATGGCAGAAAATTTAGCGCGAAACGGGTTTAGAATCGTGTCGGGAGGGACCGACAACCACCTTATGCTGGTTGATTTAAGGCCTATTGGGATAACCGGACAGCAGGCGGAGGAACTGCTGCACAAAGTGGGTATTACGGTGAACAAGAATATGATTCCCTACGACACGACGCCTCCAGCCATCACAAGCGGGATTAGGATCGGGGCTGCCGCGGTAACCTCCAGGGGATTTGTGGAAGAGGACATAGACGAAGTGGCGGAGATTATTGTAGAATTGCTTAAGAATGCAAATGGTGGAATAGGCCTTGAAGCATACAGGGATAGGGTGCTGGCCCTGTGCAGGAAGCATCCCCTTTACCTGGAGCCCTTTGAGATGGGCGGTATGCTGGGCTAATCCCGGGACCCAGCCGGGTTTGTTTGCCGCCGAAGAAGGCGGAGATTTCGGCCAGGCCGCCGCCTGTAAATAATGTATAGGCAGGGGTAGGATATGAAAAAGAACCTAATGGGGAACCTTCTGGTACTTATATCGGCGGCGGGGTTCGGCATAATGGGTATAGTAGCAAAAATCGCATACAAAGAAGGTGCGACGGCGGTTTCGGTGCTGGTCATGAGGTATATCATCGCCGCTGTGCTGATGTGGCTTTACAACGCGTTAACGGGCAGGATAAAAAAGATCCGGCTGGGAAGGGACCAGCTGGCAAGAACTTTTTTGCTGGGCGGTGTTTTCTATGTGGCTACATCGGTATGCTATTTTTCTTCGCTGAACTTCATACCTGCCAGTCTAACAGCCATGGGTTTATACCTTTACCCGGTATTTGTCAGCCTTTACATGATAATCTTCATGAAGGAAAAAACGGATAAAAGGCAGATTGCAGCCCTCATAATGGCCTTTTCCGGGACCGCAATGATGGTATGGGCGCCGGGCATTTATGTCAACATGACGGGAGTGCTGCTGGCTGTCTCGGCAGCGGGATGCTACACCGTCTATATAGTACTGCTGGGGGGAGAATTTGCGCAGCCGCTTAACGACCTGGACCCTATAGTAGTATCCGCCTGCATTGTTTCCTCTTCCGCTGTAACCATGACGGCTGCGGGTTTTTTCGCCGGGCAGCTGTACAGCGACATGACACTGAAGGGATGGGCGGCGGTGCTGGTAATAGCTGTGTTTTCAACCGCCCTTGCGATTATTACCTTTTACCTGGGAGTGAAGGTGGTAGGCCCTTCAAGGGCGGCAATCCTAAGCGCCTTCGAACCGGTGGTGACGGTTACCCTAGGGGTGCTTGTGCTAAAGGAGGCCTTAAGCTTTATACAGTTTACGGGGATAATATTGGTATTATCGGCGGTGGTCATGATTAACCTTGCGGCAGCACGCCAGAAGGAAACCTCAGGGTTGCAATAGACCCGGCGGGGACTTTTGAATATAATAGTAATTAGAACGAATTTTAGGAGGAGAACCAATGAGCTTTTGGGACGATTTAAGCAGGAAGGTTTCACAGGGCACGAGGACCCTATCGCAAAAGTCCGGGGAATTGTTCGAGATTGCCAAGGTCAAGCTGGATATTGCCTCCGAAAAGGAAAAAATAAGCAATTTGTATGAGGAAATAGGCAAGGCTGTTTACGAGGACTACAGGAAGGGAAATCTTAAAGAAAAATCGGTTTTGGATAAGTGCCAGCTAATAGACGAGATATATTACAAGATAAACAGGCTAAACCGCAAGGTGGTGCAGATTAAGGGGGGTACCCTGTGCAAGAGGTGCGGTGAAGTGGTGGGCACATCCCAGCGGTACTGCCACATGTGCGGCAGGGAACTGGAGCGACCGACTAGAGTTGTCGGGGATGGGGAAGACTTTAGGGTAGAGGTAATGAACGGCACGGTATGCGGCAAGTGCGGTGCATTAATTCAGCAGGGGTCGGAGTTTTGCCCGTCATGTGGGGATAAATTGTAAGTCTCCCGGCTAAGGCCGGTTTTTTTTATTGGGCATTATTTCATTCGGACTTACATATCTCTTAGTAGTGCTTGCAAAGGGGGATGGAATATGGGCGAGGCGGAAGACATCAGGGACAGGGTAAGGGGTTACTTTGAAAGGCGCTATTACGGGCTTGGATGCAGAAGGATGGTTTCCTTCGGGGAATACTGTATCGGAACTGAAATGGAAGCCGAGGAAAAAAAATATTCCTCCGAACTGGAACGGGCAAAGGCGCTGGGGCTTTGTTACCGTGATTACAGGTTTTCCCTTGACTTTATCAGGGTAATTGTTAAATGCGGTCGGGCGTGGGTTAAACTTAAAGAGAGGCATAGGGTGGTTTTCGAGCTGACCCGGGATACCGTTTCAGCAATGGGGGGAATGCTTCACACGCTTAAGCTGCGTAAAACCGGGGATCGGTGGTACATTACCTCCCACAGATACAGGAATGAAATGGGGGAAGGCCCGCCGGGAAGGTGGCCTGTATTAAGGCTCGGGCCCGATTGGTGCCATCCGGCGCTGCATAAGAACCATCCGCCGGTACTTAGGATGGACCAATACAACCGCCAGGCCGCTTTAGAATACGCACACCGATGGGCCCTGGGAAGGAACCCAAAATACTACGACTTTGAGAACCTGGGCGGGGACTGTACCAACTTCTGCTCCCAGGTGGTGCATGCCGGCGGATGCCCTATGAACAATACAAAAGGCTCCGGTTGGTACTATTACAGCCTTAACAACCGCTCCCCTTCCTGGACCGGGGTGGAGTTTTTTTATCGTTTCGTTACAAGCAACAGGGGCACAGGCCCCAGGGGACAGGAGGTGGCTCCCGGGGGTATTGACCTGGGGGACGTTATCCAGCTTGACTTTTCCCACGACAGCGCCTACAATCACTGCCTTATTGTCGTCGCAAACCCGGATCCGGGCAATATAAACAGGATACTCATCTCCTGCCATACCGTGGACCGGGATAACTATCCCCTTATTTTTTACAACTGGAGGGGTATACGCTATATTCACATAACCGGGTGCGGAAGGTAGCTGAAGCGGATTATGTACTTTTGCATAAACAGTTGAGACTGGCGCCGGTAAATGATATAATAGGGCAGGGCAGCGAAGGTCAAGTTTTAGAACCAAACATTACATATTATACTGCTAGGAGGGGTAAAGTGAGTCAGTTTGAGGAACTCTGGATGTACTGCAAAGAAACCTTTGGGATAGTTAAGCAAAGGCTTGTACTGTTTGTGCCAAGGCTGATAATGACGGGACTTTTTATGGCCCTTGTTTTTATAATGGTCGGGTCGGCTTTTTTGGGCATTCTCCAGGGCAGGGGGGTGCTGGGCATGCCGCTGGCAGTGGTAATGCTCGGCCTGGTGACCCTGGTTGGAAACCTCGTTGTGGAAAGCGGCCAGATTGGGCTTTTTTCAAGAGCGGCTTTGGGTTATAGCATTGGCATGAAAGACTTTGGTGAGGGTATTGGCAAGTATACCGGCAGGGTGTTCGCCGGCGGTATCTTGTTTATCCTCTTATTTCTAATAATAGCGCTGTCGACGCTTATCCTTTTTGTCATCCCCGTGCTGGACATAGTGGCGGCAATTGGCATGGTGGTGGTGATGCTTCTGGTAAGCGTTTTTTTGAGCGCCTGGAAGGCGGCCCTTGCCTTCAAGGACCTGGACGTTATGGAGGCCTTTAGAGACAGTTACAGGTTTGCCAGGGAATTTTTCTGGCCTATGGCCTTGGTGGTCTTTGTGAGGGGTCTTTTTGACGGGAGTAACAACAATAAAGGCGGCGAAGGTGATGGGGGCAGTCTCAGCGTTGGCGGTATAAACTTAAATATAAACCTGCCGGGTATAAACATTCCAGGAGTGGATGCCGGCACCATGCTGGAAATAGGCTCAGTCGCAGCCCTGTTGGCAGTAATACCAATAGCGGCGGCCGCTGCTATTATAAGCACCGTTTTGACAGTATATATTGACCAGATGGTATTTGTGATATATGCCCGAAGGGAGAACATTTCACAGGATGCTTGTTAAATCCCGCCCCGGGGCCTGTGGAACAGGCCGCTCCTTTTATCGTCATCATAGGGCACAATTACACTGTCGGTATCGTTTTCTATAAGGTTGTAGTCCACAGAGATACAGCCTGATTTTTGAGAAATTTTCATGTACCTGTGACGGTTTTGGGTGTTTAAGTCCGGCATTAGCGCTTGCTCCTTTCAACGGGTTTCCAGCCCTGGTTTGTTATGGACACGTTGCCCTGGTAGCCTTGACCGGGTGCGGCGGTTTTTTGTATAACTCCGTCGAAGAAATAGCCGTCGGTTCTTAAGGCACTGTCTATTATGCCGCAGCATACGGAGAACCTGCCGTCCATATCCGCCTCATCCTCCGGGATAAAGGGCCTTTCCAACTGCAGGTTTTCTTTATAGGTTTCATACAGTTCCCACATTACTGACTCCAGTTCGGGACTGCTGAAAATGACCGGCAGCTTCAGCGTGTCTCGGGCCTCTGCGCGGCTTATCATGTAATTATGGGCAAACAGCTTTTCGGTCAGAGTGGTTATAATTTCGTCTATTTCATCCCGGCGGGAAATGTCCATGTGGGTAAGCAAAAGTCTCTGGGCCACCAGCCGGATGAGCGAATAGGTCCTGTGTATGGTGCCCACCGCCAGCGGATGGACCTGGTCCACAAGGCGCCCGAACAGCCCTGCCAGGGCTTCGTCGTTTTTTATGCCTACAATATTCTTCACAATGGAAATGTATGAATAAACATCCTCCACGTTTATTGCAAGCTTCATCTGTGGGTTTGCAGGATCGGCAGGGTTGAACATGCTGGTTATATTCGGGTCCACCGGGCTCAGCTCGCCAAGCTTGCCCATTACTATTTCCGAGGCTCCGAGGCAGACCAGGGTTCCGGCGCTGTATGCCTTATACGGGACCAGTACCGAAAACCTGTCAGTATACTCATATAGAAGGTGCACAAGTCTCAAGGCTGTCAGCACATCCCCGCCCTTGGTAAACAAAAAAAGGTCAATCCTTTCGCTGGGCCCCATTTGTTCGAGGTGCTTGTAAAACACGGGGATAATATCCGGGGCTATCCTGGTGCTTATATTTTGCCTGTCTCCTCCTATATAGCATATTACCCTCGATTGTCTCATTTCTTCGATTCTTTTCATAAGAACCCCGGCAGATTTCATATTTTAAAGCCTCCTATTCCTATCATGCTTTTTTATTTTTTGAGTACCCGTTGGCTATTATTCACGTTTTATTGTTTTGTTGGTTGAATAAAATCCAAAGGGCCCGTACAAAATAAGTTTGTAATCAAAATCATAAAGGAGGAGCGTCAATGCACACGAGCAACCAACAAAGCATTGCTGGAACCAATCACATTCACTTTACGCCCATTGCTACCAGCTGTAGCAGTGTTGGCACAACCGTGACCTACGGTATTCCAAACTTCGCTTCCATTAACGCCTTAAATACTGCCCAGGCGGTTTCAGGTCAGGCGGGAGGTTATTACACCACCCCGTGGAGCACCATGCCGTACAATACGCTGCAGCCAGTTATCACGGCAGGACAGTTCAATCAGCCTGTAAGCGGGACAATGTTCACGTACGGCCAGCCTTGGTCGTTTATTGCAGGCAACTGGAGCCCCATGGTACAGCCCACGGTGGATATTTCCGAAACATCCAGCGATGTGGTGGTATCCGCCTATGTACCCAGCGTAAACCTTAACAACCTCAGCCTTAACGTAACCGAGAATTCGGTAACCATATCCGCTTCCGCTTGGACGGGCAGCCAGAACGTGGTTATCAACAGGACGGTAGCCCTTCCCACCAGCATTAGGGCGGAATCCGTTGATGCCAGCATGCAGAACAGTGGTGTGCTGGAAATCAGGCTGCCCAAGGTGGAAAAGGGTGTAAGAAACAGGACTGCCATTACCCAGACCGGCAGCCAGATAGGCCAGTAACACAAATAGGTGTTCACAGCGGCGGCGCAAAACCGCCGCTTAATTTTTGTGCTGATTATGAAGCATATGGGTAATTTAACCGATAAAAAGGAGGTATTTGGCAGGCTGCAAAGAATATATCTGGTATAATACAAAAGGCGGTTATGATATGGTGGGGGGCTTGGGCGTGTTCTGGGTACTGGGTGCTGCGGTTTTGATTATTATGCTTATACCGGTAAGGCTTTGCCTGGCGGTGAACAATGACCACGGGATGTACATAGACGGAAGGGTATGCTATGGGGCGGGGCTTTTCTGCTGCCGTTACTATAGGCACGCGGGCCGCGGCACTACGACTTTCAAAGCGCTGGGGCTGCCGCTTTACAGTTCGTCTTTCCCTAAGGACCGGGAAGCCGGGAGCGGGGAAGAAATGCCGGGCATAATATCAGTGTACAGGACAAAAAGGAAGTTCTTAAAGTATATAACCGGCATAGCCCGGGACACCATAAAAACGGCTGTAGGAAAGCGGGCGGTTCTTAGGCTTAAGCTTGGATTTGAAGACCCGGCATACACCGGCATGGCTGCGGGACTAATGGCATGTATTTCGTCATACTTCAGAAATGCGCTGCAGTACACACCAGATTTTTCAGGCCAAAACTTTGAGGTAGATTTGTACCTTAAAGGGGTAATAATACCTTTAGTATTGGTTTTTATTGGGGTA
The DNA here is from genome assembly GCA_035655175.1 of Clostridia bacterium. Taxonomy (GTDB): domain Bacteria; phylum Bacillota; class Clostridia; order Ch29; family Ch29; genus JAAYEV01. The sequence continues at coordinate 317 of DASRVG010000030.1, read as the reverse complement.
AAGCACGGCGCCTTATATATTGGGGACAGGCTTTTGGAAAGAATCAACGTAAAGGGAGGTAGAAGGTATGGATTTAACGGGTAATCTTAAGACCATATTTCAGGAAATGGAGGAGTTTCTGACAACCAAGGCTGTTGTGGGGGAGCCCATTGAAGTAGGGGGAATAACCCTGATTCCGGTGATTAATGTCACCTTTGGGATGGGCACCGGCGGCGGCAGCGGGGAGGGGGCAAAGGACAGCACATCCCAGAAGGGCGGCGCGGGCGCAGGCCTGGGTGCCAAGATTTCGCCCACAGCGGTTATAGCAATCAAGGAGG
>DASRVG010000029.1:0-3931 GCA_035655175.1 Clostridia bacterium | reverse complement strand
AAAAAAAGGGGATGCACCCATGGAGGCATCCCCCATTATATTTTAGCCTTTGTAAATCCCAATCGGCTCGCCGGCTGCGGCCCGGCGCCTGTTATCCACCGGCTGCCGGCTTACGAGCCGATACGGGATTTCTTCATAAGCCGGTCGAGGTATTTTCGCCTTTCAAGCATATGTTCCCCGGACGGGGGGACAAGGTCCTTAAGGGAGTATTCCCTCCCCAGGTTCCTGTACGTCTCAATCCCCAGGCGGTGGTAGGGCAAAAGCTCTATATCCTTAAGCTTTTTTACACGGCTTAGCATCTCCACCGCATCCGAAAGGTTGCCATCCGTATCGGTCACTCCCGGAATCATCGGTATCCGTGCAATTATTTCAATATTATAGGACGAAGCATCTATCCTGCGAAGGTTTTCAAGTATCAGCCCGTTGCCGGCTCCGGTCCAATGCTTGTGAAGCCCTTCATCCATAAGCTTTATATCGGCGTACAGCGCATCCAGCCAGGGCAGTATCGCTTCCACATGGTCCCACGGTGCAAAAAGGCAGCTTTCAATGGCGGTATGAATCCCCAGCCTTTTGCTCTCCTTAAGCACCTCCGCGGTGAAACGGGGCTGGTAAAGCGGTTCACCGCCGCTTATCGTAACCCCCCCGCCCGAATGGAAATAGAAAACCTCGTCCCGGCATATTTCGGCAACGACCTCTTCCACCGTCATGGGGACGCCGTATTTTTTCAGAGCCCCGGCCGGGCATTCAAAAACGCATGCGAAGCAGCCCCGGCATTTGGCCCTGTCAAGCTCCGCCTTGCCCTTTTCCGCCGCCGGCGAAAAAGCCCCGGCGGGGCATACCTCGGCACAGGTCCCGCATCCGCTGCACCGGTCGGCGGCAAGGCCCAATTCCGGCCTTGGGCTTTGGGACTCCGGCGTCGAGCACCACCGGCACCTTAAAGGACAGCCCTTTAGAAATACAACCGTCCGCAGCCCCTGCCCGTCGTGGATGGAAGACCTTTCAATTCTTAAAACCGTCCCTTTTGTTTTACCCTTTTCGTCCATGGCGCTCATCCTTAAAGTAGGCTTTTCTGCGTGGTACGCCCAATTATTTCATCCTGGACGTCTTTGCCCAGCTCTACAAAATATGCGGTGTAACCGGCCACCCTAATGAGCAGCCCCTTGTACTCCTCTGGATATTTCTGGGCGCGGCGCAGCTTTTCACCGTCTATTACGTTGAATTGTACATGGTATACCCCCAGGCTGCACATGCTCTTTAAAAGGGCCATCATCTGGGTTATCCCGTTTTCGGTGGACAGCATATCCGGTTCCACCTTCATGTTGAGCAGCGTTCCCTGCACAAACCGGTCATGGGGTATGTTTGCCACAGATTTCAGTACCGCGCTTGGTCCGTTGAAATCGGTGCCGCCGCTTGGGCTTACGCCGTCCGCCAGCGGCTTCCAGGCGCGGCGGCCGGACGGCAGCGCCCCCACCTCCAGGCCGAAGGGCGTATTGCCGGACACCGGCAGTATCCCCGGGGTCATGCGCCCGAACTTGCTGCTGTACTTTTCTATCTCGTCCGCGATAAAGGTAAAAATGTCGGCGGCGATATCGTCCGCCAGCGGGGCGTCATTGCCGTACTTTGGCGCTGCAAGGCAAAGCCTATGGATTCTTTCACAGCCCTCAAAGTCCCGGTCAAGGGCGTCCAGGATCTCCGCCATGGTGGCCTGCTTGGTGTTATACACTATGTGCCGGATGGCGGCTAGGCTGTTTATAAGGTCCGCCACCCCTATGAGGATTATGCCGTTTCCAACGTTGTACTTCGCGCCGCCCCAGGCATAGTCCTTGGCATTTTGTATGCATTCCTTGAACGTAAGGGACAGCGCCGGCACCGGGCGGTTCATGCAAATCTCGTCTATTACATGGCTTCCCTTTACCACCGCCCGCGTTACATACCTTATCTGTTCCTTAACCGCCCCGAGAAACTCTTCGTAGGTTTTGAAATCCAGGGGGTTTCCCGTGCGGGCGCCAATGTATTTCCCTCTTTTCCTGTTTTTCCCGTCCAGCAGGGCGAACTCCACAACGCTGCCCAGGTTTATGTCCGCAAGGGCTGTGTACTGGCGCATCCGCCCCGAAAGGTTTGTCTCCACGCAGCCGCAGGGGTTCCAGTCGTAGGCCTCTTTAAGCGGTACCCCCTTGTTCATTACCATCCTTATGCCCACCTCGTCGTTGTGAAAGGCGGGGAAACCGGTGCCAAGGCTTATAAGCTCCACCACTTTTTTTAAGAAAGAGTTGGGGTTTTTGGCCATGTTGTACCGCACCGACAGCGAGGGCTGGTACAGCTGCACGTCCATGGTGGCCTGGAGCATCATGTACGAAAGGTCATTGACGGCATCCCGCCCCGCACGGTCTAATCCGCCGACGCATACGTTCTGGAACATGGGGTACCCGGCGGCAAACTCCGCGGTCACTGCGTCCTGGAACAGGCAGGGTTCCGAAAACTTAATCCACAGGCAGTCCAAAAGCTCCTGGGCCTCTTCCGGCGTGATACGGCCCGCTTCAAGGTCCGCCTTGTAATAGGGCCACAGGTACTGGTCCATTCGTCCCGGGTTGTAACTGGCGGCGTTTTGCTCCATGAATATGCAGGTATGGTAGAAATAAAAGGACTGCAGCGCTTCCCGGAAAGTCCGGGCCGGGTGTTCCGGCACCCTGCGGCAGACTCTTGCAATCTCAAGCAGTTCCTTCTTCCTGCGCGGGTTCTTTTCAAGGCCCGCCAGCCTTTCCGCCTCGGCGGCATAGCGCCGGGCAAGGGCTATTATGCCCTCCGCCGCAATCAGCATGGCCTCCAGGTAATAGTCCTTTTCATAGTGGCCGGGCACTGTGAGGTCCAGCTCGGACCTTCTTTTTTCAATCACCGATATGATACCCGACAGTCCTTCCCGTATAAGCCACTCGTAGCCGGCGGTGGTTTCCCCCCAGCCGCGGACCGCCTTGCGGTTTATATAAACAACCCCGTGGTCCCGCAGTTCTTTTGTATCATCGGGAATCTGTGCAAGCCATTCCTCGTAGTTGGAGCACCCCTTCCAATAGGGGCGGATTTCCTCCTCAAAGGCTTTTTTGTCCTCCGGCCTTAGATAAAACGGGTCATAGGGCCTTGTACTTATGGTCTCGAGTTCGTCGTCCAGCACCGACCAGCAGGTGTCCGCGCAGAGTATTCCGCCGCGAATCTTGCTGCCGGAACAGCCCACAATGAGTTCATCGTCCCATATGGTAACGGTTTTTTCCATGCACTGTTTCCTGAAGGCCAGGGCTTTTTTGACCACCAGCGGCTTTCCTTCCGCCTGTTTGAAGGCCTCGGTAAGAAGCCTTGCGTTTTCCAGGTCTATTTCCGGCCGGGTTTCAAGGACCCTTTTCTTGAGCCGGTTTATGCGTTCCATGTATCCGGGCAGCTGTGCTTTATTGTCCACATTGACACCACCTAGTTATACAATTATCTATCAGCGGCTGACTTTTAAATGTTTCCGGTTTTCGCCGGGCATCACGCGCTGCTTTAAACGAACTTTTGGCCCGTTTTCACCAACGTTCCAGGTGTATTTTGGACCGGTCGTAACGATCGGCTGACCTTTTTTGCTCTCCCTTGTGCCCGACGGCTATGACGCCGACGGGTATGACGTTTGACGGCAGTCCCAGCAGCTTGGACATGGGCTCTGTAAGTTCCTGCTTGGGGTACAGCCCGCACCATACGGCACCCAGCCCGATGCCGTGGGCGGCAAGAAGTATGTTCTGAATGGCCGCCGAGCAGTCCGCCACAAGGAAACCCGTCTCTGCCTGCTGATGGCTGTCCCCGCATACCACGATGCCGCACCCTGCATTGGGCAGCATCTTGCCATAGGGATGAAACCCGGCTATACTGCCAAGCGTTTCCTTGTCCCTTACTATTACAAAATGCCACG
>DASRVG010000028.1:0-8135 GCA_035655175.1 Clostridia bacterium | reverse complement strand
ATTTTATCCTTACCTATGCAGTCAAAGCCCAGTACCTTTACCGCCTCTTCGATGTAGGGTTCGTTTTCCTCTATCACATAAAGGGTTTCTACCTGCTTTGCAAACTCCGCGATCTTTTTCCTGGGCAGTGGGAAGGTCATGCCTAGCTTCAAGTAGGAAGCCTTGTCACCGAACACTTCCTTCGCATACTGGTAGCTTATGCCGCTTGTTATTATGCCTACCTTTTTGTCGTTCCACTCGATGAAGTTTAGTGGCGTGCTGTTGCTTCTCTCCTCAAGCTTTTCAAGCCTTTCCTCCAATGACACGTGCAATTTCCTTGCGTTTGCCGGTATTGCAATGTATTTGCCCGTGTTTCTTTCATAGGGCTTAATGCCTGCTTCTTCTTTCTCCCCAAACTCTACCAATCCCTTACTGTGGCATATCCTGGTGGTTACACGCAAGAGTACCGGTACGTCAAACTCCTCGCTTAACCTTACCGCTTCCAGCACAAAGTCCTTGGCCTCCTGGCTGTCGCTGGGCTCCAGCATCGCCACCTTCGCGGCCTTGGCGTAGTACCTGTTGTCCTGCTCGTTCTGGGAGCTGTGCAGCCCCGGGTCGTCGGCCGATACCAGCACAAGACCACCGTTTACGCCGGTGTAGGCTACCGTGAACATCGGGTCGGCGGCTACGTTTACGCCCACGTGTTTCATGGCCGCCAGGGCCCTGGCGCCCGATATTGAAGCACCTATGGCCGCTTCCAAGGCCACCTTTTCATTGGGCGCCCATTCTGCGTATATTTCTTCGTAGGGTGCGATGTTTTCCAATATCTCGGTGCTGGGTGTGCCCGGATAGGCCGCAGCTACCGTTATGCCCGCCTCATAGGCGCCCCTGGCAATGGCCTCATTGCCGGATAGTAGTTTCTTCAATCATCTCACTCCCTCACAAAATATGTTATTATTAATCGGCTGATAATATAAACCCCAAACAAAATTATCCATTAAACGTCGGCAAATATCACAGTCATATTTTTCCCGCGACAACGCTGCCCAGCGCAATTGAATAGAGTTTTGCCTGGTGGGTATCCGCCCTCGAAACCAGCACAATGGGCGCCTTTGCTCCCATTATCACTCCTGCGGATTCTCCGTCGGCAAAATATGTCATGCACTTTCCTATACCATTTCCCACCTCGATGGCGGGTACCAAAAGCACGTCAGTCTCACCGGCAACCGGGCTTTCCACTCCCTTGTGTTTTGCCGCCTCCTTGCTGAAGGCAAGGTCAAAGGACAGTGGGCCGTCCACCACGGCGTTTCCGAATTCCCCGGCCTCCGACATCTCTCTCAACTTTGCCGCATCCAGTGTCGCCGGCATCTTGTCGTTCACTTTTTCTACTGCTGTTAAAGCGGCCACTTTGGGCTGCTCCAGTCCCAAAGCAGTGCATACCTCAATGGCATTCTCAATAATCTGCTTTTTTTCCTCCAGCGACGGTGCTATGTTCATCCCGCCGTCGGTTAGGAATATCAGCTTGTGGTACGCCGGAACCTTGTATACCATAACATGGCTCAACAAGTTTTTGCCCCGCAGGCCTATTTCCTTGTCAAGGACAGCCTTTAATAGGTCCGCCGTGCCCAGGATCCCCTTCATAACAAACTGCGCCCTGCCGCCGCTTACCAGCGATACAGCCTCCCGGGCCGCTTCCCTTACATCGGGAATATCAATTATTTCAAACTTTGTAACATCCACTTTAACCTGACCGGCTATGTCCCTTATTGCTGCCCCGTCGCCCACAAGGATTGGCTCTGCAATCCCCAGCCTGTACGCTTCGTCTACAGCCAAGAGCACTTCCTCGTCCTGGGCGGCCGCCACTGCAAGTCTCATAGTGCTTTGCTTTTTAGCCCTGTGTATAAGTTGCTCAAAATTTGTTATCAAGCAGCATCCCTCCATTCCTTTTTTTATTATTCTTTTTTATTATTCTTTATTTATAAAATATATCCTGCAAATATTGACATGAATTTGAATTGCAAAAAAATTTTAATATCTCAAACTAATAAATAAACATATAAAGAATTATTGTGGCCATTAAGAGAACCAACCAGTATATTTTATACTGTCCATAAAGTTCCTTGATTCCAATATTGAAATATTCTGCAGTAAATACCTGGCACAGGTGCATTGGAGAAATAAAATAGAATATAAATGCAAATCCATAAATCAATGATGTTATATATGCTTTATCTCCGGTGTCCGCAGCAAAGGTAATAAAAAGCGGCAGGAACATGCCAATAACGGCATTACAATTACCTGTCAAAAGTCCCATTACTGCAGTCGAAAGCATAACAAGCACCCGCATATCCATACCCGAAGCCATCAGGTTATTTATTGACTGCGAAATTGCCGGCATTTGTTTAATAAAACCCTGGAAACACATTATGCCAGCCACGGCATAAACCATGCTCCAGTTTATCCCCTTGAACATTTCCCTTATAAAACCTTGTTTTCCCTTGTCTATCAGGAAATATACAATGGCAACCCCTGGAAGCAAAGCCAGGTAAAAGGGCATGCCAAAGGCCACGTTTGTTACAATTCCCACCCACAACGGGGAGGTATAAATCAGCACTGAACCTATTTTTTCAACAATACCTTTTTCAGCCTTATTGACAGGGTCTTCGGCTTCGGATATGCCGTTTCTCATGAACAGCATATAGCTCGCGATTATTGAGACCAATGCCACCGGAATATTATATTTTATTATGGTATAGGGGCTTACGCCACCAATCTGGCTGGCAAGAATCATTGTGGTGGAAAAGGGAAACAAAAAAAATGCAATATGCCTGAAAACTACGTTAATAGCCGCCTTGCGTGCATTGTCAATCCCCAGTTTGTCCCCCACGCTGTCCACCACCGGTGCCGACATAACCGCCCCTCCGGGAATAGAAAGCACACCTACCAATAACGGCAAAAACATCATTGAAATCTTGTTGTTATTAAAAAGGTCCTCCAGTGAATCTGCCATTTTATCCAATACGCCATATTTCTGCAGCACGGAACTTAAGATGCAAATTACTGCAATCACTGCAAACAACTCAACAGCCGGTCTTTCCAGAATTGATTCCAAAATTGTAGTCAAAACCTCCAGTGGGGTAAAACCGGCTATAAAACCCATGACAATGGTTGCTGTAAGCATTGTAGTACCAATATGTACTTTTTTATAAATCATTGCAATAATTATCAAAAATGCTGCTGCTAATGCTATTAACTCCCTCACAATATAGCCACCCTTTACTATTAACTATACGTTAAATCTGAAATTAATTATATCGCCGTCCTGTACTATGTAGTCTTTGCCCTCAAGCCTGTACAGGCCCTTTTCCTTCACCTTGACCATCGAGCCGAGGTCCCTCAGGTCGGAGTACTTTACCACTTCCGCCCTAATAAAGCCCCTCTCTATGTCCGAATGAATTTTTCCCGCCGCCCTGTGGGCGGTGGTTCCCTTCTTAATGGTCCATGCCTTCACCTCGTCCTCCACGGCGGTAAGGAAGGAAATTAGCCCAAAGTATTCGTACGTCGTCCGGGCCAGCCTGTCAATCCCCGGCTGTGTAATCCCCGCCTCTTCCATGAACAGTTTTTTATCCTCCTCGTCAAGGCGGTCAATCTCCACCTCCATCTGGGCGCATATTTCCATGATGGGCATTCCCTTTTCCCGGGAGTACTTGTACAGCTCCTCCTTTTGCGGGTAATCGCCGGAGGACAGTTGGTTCTCGTCAATATTTATCACAAGCAGCATGGGTTTTACCGACAGAAAGTTAAAGGTCTTAAGGTGCTCCCTTTCCCCGTCGTCAAGGTCCAGCGAGTATATCGGCAGTTCCTGCTCAAGGGCGGCCATGCATTTTTTCAGCACCGCCAGTTCTTCCCGGGTGGCGCTGTTTATCTTTTTTGAGCTTTCTATCCTTTCTATCCTGGTCTCAATAATGCCAAGGTCCGCCAGCAGCAGCTCGGCGTTTATCGTGTCTATATCCCTTAAGGGGTTTATGTCGCCCTCCACGTGAGCCACGTTTTCGTTTTCAAAGGCCCTTACTATCTGGACAAGGGCGTCCACCCTGCGCACCGATTCCAGGAACTGGTTGCCCATGCCCATCCCGGCGCTGGAACCCCTCACCAGCCCCGGCAGGTCTATAAGCTCCATGGTTGCATAGGTTGTCTTTTTGGGTTTATATAGGCTGGACAAAAAGTCTACCCTTTCATCGGGTATCTTGGCAATTCCAACATGGGCCTGGGTTTTACCGGACGAAAAGGCGCTGGTTTCCAGGTTTGAATGGGTCAAAAGGTTAAAAAAGGTGGTCTTCCCCACCGTAGGCAGCCCGGTAAGTCCTATTTTCATAACGTCCATCACCCTCTTTCACGCGTTGTTCTTACCCTGCACACTATTATAACATATTCTTTACCCTAGGTACTTATCCATGCCGCTTTACTTTTCAACAAGGCCGAACCTTTCTTTTAGAACCAGCACTCGCTTTACCGCCCTGTCAATGGTTTCCTGGTCAATTTCACCGCTTCTCAAAGCCTCCGCCAGCGCATCGAATACACTGGCCATGTTGTCCCTGGTATGCCCTATAAGTACAATATCAATCCCCGCCTTTACCGCGCGTACCGCGGCCTCGCCGGGGCTGTACAGTTTGGTAATCGCTCCCATGTCCAGGTCATCGGATACCACCACTCCATCGAACCCTAGCCGTTCTCTCAGAATACCTCCTATTATTTCAGGAGACAGGGTGGCGGGGTTGTCGCTGTCAATCTGCGGCAGCAGCATATGGGCGCTCATTATTGCGGGTATTCCCCCTTCCACAGCCTTCTTAAAGGGAACCAACTCGAAGCTTTGCAGCCTGTCCATTGTGTTTTCCACCACCGGCAGGTCGGTATGGGAATCCACCAGCGTATCTCCATGCCCGGGAAAATGCTTCGCTACGGGAATTATGCCCTGATCCAGCGTGCCCCGTATAAATGCAAGCCCCATTTTTGAAACGGTCTCAGGGTCGCTGCCGAAGGCCCTGTCCCCTATCACGGGGTTATTGGGGTTGCTGTTTATATCCAGTATGGGTGCAAAGTTTAGGTTGATGCCCATTTCTTTAAGCTGGGCCGCCATCTCGCCGGCGGCTTCCCTAACCCTTTCCGGTCCGCCGTCCGCTGCCAGCGCCTTTGCGGAGGGAAACTTGCCCCGTTCCCCCGGGAGCCGGTTCACCCGTCCCCCCTCCTGGTCGGTACCTATAAGCATGCCTACACCCCCGGGGCCGGTTTCCAGCCCTTTCAAGGCCTCGGTAAGGGCCGCCGCCTGCTCGACGCTTTGAATATTTCTGCCAAACAGTATAACCCCGCCTATCCTACGTTCCTTCAGGAACTTTGCGGTATCCCCGTCCAGCTCGGTGCCTTCAATGCCCACCATCAAAAGCTGTCCCACCTTTTCTTCCGGCGTCATGCCCTCCAGCAGCGAATCCAAGGCGGCTTCCTGGTTCTCTGCCTCTGGCTGCCGTTGGGACGGCAATTCTTTTTCATTTCTCCTGATACATCCTGAGGTAATAACGGCCAGCGCCACTACCAGCAAAAGCAGTCTTTTCATTTTTAAAATCCCTCCGGGTGTTTTGCTCCTCACAAGTATTTACGCACCGCTTTTCCCCCCAAGTAATCGAGCTTTTTGCCCTGCCATGTATCCAGGGCGGCCATTTGCTCCTCTATGTATTCTTTTACCTTCCACCAGCTTGTATCCCAATTGGCCTTTATTGTTTCCTCCTCCGGCGCCCTGCCAATCAGCCTTTGCACCACGATGTCCGGGCTTAAATGCTCCAAAAAGGCTATAACCCTTCTTGCATATTCCTCCATCGAAACAAGCCGAATGCTTTTTTCATTATGTACTCCATATTCCGTTCAAGCTGTTCTCTTACCGGCGTCACCTCCGGCAAAGCCTCAAACCCGGCGCCGAATTCGCCGCAAAAAATACACCCGCCGAGCCCCAGTTCACCGTCCCTGTTGGGGCATGTAACCGGCAGGTTCACCGGAAGCTTGTACACCTTGCACCCGTGCTTGTTCCTTAAATACTCCGAATACACCCTGTGCCTGGGCTTTACCATGCCTATTATCCCCTCCGCCCGGTCCCTCTTGGCACCCGCCTGCCGTCTTCCCCTTTCTTAATACAGCCGGACCGGCTTAAACCCAAGCCTGTCACAGGAGGTAAGGACAAACTCTATGCCCCCTACCGTCCCTTCCACCGCATCCTTGAAGTCAGGCCCGTGAAGATGCCCGTATATACATTTGCTTACCCCGTAACCCTTCATCAGCTCCAGGAACTCCCTGGAGCCCTTGTCGGTATAAAAGGGCGGGTAATGAAGCATCGCCAAAATCTCACGGCAGTTTTTGCCCTCCAAGCTTTTAAGGGACAGTTCCAGCCTCCCCAGCTCCCTGCGAAAAACCTTCTCATCATGCTCCGTAAACTCCGGATTGTCGGGACTTATCCAGCCCCGGGTACCGCATACTCCCACCCCGTCGCAAACGAAGCTGTTGTTGTGCAGGAAATATATATTATTAAAGCCCTTATCCTCCAGGAATTTATTCATTTTGTTAAGGGTGGTCCACCAATAGTCGTGGTTTCCCTTGCACAAAATTTTTTTGCCGCATAGGCTTGATAATAACCGGAAATCTGCATCCGCCTCTTCAAGGTGAGTAGCCCAGGACAAGTCACCGCATACCAGCACCCAGTCGTCGGCGGATATGGTTTTATTCCAGTTTTCTTCAATCTTCTGCATATAATTCTCCCACCCTCCGCCGAAAATATCCATCGGTTTATTGACGGCTTTGGACAGGTGAAGGTCGGAAATCGCATATATGGCCATACTGAATTCTCCCGTATCAGCTTTATAGCAAATTGTTTGCACCGCAGCGTTCCGAGTGCCCCAGTACTTGATCGAAACCTATACTGCCGGCTTATTTATGGCAAACCGCGCCGCAGTATACCCTCCCAAAAAGCCCCCCATGTGGGCGAAGTTGTCTATTCCCGGGGTGGACAGGCCAATAAATATGTTTATTGCCAGTATTGTCAAAAGATTAGCCATAAAGCCCTTCCTGAAGACCCCCGGTCTTTTCCTTGCGAAATAAAGAATCGCTCCCAGCATACCGAAAATAGCCCCCGAAGCCCCGGCGGAAACCGCCCGGGTGAATAAGAAGCTGAATACGCTGCCGCAAATCCCGGCAGCACCGTATATCACCGCAAACCTGTACCTTCCATAAACCCGCTCCGCAATGCCTCCCAACTGGTATAGGGCATAGGAATTGAAGGCAAGATGGGCAAGGCCTACATGGAGGAACATGGGCGTTACAAACCTCCAATACTGTCCTCTCATTACCAGGGGTGCATACATGGCACCAAACCTGATGAGAACGCGTACGTCTGTGGACCCCCCCGCCAGCGTCATAAGTATCCACATTAATATGTTTATCGCAATAATTGCGCGGGTTACAACCGGCCTTGTGTCCCTTTCAAATCTGTTGAGGGTTTTCAAGTCCACCGGGTTATGCCGCTCCAGCTTACTTGTATCGGCAAAGCTGAGAAGCACCTGCTCCAGCTTTTCAAGGCCGTATGTTTCCCCAAGGACAGATCCCGCCTCAATGTCCACCCTGATGTTGGAGAGGATTATATCGGAGTAGTCTTCCACCGGCACCACCGGTCGGTATCCGCCCAGGAATACGTTCACAACCCAAGCCCGGGAGCAGTTCATACGCCTCATGTATTCCCTGACGCCGGGGAGAAGCCTGTAATCAATAAACTCATAATACCTGTCATCGGCAATAAAAAACAAAAGCTCCAGGCTCTCGCCCCTTCTTCGTACAATGGCGGCAAGGTCAGGCTGTCCCTCAACCTCCAGCACCGAAAACGCCATTTCATCTATCAGCCGAGCGGATACGGCATTTATGTACCTGTCTTCCAAATTCATTTTAACACCATCCTAAGCGTCAAGCTAAAGCCGTGGGAATCGCCCCTCCGCTACCTTACCTTAACCGGTTCCTTTTTCTGTCCCTTCTCCGCCCTTTTCTTAATTTTTTTAACAATGTCCGGCACCATATCAATAAGCCTTTCCAGGCCGGCACTCCCGTTCAGCGGTATTACCGATATGTCC
>DASRVG010000027.1:0-3618 GCA_035655175.1 Clostridia bacterium | reverse complement strand
GATTAAAGAGACCGGCCGGGGAGCCGGCCTTTTTATTTTTAGAAATAATTATTGCCAATTGAGGTTTATTGCGATAGACTTTTAATAGGTCGGTTGCAATAAACCTTGTTGGAGGGATTACATATGGAAGAGTTAAAACTATTCGATGCCGAGTACAAATTCATGAACATCATGTGGGACCTTGAGCCCATCAACTCGACTGAACTCACCAAAGCCTGCGCCAAAGGGCTGGGCTGGAAAAAGTCCACTACCTACACCATGATAAGAAAGCTGTCCGAACGGGGCATTATACAAAACCGGGATGCAACCGTTACAGCCCTAGTGAAGCGGGAGCAGGTTCAGAAGTATCAAAGCGAAGCCCTGGTAGAAAAGGCCTTTGACGGTTCACTGCCTGCTTTTTTAGCTGCTTTTTTGAAGGGTAAAAAGCTGTCGGTGCAGGAGGCGGAAAGGATTAGGAAAATGATAGAGGAGGCAGCCGAATGAGCAATCTGTTTATCGCCGTAGCAAATATGTCTGTCACTGCAAGTTTTGCGGCTTTGGTGGTCATCCTTGTTCGTCTGCTGGTAAGAAAGACGCCGAAGGTTTTCTCCTATGCGCTGTGGTCGGTGGTGCTATTCCGCATGGTGTGCCCGGTATCCTTTGAAAGTGCCCTGAGCCTGGTGCCGGGTAACCCCCGGGCAATACCGCAAAACATAGCATTTTCTCCAAACCCTGCCGTAGAGACCGGTGTCCGAAGCATAGACAGTACGGTTAACCGGACCGTTGGTGGTTCTCTGCCGCCGGTTAATCCCGCAGCTAGTGTGAACCCCATGGGAATCGTAATAGAGATTGCAGCGATAATCTGGCTGCTGGGTATGGCAGTGCTGCTGTGCTACAGCGCAGTGTCCTATATGGGGCTGAAATCCAGGCTTTCCACCGCAACCCTTGTTGGCGGCAATGTATATGAATCCGACCGCATCAGGACCCCCTTTGTTCTGGGCTTTTTTAAACCAAGGGTTCTTATACCTGTCGGCCTTGACCCTGGGGAAATGGAATACGTGCTGCAGCATGAGAAGGTGCATATAAGGCGGCGGGACCATCTTATAAAGCCTGCGGCTTACCTGGCGGTAATCCTTCACTGGTTCAATCCGTTGCTGTGGCTTAGCTATTTTCTTATGGTCAGGGATATGGAAATGTCCTGCGATGAAAGCGTGATGAGGCAAACCGATGGGGATGCCCGTTTGGGTTATTCAAATTCACTTCTTAGGCTTTCGGAAAGGCAAAGCGGTCTCATAAGCCCGCTGGCCTTCGGCGAAAGCAGTGTTAAATCAAGAATAAAGAATGTACTGCGTTACAAGAAGCCAAGCTTTTGGGTCACTGCTTTAGTAGCCGTTTTGGTGGCGGCAGCGGCGGTAGGGCTGGCAGCCAACCCGGCAGACAAAAGGCCGCACTTATCATATGCTGACAAGCTATATAAGTATAAGACGGAATACATGGGTAACGCGTCAAAGGTTGGTGGTATCATAGCACTTCTTGATTTCCCCGATGGGGTAGAGTATGACCATTTTGAGCTTTTTACCGGAAGCAGTCCTTTTGGGTTTACGGTTCATCTCAAAACCGATACCGAGACGCGTGACTTTTACGACCGGCAATCGGATTGGATACCCTATGAAAAGAACGCCATAGTAATGTTTTCACTTATAGATAATGTTGGCTATATAAATTTTGACTTAAGCGATAACAACAAATGCATTTCTTTGCAGTATACAAGAGAGTGGGCGAATGATTACATGGGCGGAGATGTGCGGGAGTTTGCAAAGGACCGGGAGGAATTTGAGGAGTTCCTTGAAAGGATGGGGTATGCCAATAACACTCCAGGGGGAAGCCGGGTCAATCCTGAGGATAGGGGCATAAGTGATGGCACTCCGATGGCGGTAGAAGAAAAAATTAAAATAATCCTGTCCTCACCGAAGGAATCCTCCAATCCGCAGGATTATATTGACGCACACTGGAAAGAATACGAAGGCATCCTGAAACTGGGTAATGAAGCCCTGGATTACCTTCTTTCAGAGTTTGAAAAGGGTGTTGAAAACGACCTGCGGGGGCATATTATGATGCGGCTTTGCAAAGAAATGCTGGGGCCCCGTCAGAGCACGGCCGATGATACACTGCCGCCGCAGGAATGGTATTCACAGCTTACTATTCATGAGGAAACAAGGCTCCCCGATTTTGCTTATGACGGGGATGACCCGATAGAAAGACTGGTTTATGCCACCGAAGCGGAAATGAACAAAAACCCCTACAGGGGCGGGTTTGTGGTGGCAGCCCCCAAAATCCACGCCTATTACGAGATGGGTGGGGTGCTGAAGGTATTTGTAACAACCTATTCAGTTAATTACCATCTTTACGATAAGGTGTTGTCCCGGGACGGAGGCGGGATAGTACCTGCGGCTATTACCTATGTAAAGGATAACCGGGGAGAATATAAGCTGGAGGAATACAAACAAACCTTGGACGGTGCTTATTTCGGCCAATCCATTAGGGATTTTTGTACAATGCCGGTATCCGGTAAAAGGATAGAAGGGCTGGCGGAACTTATACTGGCCCACTACAGTGACTGTGACGATATAAGGGACCTTCACAGGGAAAACCTTATAAAACACCTAAAGGCAAACAATCAGACCGGAGTGAAGCTTAGAATGCACTCGGGCAGTGAAACACCGCTTACCTAGGGGCGAAGAAAAAACCCGGCACACATGGCCCGTGCCGGGTTTGAAGTTATTGGCTATTTAATGCTATACTCTTCCAGTGTGGAGGTAACCGCCGCTCCCTCGGACAGGAACTCCCTCTTTACAAGGCCAACTCCTTCCTTGTAGTACTCGTACATGACCGAGTGTTCGGTGGTGATTTCAATCTTTATGCAGCCTTCGAATTTCCCGGCCGGTGTATCCACCACCGCATCGGTTTCAACTATTTCCCTTGTTCCGTTTGGTGTCTCCCATTTTGTACCCGCTTCAAGGGGCACTTTTATAAGTACCAGGTTATCGTTGGCTTCCTCGTCAAGGAGGTTGTTCCCGTCGTATTCCTCTCCCCGGAAGAAGGTGCGCACAATTTCGCCTTCTCTAAACTCGAATACCGATGCGCTTACAGTTCCGCCGTTGTTCTCGGAAACCTGGGCCCTGTTCCCGCCCACATACAATACTTCACGGCTGAAGGAGGCGTACTCCATGCCTTCCCCGAGGTACTTCCAGGTGCTGCCCCCGGTCAGCGGGAAATAGTCCTTAAGGCTTAACACATGAGGTTCTTCCTCTTCGGTGTCTTCTTCATCATCCTGGATGCCGGTTCCAATTATTACAATCCTAAGGTCATTGTCCCAGTCAACACTTGCGCCAAGGGTTTCACTTACAAACCGTACCGGTACAAAGGTGCGGTCGTTTACCAGCTTCGCTGCAACATCCAGCTCCACCGTTTGCTCAACGGGTGTACCTTCAACGGTCTTGACCACCTTTGCGGTGTTTTCGCCAATTACAAGCTGGATACTCACACCCTCGGTGGCGACGCTTACGGTGCGTGTTTCTCCATCCCATCCAACTTCTGCACCCAGCCTCTCCATTACCCCGCGA
Source organism: Clostridia bacterium (assembly GCA_035655175.1). Lineage (GTDB taxonomy): Bacteria > Bacillota > Clostridia > Ch29 > Ch29 > JAAYEV01. The sequence goes on along the minus strand of DASRVG010000027.1, from coordinate 16 downwards.
AGGGGAACAAGAACAC
>DASRVG010000026.1:0-12156 GCA_035655175.1 Clostridia bacterium | reverse complement strand
CCTTTTGGGTACAGAAAAAGAGCTTTTAAAACCAGACAGGCAGATGCCCGGTCGCCCGCCGGTACTGTGTCCCGGCTGCCCGCACAGGGGACTGTTCTTTGCGCTAAGCAAGAAGGACGCGGTGGTAACCAGCGATATAGGCTGCTATACTTTAGGCGCCGCGCCGCCGCTTAATGCCGGTGATACCTGCATATGCATGGGTGCCAGCATAAGCGCGGGCCATGGTTTTAAAAAAGCGATAGACAAGAACGGCAGGGAAGGCAAAGTGTTTGCGGTAATAGGCGACTCCACGTTCTTCCACTCGGGGCTTACCGGCCTTATGGATGTGGCCTACAATAAGGGCAATATAACGGTAATAGTAGCCGACAACAGGATAACCGGCATGACTGGGCACCAGGACAACCCCGGCACCGGTAAAACCCTAAAGGGTGAAGACACCGTTGCCCTGGATATACCGCAGATATGCAGCGCCCTGGGCATAGAGGATGTAAAAGTGGTTAACCCGCTTAACCTAAAGGAAATGCGTGCAGCGGTTAACGAGTCCATGAAGAAGGATAAGCCCAATGTAATAGTGACCAAATGGCCCTGTGCGCTGATTAAGACCGAGCCGCAGCCTAGTGGTTACTGCCGGGTAAACCAGGATAAATGCACGCAGTGCTACGCCTGCATGCAGATAGGCTGCCCGGCCATATCCAAGCAGGATGGCAGGGTGGTAATAGACGATACCATGTGCAACGGCTGCGAGCTGTGCACGCAGCTCTGCGCCTTTAAAGCCATAGAGAAGGTGGGTGAATAATCATGGCAGACGTTAAGAATATACTGTTTGTAGGTGTAGGAGGGCAGGGTATAATCCTTACCAGCAAGGTTCTGTCAACAGCCCTTGTAAACGCCGGGTACGATGTAAAGATGTCGGAGGTACACGGCATGGCCCAGAGGGGCGGCAGCGTGACAACCCAGGTAAGGTACGGTGATAAGGTGTACTCGCCCATTATAGGCAAGGGCCAGGCGGATATAATAGTGTCCTTTGAGCGGATGGAAGCCATGAGGATGCTGGAGTACCTGAAAAAGGACGGCGTGATGGTGGTAAACGACCACGCCATACCCTCCATGCCGATTCTTACCGGTGCTGCCGAGTACCCGGAGGGAATAATCGATGAACTAAAGGGCAAGGTTAAGACCATAGTGTTCAAGGCCGCCGAAGTGGCAAGGGAGCTTGGCAACCCGAGGACGCAAAACATAGTGCTGCTGGGCGCGCTGGTTAAGGCCATAGGCCTTGAAAACCTGGACTGGGACAAGGCGATAGAACAAGAGGTCAAGCCGCAGTTTGTGGATATAAACAAAAAAGCCCTTCAGAAGGGAATGGAGCTGGCAGGCTAGGAAGCAAGGGGGAGCAGGGGGACGGTTCTTTTGCTTCCTTTCTCTGGCGTAATGCAGAAGGCACGGAGACGGTTCATAACGAGCCGTCTCTTTATTTGTTTTTGAAGGAAAAGATGTATGATTGTAGAATACTCAACAAAGGGTGCTGCAAAGCCTCATACATACCGTGGAGAGGTGAAAAAGAAGTAAGATTAACCAAGCTCCGCGGCGGGTTTTTGGCGTAGTAGTAACCATAATTGGAGGTGATGAAATGAGTTCAATTAAAAAACATCCTCATATCGAAAGACCATCAGCGGAGCAGATTATAAGCGTACTCCAGGACAAAACTCCAATGATACGCCAACTGTACCTTGACACGCATATGCTTATACTGGAGACTCTTCCCGATGTGGCGTACTCAATTGATTGTGACGATGGGCAAATGGGATACGGCGCACGGCAGTACGGGTACGATGGATGGGGGATGGCGGCACTCTCGGCGCATAGTAAATGGGTATCGCTGGTGTTTATGCGCGGAACCGACCTCGAAGACCCCAACGGACTGCTTGAAGGTACAGGCAAGAGCATACGTCACGTGAAGCTTCGTTCACCCGAGCAGGCCAAGGAAAGGCGCAGTGCGCTGGAGGAATTAATCAGGGCAGCATCGAAGCTCTATGGGTGATACAAATAAATGCAGGGCCGCCGCATTATGCGGCAGCAAATTAAAAATGAGGAGAATTTATGAAAAACAGGAGAGAAGAGAAGTGTTGTATCTGAGTTAAACATAGCCGATGATTGGACACAGCACATAGTAAAATATGTAAAGGAATAAAGATTTAAAAAGCAATCCCCTCGTATGTGCAACTGTCATTGAGGATGGCGGTTACAATAAGGATCGGTGCGAGCATGAATACCGTTCGGTGGTGTTCTGCGGCAGCATGTCGGTAGTAGATAACCTTGAGGAGAAAAAGAAGGGCATGGAAGTACTGCTATCGGGCAAGAAGGGGAAATAATAATCCAACCAAAGGGGGACAATGAATTTTGGATATCGGCCGGGCAGTGTTAACGGTACTTCTAATACCAGGGCTTATATACATGTTTGTAAAAAGCGACAGAACGGAAGAATTATTATTCCCAAAGCTGATCGGTTACTGTTTTCTCGGGAGTTTCAGGTTCAATCTGAACAGGATTGCCATACCGTTGGGCTTTATCATATATATGCTGTGGATGCACCCGAAGCAGAACGCAGCAAGTAAAAGGCAGGCCGCAATCCTGGGTTTGGTATTTTTCTTGATTGGCCTGGTTGCACCGGCGGTGGAGAACTATATTTACAGGCTTCCGATTGAAGTGGAAACGCAGTCGGCGAATATATTCGATATAGACTTCCAAAGGGATTGGCTGGCGATTAAGCAGCGATTGGACCTGCCGGACGATACCAGAATAGAGTACTTTGACGCAGAATTTGAAGGCGATGGCAGCATCAGAAACCTGTGCTATCAATTGATTGCAAGGGGTAACGAAGGACTGGTTCTTTATGATGTCAGCCTCGGAGGAGGGAAAAAGGCATATAGAATAAGGCGGACCAGGCTGGATCAATGGCTGCAGTACGGCAGACTGGTTACGGCGGCAAGGTTTTTCGAGGTATTAACCATTCTTGAAATTGAAGAAATCAAGCCGCAGCAGGATTATGAGTATTACTGCATTTCCGGTCATGGGGAAGCTGTCTCCTATGGTATTACGAATCGCGAAAAATTCCTTGTTGACGGCAATAATGGGGATATTTCAAGCATAGGGGACCGGCAGTTGCCAGTGAAGTGTTATTATATTTCGGTATATGGTATGGCTAAGATGGGGGAAACATCCTATGAAAGCCGGGACGTAAGGGACTATTTATTTGATGCTTTTTAAAATAAGGATAGGGTACCCATGCTTTAGCCGTTCACTAGCCGGTATTGTGAAACCCAGAAGAAAGGGGAGGGAGGTTAAATTGGCAAACATAGAGATACGAAGACCCCAGCCCGGGGATGTTGAAAAGCTGTACCGGTTCTTTGAGCTGGTGCTTAGGGATACCTTCGCCAAAGAGGGCCTGGCCCACCTGGCCGAAGACCTGGAAAGGGAGATTTCGGACAAGAAAAGAATACTGAAGGAGGACATCCAATCCAACGGAGAGAAGAGGTATTTCCTGACAGCCTTGATGGACGGGGAGGTTATAGGTACCATTGAATACGGCCCCACCGGCCAAATAATACTCGACTGCACCAAGGGAGAGCTGGAAAGCGTGGTTGAGGTGGGAACGGTTTTTATTCACCCCGATTATCAGCGGCAGGGCATTGGCACGCTTATGCTGAATGCCATCTGCCTTACGCTGCTGGGCAGAAATATTGATGAATTCTGCCTGGACAGCGGGTACAAAAACGCCCAGAGGGTATGGAGAAGGAAATTCGGTGAGCCTGCCTATGTAATAAGGGACTATTGGGGCGAAGGCTTTGACCATATGATTTGGAGAAAACACATTAAAGACCTTCCGATTGTGTTTCGGATATGATTAGAGGATGCTTGGGATGGACATCAATAAAGAATCAATGCATGCTCTGGAAGGTGTTGACCCTATTATTCATGCCAGAGACATAGGAAATCATGAGAGAAGCAGCCTACTTACGGTAGGCTGTTTTTGCTTTGGATACAAAATACATAATGATACTGTTAGCTGAGAAAAATAAAATAAAGAGTATTAACAAAAAACAAGGGATGGAGATGCATATGAAAAGAAGATTCAACCTGGTACTTATAATATTGTTGATGATTGCGGCCGCAGGATGCATTAACCGGCCAGCGCCGCCCGAGGAGCGGCCCTCCCCAAGACGGCAGGCCGAACAGCCAAAGGAGGACAGGTTGGCAAAGTCCAAAAGGGAAGCGGTGGAGGAAAACATCAACGGTTACAGCATAAAGGATGACCTTCGTATTACCGAAACTGCGCAGGAGGACGGAGAGAGAAGGATATCCGCCCTTGACCGTGATAGAAGCCTTCAAATGGTAAAGAAAGTCGGCTCCAAGAAGATGAATGCCGTACTCCTTGAATACAGCACCATCCTGCCGGAGGGGATAAATGATGCGGTGCAGTACACCCGGTACAGCCTTCCCTTTGATTACTTCCTGGTGACTGCGGATAACGGTGCTAAAGTCCGGGAAAACCCTGTGCAGGATTCTGCCACTGTTGCAAGCGTTGGGAACCTGGATAAGTTATCATTACTGCAGAGGGTTGAAAGCGACGAGTACCAGGGGTCCAATATATGGTACAGGGTGGGTTTTTGGGACGGCGCCAAAACCAGCGAGGGTTACCTCCACTCAACCGAGGGTACCCCGAGGAATTTCCGTTTTGACAGGATGCGGGATGCGGTGAATGACCTTAAACAGCAGGTAGTCAAGGGCCCCCTCCACTTTATAAGCAACTACAAGAACCAAAACGGACCGCCGCCACAGAAGGGAGACGCCGCGGTGGACGAGCACGGATACAGGGTCTATCACAGCGCCCCGGCTTACTTCCAGGCGGATACCGGCGGCGATTTCCGGTACATACCGGACGGGATGCTGGTCAGGATACTGGGTGAGACCGGTGACTTATACCATGTCGATGTGCCTTCCTTTGACGGGGACTTTTATGTTCCCAAAAAGTACATTGACGCCGATGCCACTTTAAGCCGGCTGAACCATGTGGTGGTGGTGGACAGGACCCACCAGAACCAAGCCGCCTTTGAGGTGGCGGGGGACACTTTAAACCTTATATCCTATACTTTAGCCACCACCGGGTTTCCGGGGGAGTATTCCTTTGAAACCACCCTCGGCAGTTATAAGGCAATAGAGAAGAAAGACCGATTCGAGTACCTGAAAAGCGATTCGCCGGACGTTGCCGGGTACGCCCCCTTTGCGGTGCGGTTTACCGGCGGGGCTTATATCCACGGCGTTCCGGTGGCATACGAGGAGCAGGACGGCGAGAGAGTGGACCCCGGGCACATCGAGTACCTTCACACCATAGGAACATTCCCCCGCTCCAACATGTGTGTGCGCAACTACACCAGCCATGCGGAGTTTTTATACAACTGGATGGACTACCAGAACGGTGCGGTCATTGTGATTGAATAACCGGGCACCGGCAAGCGGCCGAAAACATACTAAACAGGGGCAGTCCCTGTTTTTTTACATATGGCAGGAAATTGTATAAAGTCATAGAATGATAAGAGTAGCCCGGAAATATAAGGAGAAGGGGTTAATGACTTTGGTAATATAAGCACCGGTAACGTAACGGGGGAAGATATAAGGAATAGAAATAAAAAGTGAGGTCAATAAAATGAATAGTAAATATAGGGCAGTTACGTTTATTATTCTATTAAGTTTCATATTTACTTTACTTGTGGGCCCAAAACCGGCACCGGCCCAGGGGGCCGGGAAAAGCATGACGGTACTTTTTACCCATGACCTGCACGACCACCTGCTGCCGGTTAAGGACCTGCAGAACGGTTCTGTCACAAATTCGGGCGGTTTTGCAAGGCTTCGGAGCGCAATCCTGGATGAAAAGAAACGAAACCCCGATGCCCTGCTGGTTGACGCAGGGGACTTTTCCATGGGGACTCCCTTTCAGACCATATTCCAAAGCGATGCGCCTGAGCTTAGACTAATGGGCGCGATGGGGTATGACGCAGTCACCTTTGGAAACCATGAATACGACTACAGGGCCATGGGCCTTGCGGAGAGCTTAACGGCCGCTCTAAAAAGCGGGGACCGCCTGCCGCAGGTTGTGCAGTCCAATGTGGTATTTCCGGTGGATGATAACGGGGAATTATCCCCTTCACTGGCAGCGCTTAAAAAGGCCTACGAAGATTTTGGGGTTAAAGAATACACTGTAATTGAAAGAAACGGCGTAAGGGTGGGCATATTCGGCCTGATGGGGGAGGATGCCGCCTACAAGGCGCCCATGTCGGAGGTGGAGTTCGACAGCCCGGTGGAAAGCGCCCGCCGGATTGTGGATGTACTAAAGAATAAGGAAAGGGCGGACCTTATCATTTGCCTTTCCCATACCGGAACCTGGGGGGACGGCAAGGAGCCCGGCGATGATGTACTGGCAAAGGAGGTCCCCGGAATAGACGTAATAATAAGCGGTCACACCCATACCGTATATTCTGAACCGCTTATTGTAGGGGAGACCATTATGGGCTCCGCCGGGGACAGTTGCAGATACCTGGGTGTAATAGAAGTATCGCAGGACGAAGGGGGATGGAGGCTGAAAGACTATCGCCTGAGACGGATAGACGAACAATTGCCGAACGATGAGCGTATACTGGGTCTTGTCAATGGATACAAGGAACTGGTACAGCAAAAATATTTCGATAGGTTCGGCCTGGAATTTGACCAGGTGCTGGCTGTATCGCCCTTTAATTTTAGACCCCAGAGCGAAATATCCGATACCCATGGCGAGGATACGCTGGGGAATCTGATAAGCGATGCCTATGTATACGCAGTAAAGCAAGCAGAGGGCAAAGACTACATTCCTGTTGATGCGGCCATTGTTCCTGTTGGCACCATACGGGGCTCCTTTTATAAGGGGGAAATTACCGTAGCGGACGCCTTTGGCGTAAGTTCGCTGGGAATAGGCGCCGACGGAATCTCGGGTTACCCCTTGATTTCGGTGTATCTTACCGGTAAAGAACTGAAAACGGCCTGCGAGGTTGACGCATCGGTTGCCCCAATGATGGACGTAGCCCAGCTATTTATTTCAGGTGTTAATTTTACCTTCAACCCAAACCGGCTTATTTTCAACAAGGTAACCGATGCCTATCTTATGGGACCGGACGGGTCCAGGGAAGAGATAGAGGAAGAAAAGCTGTACCGCGTTGTGGCCGGCCTGTACTCGGCCCAGATGCTCTCAATAGTAGGGGATAAATCCTTCGGGCTTTTATCCATCGTTCCCAAAACCGCCGAGGGGATACCCATCACCGATTTTGAGCAGCACATTATTAAGGATGCAGCAAGTGGAGAAGAGGTCAAGGAATGGCTTGCCATTGCCAGGTACCTGCAGTCCTTTGACGGGGTGAACGATATTCCGCAAATACCTCCATATTATAACAGTACCCATGGAAGAAAGCTTGTTGACACAAGCCGCAATATAGCTGCTCTTGTTAAAAGCCCCAACAGGATTGCCATGGCGGTTTACGCCATTGTGATAGTTGTAATCGTCCTAATAGCCATGATGGTTATCTGGATAGCGACGCGGAAGAAAAAAGCAAAGCTCGGTATGGATGAACGGGTAGTCAAAGCAGGGCAGCGTAGGATTTAGGCAAGCTTGGCAGGCAGGGTTATGCAGTGCTACGGGCAGAGGGAGGAGGGGCCTTGCGACCGCAAAAAAGGGCTAAACTAAGGATTGCATTGGGGAGGGTGTATTATACCCTTTTGAGATATTTGGAATGGTATTTTGGCGGAACAAGGTTCGCCAAAGTAAGGCCCGGCGGCACATATCCCGTGGTGGTGTTCCGGCACAGGACGCCGCTCATAAGAAAGCTGAAAGACGTGGAAATGTGGCTGCAGTATAATAAGGTTAAAAATCTGGCCATAGCCATAGAAAAGGTAAACGGAGTGGTAATAAACCCGGGAGAGACGTTTTCATTTTGGAAACTGATAGGAAGGCCCACAAAGAGGAAAGGATATGCAGATGGCATGGTTCTGTTCTATGGCGGCTTTAAGCCGGGAACTGGAGGGGGTTTATGCCAGCTGTCCAACCTAATATACTGGATGACCCTTCACACCCCGCTTACTGTTACCGAAAGGCACCGCCACAGTTACGATGTGTTCCCGGACTCAAACAGAACACAGCCCTTTGGAAGCGGCGCAACCTGTGTTTACAACTATATAGACCTGCAGATAAAGAATAATACAGGGCAGCCGTACCAGTTGTGCGTGCGTTTGACGGACGAATACCTGGAGGGGGAGTGGAGGACCCTTTCGGAACCGGAGTATTGCTATGAAGTTTACGAGAATGAGCACAGTATTACCCATGAAATTTGGGGAGGATACGTAAGGCATAACGTAATAGGTCGGCGGGTGTATGGGAGAAAAACAGGGGATTTGGTCGGGGACGAGTATATAACCGAGAACCATGCAGTCATGATGTACCAGCCTTTTTTGAAGGAAGGCAGCGGTATCAAATAATATTACGGCCCGGCGTTATGGGTAGTATGCACAATTGGATGTGTAGAGATTGAAAAAGAAAGGGAAAACCAAAATGGGGATGCTAACCGGCGCCATTGCGGCCATAATAGTTTATGTTTATTTGCAGAACAACTGGGTGCAGGTAGAGCATATCGACGTGGCGATAAACAACCTGCCGGAGGAACTGAAGGGCCTGAAGATAGCCCATGTATCGGATGTTCACATTCCCCTTTATGCGCCGGATACGGAAAGGTTCGTAAAAATACTGCAAAGGGAAAAACCGGATATAATTGCGCTAACCGGTGATATACTGGATGGAAGCGGCAAGTGGGATAATCCCGATTTTATAAAGTTTTGCGCTGACCTGGCGGATATCGCGGTTACCTATGCGGTGACGGGAAACCATGAAGCCCGGAGAAGGGATGCCGAAAAATGGGCAAAAGCAATAGGGGAAACCGATGTGCTGGTGGTGGAAAACAGGGTTGAAATATTTAAAAAGGGAAGCTCCATGATTGCCTTTATGGGACTTAGGGACGGCAGCAGCTATTCAGTGGAACGCTTCCGTGGCTTGGAAATGGCAAAGGATATCCCCAGGATACTCCTGGCACACAGGCCGGAGCTTTTTGATTCGTACTGTTCGGATTCGAACGAAGTTAGGCCGGCCCTGGTATTAAGCGGCCATGCCCACGGGGGTCAGTTCAGGATACCTTTCCTTAAAAAAGGGGTTGTGGCTCCCCACCAGGGCTTTCTCCCAAAATACACATCCGGCCTGTATGTCTCGGAAAGCGGTGTACAGATGGTGGTTAGCAGGGGGCTGGGCAGCAGCATAATCCCGGTCAGGCTGAACAACAGGCCCCATTTGCCGATAATCCACCTGCAGTGATATTATAAAAAAGTTAAACCGATAAAGGAGACTCAAAACATGTATGATATAGCTATAATAGGAGCGGGACCTGCCGGAGCCACCCTGGCCCGACTTTTGGGAAAGGATTACAAAGTGCTGCTGCTGGAAAGGAGGCAGCTTATTAAGCCTGCAGAAGGATGCTTTGAAAAGTGCTGCGGCGGGCTAATAGCCCCGGATGCGCAGCAAATGCTGGCAAAGCTGGGCCTGGGGGTGCCTAAGGAAATCCTGGTGGGGCCGCAGCTCTTTACGGTGCGGACGATTGACATTCAGAACAATATAGAGCGGTATTACCAAAGACACTATATAAATATAGACAGGGAACGGTTTGACAGGTGGCTGGTGTCATTGATACCGCCGGCGGTTGACATTCGCTGCGGGGCTTTGTTTAAGGGGTTTTCGGCAGAACAGGAAACCGTCCGGGTAGTGTTCAGGCACAAGTGTAATGATGAGAATTACCTCTTGATTGTTGGGAGGGGATTATCATTAACATAGAAATACGGGAAGCTTCGGAGAGGGATTTACCCCATATCCTGTCGCTGTATTCCCAGCCCGGAATGGACCAGGAAATACTTCCACTGGAGCAGGCGAAGGAGATATTTTGTAAAATGCAAAGTTACCCCGATTACAGGGTTTATGTCGCGATGCATCAAGGAGAGGTGGTGGGTGCCTTTGCACTGCTTATTATGGACAATCTAGCCCACACGGGTGCCCCCTCCGGTGTTGTGGAGGACGTTGTGGTAAAGGAAGGCCTCCACGGTCAGGGCATTGGAAAACAGATGATGCGGTTTGCGCTGGACCTTTGCAGCAAAAAAGGGTGCTACAAGATGGCCCTTTCAAGCAACCTGAAAAGGGAAAGAGCCCATAGATTCTATGAATCGCTGGGTTTTGTAAAACACGGGTACAGTTTTTTGATTGACTGCCGGAACAAAACCGAGGAAAAAGATGTCTAATAAGTGTCAGCGGCAGTAAACTAATAACAGGAAGAGGTGAGGCCTTATAGTATCAATTTCACTATTGATTATTCCTGCAGTTATTCTGCTTATCATCCTTGCAGTTGCGGGAATCAGGGCAGAATCAAGGGAAGGGGGAGAAGATATGATAAAGAACGTATATATATACCTTGTTTTGTTTGCAACACTTATGATGACCATAGGCGGGAGCGTGGGAGTATTCATGGCTGCGGCAGATATTGTTGCACCTGCATATTATTACCAGTCTTTTGAGGACTACAAACGATGGAATACCGAAAAGCCGGCGGTTGAAGGTGAACAGGCCGGGCAGCCGGAGCTTACCGAAGAAGAACTTAGGGCAAAATATGATGCAATGGTGCAGCAGGAAAAGGAAAGGCAGATTGAAAGAGCAAAGAATAACCTGATAAAGAGTTTCGGGTGGATAGCCATCCCACTTCCGGTCTTCTTGTACTTCCAGAGGAGGCTTGCCAAAAAAGAAGCCTAAGACGAGGGGCATATCGTTTTTGATATGCCCCTAAATTATTAAAGCTAGACAAGCCTTATGGCGAACTCTTTGCACACCGGGCTGCAGTAGCCGCAGGTAAGGCATTTTTCCACGTTGACGCAAGCCTTTTTCTTTTCTTCGTCAAATTCCATTGCAAAGTTTGGACATGCCGCGACACAAGCCCTGCAGCCCTTGCAAATTGAAGAGAATACCTGGTACCTCTTTGAATATCCCTTTATGGTTGGAGTTTTCTTCGGGTCGTAGGTGCCGTCAAAGTAAGCCACATTAAAGTCCACTTCTTCGGGGCTTACCATACCTATTGCAATGGAATGGTAGCCCTTTAGACTCCTGGCAAATCCAACGCTGGCTATATAGTCGTCAACCAGGTTTCCACCGGCCAGTACTTTCATCAGGTATATGCCTTTACCGGCGGCGTGGTTTTCCAGTATTGCCCTTTGCATGTCCTGGACGGTTCCATCTAAAATTCCCATCCCGGTCTTATTGATTAATGGGAACACTATATCCATGTCCTGCCTGGCGGCGGTAAGGGCAGCCACCCGGGCGTTATGGGTGGATATTCCCATTGCCCTTATTTTTCCTTTCGACTTGTATTCCTTCATGCATTCTATGGCCCCGGCCCTTACATCAAAGACTTCGGTATCCGCCCTTGCAGCGTGCAGAAGAAATATATCCACGTAGTCAACATCCAGTTGTTCCAGCGCCTCCTCTATGGCTTCTTGCATTCCCTTGTAGTCGGGGGCTGCAGACTTGGAGGCGATTACCGGCCGGATGCCCGTTCGCTTTATTGCCTCCCTAATGGGCGCATAGGTTTTGTACATCTGTGCCGTATCTATAAAGGTTATACCTTTTCTCAACGCGGTTTCTACCACCTTGACACATTCCCCAAGGGGCATGTTCTTCTGCAGCGGTCCCATTGGCAGGGCACCCAGGCACAGTTCGGTTACCTCAATGCCGGTATTACCCAATATATTTGTCTTCATATTTGGTTTCTCCTTTGTTTTTTTGTACTTAACCTTAACAATTCTATACTTGTTCCTAATTTCCTTTTGGTTGTATCAAAAATCTGGTTTGTTATGGTAGACGGTTTATGGGTATAAATTATTAAAATTATGAAACAAAAAAGAAGTTGTGCCGTCTAACAAATAAAGGTAGAATTAATACAGGTTTCTAATTTATGGATAGTGGGTGTGTAGAATGTATAGGAAGATGATCGGTATATTTAT
>DASRVG010000025.1:0-7115 GCA_035655175.1 Clostridia bacterium | reverse complement strand
GTTCCACAGGCTGTGCAAGGCCGTCGATGCCAGCACAGCCGCAATTGCCGAGCCGGAAACCCTAATCACAAGCCAGGCTGCCGTCCCCAGCAGCGTATGGCTTGCAATGCTCAAAACAAAAGCTGTAAAGGAGCGGTCGGGCGGTGAACTGTAAAGGTCATAAAAGCCCTCCACCATTCCGAATACAAGATGGGCGGGCACAACGGGTGCGTTAAAAACGACCGCGCCGAGAGTCTTTAAAAGTTCCTCCACCGCCGGTATATAAAAGGCCAGGGCCCTGTTTCCGATGTTTTTGAGCAGCGCGCTGCTTATGAGAAAGCCCATAAGGGAGGCGGAAAGTCCTGCGGAAAGGACCAAAAGCGCCTGTCTCATCGGTTGAACATGTTCATGGCCGCTTCCACGCCATCTTTCAGATAGGTTTCAACGGCCAGTATCGCCCTTTTTTTTGCCTCGTCCATCAGCGCCTCCTGCTCCTTGGGGAACCTATCCAGCACAAAATCCGCCAGGTCCCGGTCCTCGGGCATCGGTCCTATACCCAGCCGCAGCCTCGGGAAGTCCTCGGTCTGAAGCTGGTAAATAATGGATTTCATCCCGTTATGGGTACCGGCGCTGCCGCTTTTTCTAATCCTTATCCTGCCCACCTCCAGGTCGGCGTCGTCGTATATTACCAAAAGGTTCCCAAGGTCAATCCGGTAATACTCCACCGCATCCAGCACGCTCATGCCGCTTAGGTTCATATAGGTAGCCGGCTTTAAAAGCAGTACCTCCTGCCCGGATATTCTCCCCGTCCCAACGCTTCCCTTGAACTTTGCTCTTGATACCCTTATACCGTGTTTTTCCGCCAAAAGGTCTATTACGTCAAAGCCGACGTTGTGCCTTGTATGTCTATATTCTCTTCCCGGGTTCCCGAGACCCGCTATAATATACATATTAACCACCCCGGATGATTTCTACCATTAATTCTACCACATTTGCCAAAATCAAAACCACCGTTTACTCCACGGTGGCATTTATATTTTCTCCGGCTATTCTGTTTTGTTCGTCCAGCAGAACCACCTTCGGCCGTATGCCCACCGCCTCTTCCCTGCTGACCGAGCAGTAGGATAGGATTATAACCACGTCCCCCTTTTGGACCAGCCTTGCCGCCGCACCGTTCACACAAATGGTTCCGCTTCCCCTTTCTCCCTTTATAACATAGGTTTCAAACCGCGCGCCGTTATTGTTGTTTACCACTTGTACCTTTTCGAAGGGAACAACGTCCGCGGCATCCATAAGGGCCTCGTCTATGGTAATGCTTCCGACGTAGTTCAGGTCCGCATCGGTAACCACCGCCCTGTGAAGCTTTGATTTAAGCACCGTAATATGCAAGTTTACACCTCCATCTTTATGTTGTCTATAAGCCTGGTGCGGCCAATCCTTACCGCAAGGGCTATGAGTACGCCGCCTTTTATCTCTTTCAGCGGTTCCAGGGTTTCTGCATCCACCACCTCGGCATAGTCAAGGCGGGCCAGCGGCTCCGAGGAGATTTTATCAACTATTCCGGCCTTTATTACTCCTGCGTTTCTCTCCCCGTCCTCAATCCGTTTTTTTGCTTCGAAAAGGGACCGGGACAGCACCAGCGCCGCTTTCCTTTCCTCCGGGCTGAGGTAGGTGTTCCTGGAGCTCATGGCAAGCCCGTCCGCTTCCCTTACAATGGGAAGTTCCACTATTTGAATGTCAAAGTCCAGGTCCCGCACCATGGTCTTTATAACCAGCACCTGCTGGGCATCTTTTTGGCCGAAATAGGCCCTATCCGGCCGTACCAGGTTGAAGAGCTTGGACACCACCGTCATTACCCCCCTGAAATGTCCCGGCCTGGACGCACCGCACAGCCGGTCGGTGAGCCGGTCCATGTCCACAAAGGTGGTGCTGCCCTTGGCGTACATTTCATCGGCCTCGGGGGCAAACACTATGTCCACACCCGGCCTCCTGCAGCTTTCCATATCCCTTTCAAGGTCCCTGGGGTAGGTATTGTAGTCCTCGCCTTCGCCAAACTGGGTCGGGTTAACAAAAACGCTGACCACTACGCAGTCGTTGTCCTGCCCGGCTTTTCTTATAAGCGACATGTGTCCCTCGTGCAGGTAGCCCATGGTGGGAACAAGGCCTACGCTTTTGCCTTCGCTGCGCACCGCCTTAAGAAGCTGTCTAATTTCATGCTTTGTTTTTACAAGTTCCAAAACAACCGCCTCCCTTTGAAAAATTAGATGCAGGATATGGGATGTGAGAATTCTATAATCCATCCCGTTTCCCGGTATAGTGCCCCAATATAAAATAAGGCGTATTCTGCCAGCAAAACAGAATACGCCACCAAGGTCCGGCATATTTCTGTCTCGGTCCCTAAAAGGGCTCAGAGCAGATTTTTTTAACCCAAAACTATTTTGCCCGGTGCAGCTCCTATGGATGCTGCCCTTATATTAAGTACAATCGGTCTTAGTCCTGATCAAAAAGCTTGCTCACCGAAAGGCCTTCATAAATCCTTGTAATGGCCTCGGCGAAAATGGGGGCCACTGAAAGGACGGTTACCTTGTCAAAGTCCTTTTCACCGGGTAAGGGTATTGTATTTAAGATAACCATTTCCTTTATCGCCGAGTCCTTTATCCTGTTTACCGCGGGCCCCGAGAACACCGCGTGGGTGCAGCAGGCGTATATGTCCCTTGCCCCAAGTTTATCCAAGGCATTTGCCGCTTCGGTTATGGAACCGCCGGTATCAACTATATCGTCGATAAGAATGACATCCTTGCCCTGTATATCCCCTATTACGTTCATTACCTCCGCCACGTTGGCCTTGGGCCTTCTCTTGTCCACTATCGCAATGGGCAGGTTCATCATATCGGCAAAGTATCTTGCCCTGGACACGCTTCCGACGTCGGGAGATACAACCACCGCGTCTTTCATCCCTTTTTGGATAAAGTATTCGGCCAGTATGGGAGCGCCCAGCAGATGGTCCACCGGAATATTGAAGTAGCCCTGTATCTGTGCCGCATGCAAGTCCATGGTAAGCACTCTGTCGGCGCCTGCCGTCGAAATAAGGTCCGCCACCAGCTTGGCGGTGATGGGGTCCCTCGCCTTGGTCTTCCTGTCCTGCCTTGCGTAGCCGTAATAGGGTATCACCGCTGTAATCCTGTCGGCGGAAGCCCTTTTCAAAGCGTCCATAAGTATTAATAACTCCATCAGGTTATCGTTAACCGGGGGACAGGCCGGCTGTATGACAAACACATCAGCCCCCCGCACCGATTCTTCGATATTGATTGCGATCTCGCCGTCCGAGAACTTGCCCACCCCGGCCTGGCCTACCGGTATGCCTATATATTTTGCGATCTCCTTTGCCAGCTCAGGGTTTGCATTTCCGGTAAACAGCTTGATTGTTTTTCTTGCCACCATCCTTTAAGACCTCCCATATTAATCTGTTGTTACTTGAGACCCTTTCTCTTGACCCAGTCCTTTACTTCCGCCTGGGTCCCGCGTTCTATTGCCAGGCTGTACTCTTCAACGTCCTTTGTTATGGTTGAACCGGCGGCAATATAAGCACCTTTTTTTATGCGCACTGGCGCCACCAGGTTGACGTTACAGCCGATAAAGGCACTGTCTTCAACCACCGTCCTGTGCTTTTTCCTGCCGTCATAGTTTACAAATACTACACCACAGCCTACATTGACGTCTTTCCCTACGTCCCCGTCACCTATATAGCTTAAATGGGATACCTTGGAGCCCTCCTCAAGGCATGAATTTTTAACCTCCACAAAGTTGCCCACCCGGTTGTGACCCTTTATGCTGCTTCCCGGCCTGATGTGGGCATAGGGCCCTATCTTGCACATGCTGCCGATATCGCTGTCCCGGAGCACCGAAAACTCAATCTCGTTTCCGCTGCCTATGGTACAGTTTTGTATCCTTACCCCCGGTCCAATTATGTTGCCCTGACCTATTGTCGTATCCCCCTCAATGTGCGTACCCGGTAGTATCCTGGTATCGGCTCCTATGGTAACCGGGCTGTCAATATAGGTGGAATCCGGGTCATCAATAATAACGCCTTCCTCCATAAGCCTTATGAGGTTCCTTTTGTTCATTACTTTCTGTACCGTCGAGAGCTGGTGTTTTGTATTCACTCCCATAATTTCCTGCCCGTCGTCCAAGACACAGCCACCTATAATTATACCCCTATCGCTTAAAAATTCAACAATATCCGTCAAATAGTACTCGCCCTGGGCGTTGTCGTTGTTGATGCTGCCTATGCCCTGGACCAGCCTTTCCCTTTCGAAGCAGTATATGCCGGAATTTATCTCCCGGATTTTTCTCTGGTCGGGATCCGCGTCCTTGTGCTCCACTATACCGGTTATACTGCCCCCTTCCCCCCTTATTATCCTGCCGTAACCTTCGGGGTTGTCCATCTGCACCGTGAGAACGGTCATGCCAAAACCCCCGCCAACGTGGTAGTCAATCAGCCTTTTAAGGGTTTCTCCCCTTACAAGGGGCGTATCGCCATACAATACCAAAACCCTCTTTGCATCCTTTGAAACATGGGGAAGGGCCTGCATCACCGCATGGCCGGTACCCAGTTGGGGCTCTTGGCATACCGTAACCACATCCTTATCCAGCACGTCCTTCACCACGTCCGATTTATATCCAACCACCACTATTACCTGGGATGGCTCCAAAGCCTTTACGCTTTCCACCACGTGGTTTATCATTTCTTTGCCGCATACCCTGTGAACCACCTTCGGAAGGTCGGATTTCATCCTCACTCCCTTACCCGCCGCAAGTATTATAACCGACAAGTCCTTCATTAAGCACACCACCTGTAATTAGAAATATGCCCCTGTGATACGATGCCTTGGTTACACTTCTACAAAAAGTCAAAATTCCCTTTTGCGAAATTTTCCGGTCTAAGAATATATTATGAAATTGTTCTTCTGCCTATACCGCGAAAACAATCGCCTTGACAAGAAAGTGTTCGGTCGGGACAATTTGTATGTAAAATCGATTGAAACATGCCTTTTTCAGCATTAAATATCGATTGGCTTATTAATGCAAATAAACTATAATAATTTTAGAGGCAGCGGGTGACCCGCTGTTCAATGCTGGAAAGGCAGAGATGATTTCATGAAAATTGGTATACCTAGAACCCTTACCTATTATGCCTATAAACCCCTTTGGGAAACCTTTTTTCAAGACCTGGGCTGCGAGATTGTAGTGTCCGACAAAACGTCCAAGGGCATCCTGGACAAAGGGGTAGAGTTTGCAGTTAACGATGCCTGCATACCCATTAAACTGTTCCACGGGCATGTGCACGACATAGGCAAACGGGCGGATTTCATATTCGTACCCCGCTTAATTAACCTAACCGGGGAAAAGGCTGTGACATATTGTCCCAAGTTCCTTGGCCTGACGGACATGGTCCGGGCTTCGATGCCCGACCTGCCACCCCTTCTGGACTTCAGGATAGACCTAAGGGAGAAATGGAAAGCCCGGCGCAGGGAATATGAAAGGCTGGGCTGCCTGCTGGGTATGCCCCCCGGCCGGATAGGACACGCCTTCCGCAGCGCCAGTAGGGCCCTGCGCTCTTACAGAAGGCGACTGTCCGACGGCAAGGACCCTGAAAAGGCCGTCGCAGCGCTTAGGGAACATAACGGTATTCCGTCCCTTCCGCCCCGGCCGATAACGCTGGCGGTGGTGGGCTACCCGTACCTTCTGTATGACGACTTTGTTAACGCGGGGCTTATGGCCAAGCTGTATAAAATGGATATCAGGATACTGACCCCGGAAATGGTCCCGGAAAGGCAGATGCTAATAAAAGCCAAGAGCCTGCCGAAGGACCTTTTCTGGACCTTCAGCAACCAAGTGGTAAGAAGCGCCATATATTACATAGACGACAGCCGCGTGGATGGAATAATACACGTTACCGCCTTTGGATGCGGCCCCGATTCAATGGTGGGAAAACTGATAGAACTGGAGGCCAAGCAAAGGGGCGTGCCCTATGTATTGATATCGCTGGACGAGCACACCGGCGAGGCAGGAGTTCTTACAAGGCTGGAAGCCTTCGTGGACATGCTCAGGTACAGGAGGGGCGAATTATGAAGATTACTTTCCCCCATATGGGCTCCTCGCCCATTGCGTTCAAAATGCTTATTGAGAAACTGGACCACGAGCCGGTAATGCCGTTAAGGCCAAGCGAGAACACCCTTTCCCTCGGCTCCCATTACGCCCCGGAGTTCGCCTGCATACCCTTCAAGATACTGCTGGGCACCTACCTGGAAGCCCTTCAGAGGGGCGCGGAGATGATAATAACCTCCGGCGGCATGGGCCCGTGCAGGGCAGGGTATTATGGCGTGCTCCATGAAAAAATACTCAGGGACCTTGGCTACGACGTGGACTTTGTGGTACTGGAGCCGCCGCAGAAAAAGACCATGGACTTTCTAAGAAAGTTAAGAAGGATAACCCGCGGCAATTCACTGTCGGTTGTGTGGGATGCGCTGTCCACCTGCTGGCAAAAACTGAGGGTGCTGGACTATATTGACGAGCTGTCCTACGAGATAAGACCCCGGGAGCTTGAAAAAAACGAGACCACAAGGGTCCTGGAAGAATGTTACCAAATAATTGACAGCACATGGACAAGGGAGGAAATACGGGAAAGCCGGATAGAATGCGAAAAGCGTCTTAGGGCCATAAGGACGGACAAAACCAAAAATCCCTTAAAGGTGGGTATAATAGGCGAAATATACGTGGTACTGGAGCCCGCCGCCAATTTCGATATACAGCGCATGCTGGGGGATATGGGGGTGCTGGCCCGCCGTTCCATCTACCTGGCCGAATGGACCAAAAACAACACCTTCTTCAAGGGAGAGGACCACATCAAAAAGGCGGCCAAACCCTACCTGGCGGAACTGGTGGGGGGGCATGGAACCCTAAGCGTCGGAAACACGGTATTGTATTCAAAGGAGGGCTATGACGGCGTAATACAGCTTGCGCCCTTTGCCTGCATACCGGAAATTGTTTCAAAGAGCATCCTCGGCAAGGTGGCCAGGGACTTGGACATACCGGTACTGACACTGTTTATTGACGAACAAACCGGCAAGGCGGGT
>DASRVG010000024.1:0-4044 GCA_035655175.1 Clostridia bacterium | reverse complement strand
ATTTATGCCGGTTTTGTTTGCCATTTCAATGAGCTGGTCAATCCTTTGGCCCCCGGCCGAGTATATTGTCACATAAATCCCCTTTACCTTTACTCTCGGGTTGCCCGGATACTCGTCCACCTTTTGCTGGGGCGAGTAATCCAGTCCCCTCAGCGTCTCGTCCAGAAGTTCGTACCTGTCCGCCACCGTGTACTCGGCGGCAATCCAGCCGTCCTCCTTATCTTCCTTTGTGTCGGTGGAAATTAGGTACCACAGGGTGTTGTTTTCATCCACTTTTGCTTCCAGCACCTTAACTGCGGCGCCCTTTATAGCCGAGCCAACGGCCGGGGATTCCTTGGAGGCGTCCTGCCGGATGTTCAGCTTGCTGGCGCTGATGTAAAGGATGGATGATTCGCCTGTACCGTTTGTGCCGTTGTCGGTGCCGGCACCGCCCTCGCCGGGGTTTTCGTCCTGGCCTTGCGATTCTTCCGGCTCTTTTCCGCTATTGTCGCCGTTACCGGAATCACCCTCATTCTGGCTGCCGCCGGAGGGTTGAAGCACCGGGAAAATGTCCCCGGGGGAACAGGCTGCCGCGAGCAATGCCAGCATTAGGATAGTTAATAAAAATAAAAGACCTCTTGGTTTTCTCATATGTTGACCCCCTGTGGCTTTGTAGTTATGTCAACACGATTATATCATTATATTCGACAGCTTTCAGCAATTATTGTGTATGTAAAATTATCCTTAATAGAAGAAGCCGTCGATGTCCTCCCAGGATACAGGGGGCCCTTGATGATAATGACAGGAAGGTTTTAAAAAAAAGACCGGCTGTCACCGGCCTTACTGATTCTTGACGGTATGGATTATTTTGGGGTCGTCCTGGTTTGGGCTGCCTTGCTGCTGTTCCTGGGGGTTTTGACCCCCCGACTGATTGTACATCGGGTTATTTTCGCATAGATAGTTCAGCCTGCCGTTTAGCATCTGGATGTGACGCAGGGCGTCCTGCTGCATCTGTTGGAACATCTGTTTAGCCGTCGGGTCGTCGGTGGATTCGGCAAACATTGCATAGGTTCCCATTGCAGCCTGCTCGGCGGCAATGGCCTTTTCAAGGTCGCTTTTTACGGTCATTTAATAACCTCCTCGTTTTTTCATCACTGGTCACGCTGCATTTTCCCTCCCCTTTATTATCCCTTTTCCAATGCAATAAAAAACGGGAAGTCAGGTGGCAAAATTGTGAAAATGGAGGTAAACTTGAGCCTTTGACGAATAGATTAGTAGAGGTGAGTGGAATGAATGGGATAAAGATACTTCACACCGGGGACTTGCACCTTGGCATGTCCTTTGCCCGGTCCAAGCTTCCCGCCAAAATAGGCAGGACAAGAAGGCAGGAGCTGTGGGAGACCTTTGACCGGATTATTGACACGGCAAAGGCGGAAGAAGCGGACCTTCTGCTTGTCGCCGGTGACCTGTTCGAATACAATTACTGCACCGCGTCGGACATTAAAAGGATAAACGACAGGTTTGTGCGCATACCCGGCACCAGGGTTTTAATAGCGCCGGGTAACCATGACCCGGCCCTGCCGGATTCCCTATACAATACCTGCCGGTGGCAGCCCAACGTACATATTTTTAGAAGCAGCAATATATGTGCCCTGGAGCTGGAGGGGCTTGGCGCCACTGTATGGGGCCTGGGCTGGGACAGGGACAATATTGTGGACCCTCTCCTTGAGGGTTTCAAAACTTCCGACGGCGGGATAAATATACTGCTTGTCCACGGCGAAGTGGTGCCGGAGGGAGCTTCTTCCGATTACATGCCCATTTATTTGCGGCACCTTGCTACGTGCGGCGCGGACTACGCCGCGCTGGGGCACGTGCACAAGGGTGGAGTGGTGAAACACGGCGGCAGGGGCACCGCAAGGTACTGCACCAGCCCCGAGCCCATCTCCTTTAACGAGGACGGGGACCACGGCATATGCATAGGAACAGTGGGCAAAGGTTTTTGCGACGTAAAGTTTTTGCCCATCGCGAAGCGAAGGTTTATAACAAGAAGAATAAACCCCGACCCCGCCGGTGATGCCGCAGAGGTGCTGGAACAAATAAAAGGGCACATAAAGAAAGAGGGAGAAAAAAACCTTTATAGATTCCTCCTGGAGGGGGCCATGGACCCGGGGGCGGACCTTGATACCGCGTACCTTGAACAGGCTGCGCAAGCCTTTCATGTAGAGGTGAAAAACAACACCTATGTCGGTTACGACCTGGATGCCATAATGGAAGAGGGGCAAAACAGCATAATGGGCGCCTTTGTAGCAAAGATAATGGACCAGTTGGACCGGGAGAGCGATTTAAACAGGCGGGCTGTCCTGGAGAGGGCCCTTTACATAGGGCTTGATGCGTTAAACGGCAGGAAGGTGATGAGCCGGTGAGGATCAAGGAACTTGACATAAAAGCCTTCGGCAAGTTTACCGACAGGAGGTTTAAGCTGGGGGACAACCTAAATATAATATACGGACTCAACGAAACCGGCAAGTCAACCATTCACCGGTTTATAGAGGCCATGCTCTTTGGCTTTGTAAAGCCGGGGGTAAAAAGAAGGGTGTTAATGGAGGAGTACGACCGGTACCGCCCGTGGACCGGCGGTCTTTACGGTGGAAGCCTTGTGTACCAGGTGGACGGGCGGCTTTATAAAGTGGAAAGAAACCTCGAAAAGGGCCGGGAAAGCGTGAGGGTGTTCGACCATGTAACCGGCGAGGAGTTAACCCGGACTTTTACATATGACAAGGCAAGGAGGGAGGTCCTGTTTGCCCGGGAGCATTTAGGGGTAAGTCACGCCTTTTACAGGAACACCATAAGCATAAGCCAGCTTGGCAGCAAAAGCGATGCGGACCTTGCCCGGGAAATCCAGACCTACCTGGGCAACCTTGGCAGCGCAGGGGATGCAAACCTTTCTGTGGCCAAGGCAGAAAAACTTATTAAAGAGTACCTTGACGGTATCGGCACCGAGAGGGCCCAGGCCAAGGAGTACGGCAGGCTGTACCGCCGGATTGAAGAGTTGGAGAAAAGCCTCGAGGCGGCCGCCGCATCGGTGGAAAAAATAAGGCTGCTGGGCCGGCAGCTCAAGGAGGACGAGGAGAGGGCGGAAGCCTTAAAGACGGAGAGGAAGAAACTGGAGCAGCGGATTAAAGCCTTAAGAGACAGCATGCTGCTGGGCCGCTGGCGGGAGGTGCAAAGGCTCTCGAAGGAATGCAAAGCCCTGGCGCTTCAGCTTGAAAAATTAAGGGAGTATGCAGGCTTTGACACGACTGAAAGGGATGAACTTTATACACTGGATAGGCTGGCGGAGCGGGACAGGCAGGAGGTCAAAAGAATCCAGTTAAAGGTGGAGGAAACCTCCCAGGATATTGAGAAGGTCCAAAAAGAAGCTTCGGAAGCACTGGACAAAGGTGCGGGGCCTTTGCGAAAAAGGTTTAATGTAAGCCTGGGGCTGTGCACGGTGTCCGCCGCCGCGGTCTTAGGAGCCATTATACTTGCGGTGGTGTTGGGAAACTCGGTTTTCGGCATATTATCAATACCGCTTGCTGCACTGTTTTTATACTGGGCGGGGCGGGCAGCCAGGTTGAGAAGGAGCCTGAAGGAGCAGGAAGGGGCCGGCCGGGAGCTTGTAACGGAACTTCAGTACATGAAAAAGTACAGGGACGACCTTCTGGATTCGCTCTCGGCCAGGAAAGAAGAGCTGGCCCGGAGGGAAGAAAGCATTTTGTCCATACTTCAAAAATGCGGTGCGGCCAGCATAGAGGATCACCGCGACAAAGAGGCGGGGTTTGAGAGGTACAGGCAGCTTAAAGACCGGCTGGAGCAGTTGCAGAGGCTGCTTGAGATAAGGCTGGACGGGGAGAGTCCTGAAGCCCTGGAGCAGAGGGTGAAGGCTGTTATGGCGGCCGGGGATGAGGCCGGTGCAGGCCTAATTGGCATGCAGGCGGCAGAACGGTCGGACGGCGATGGGGCCGTTGCGGGTCCAATTGCCATGCCTGCGGAAGAGCTGTCAGACGAGGATGGGACCGGTGCGGG
>DASRVG010000023.1:0-3676 GCA_035655175.1 Clostridia bacterium | reverse complement strand
GTTAATGGAGGTCACCGGGGGCAGGCTGGTTGCCAAGCTGGGGGCGGAAGGGGTTTACTGCGTCGGGATTATTGGTGAAGGGGTCGGCATTGCCCTCAAGATAGAAGACGGAAGCAGCAGGGCCATAGACGTGGTGATAACCGAGCTTTTGAACAGGCTCGGGCTGATATCCGATAAGGAATATGAAAGCTTCAGGGAAAAATGCAAAACCCAGTTGAGGAACCACAGGGAGGATATAATAGGAGAAATAAGAGCGGTTTTTTAAGCCTTGACACGTTTGATTGGACTGGGGGTCTTGACGGAACAATGGGTAATCTGACTTTGAATCTGCCGCTGTCGCTGATGCTGCTTTTTTTGTTGGGTTATTTGGGGTACCGGATTTTCAGGTTTTTTCGTATACCGGGAGGGGCCATTACAGGCTCTTTACTTTTGGTTGCCATATTAACCGGCCTTGGCGTAAGATGGGCGGACGTTCCGTCCTATTTCAATACATTTTTTCAAGCGGTGTTGGGTATAGTAGTGGGGTGCAAATTCGACAGGGAGGCGGTGCCCCGTATAAAATCGTTAATTGTTCCCAGCTTGTTTGTTACTGTCAGCATGGTGGGAAGCTGCCTTGCTGTGGGGATACTTCTGGCAAAGATTACTGGGGTAGAGCCGGGTACCGCCTTATATGCTTCAATGCCCGGGGGGCTGGCTGAAATGTCCCTGCTTGCCATGGAAAGAAACCTGAATGCCCCGGTGGTTACTTTGTTTCAGTATATGCGGGTACTTGCCATATATATTAGCGTTCCTTTGATAGCTTTGAGATACAATCAAGGGGTGAAGGAAGCGGCGGCCGGTTCAGCGGCGGCTCCCGAAGCGGGCGAGGATAAGAAAAGCGAGGCCAGGATGTCTCAAATACTTATAACCCTTGTTATTGGAGGGTTCGGCGGATTTACGGCTAAGGCAATTGGCGTACCGGCCGGGGGACTGCTGGGAGCCATGACGGTGGTTGGTCTTCTTCGCACTTTGGGCGTGGCCCTTAGGCCGCTTCCAAGGTGCTTGGTTATATTTGCCCAGATTGGGCTGGGAGTCTACCTTGGCACTACGTTTACCCCGGAGGTGGTGGCTACTCTTCACAGGCTGCTTATCCCCACCGCAATTTTTTCTGTTGTGATTGTACTGCTAGGGGTAATACTGGGCGTTCTAATTCACAGGTTTTGGGGATTGGACCTGGTTACATCCCTTTTGGCCTGTGCCGCAGCCGGGGTTACCCAAATGAGCGCCATAGCCCTTGATATGGATGCGGACGCAGTCACGGTGGGGCTGTTACAGGCTTTTAGGTATGCCGTTACCATGATGGTTATGCCGGTCATTATTTCGCTCATGGTATAAGCCATAAAAAAGCGCGGGTACTGGGACGACCGTGCATATAGTATAAAACCGCCCCTTTTCCCGGGCGGTTTTCATTTTTTACTTGGCTTTTTTCTTGCCAAGGTATGCACTTTTTACCTCTTCGTTTTCCAAAAGTTCTTTGCCGGTGCCCGTAAGGGTTATACGTCCCGTTTCCAAAACGTAACCTTTATGGGCTATATGAAGAGCTGCGTTGGCGTTCTGTTCAATAAGCAGTATGGTTACACCCTGCCTGTGGATTTCCTTTATTATTTCGAATATTTCCTTTACAATAAGCGGTGCAAGGCCAAGGGAAGGTTCGTCCATCATCAGGAGCTTTGGCTTCGACATTAGGGCCCTTCCTACCGCCAGCATCTGCTGTTCTCCTCCCGACAGTGTCCCTGCCAGCTGCCAGCTTCGTTCCTTCAAAATAGGAAAGGTTGAATACACCCGTTCCAGGTCGGCGTTTATCTCTTTGCTGTCTGTCCGGGTAAAGGCTCCTATTTTAAGGTTCTCAAGTACCGTCAGGTTGGGGAAAATCCTCCTGCCCTCGGGTACCAGCGTAATGCCGTTTCTTACTATATTCTGGGTTTTCTCGGCGAGCAGGTCCTTGCCTTTGTAAGTGATTGTACCACTTTTTGGTTTTACAAGGCCCACAATGGACCTGAGGGTGGTGCTTTTACCTGCGCCGTTTGCTCCTATTAGCGTTACTATTTTACCCTCTTCCACTTCCAGGCTTATTCCCTTTAGCGCTTCAATACCGCCGTAAGAAACCACCAGGTTTTCTATTTTAAGCATTTCCGTTCACCCCCAGGTATGCTTCTATTACCCTCTGGTTGTTCTGTATCTCGTAGGGATTACCCTGGGCTATGGTGATACCGTAGTCCAATACGTAAATTCTTTCCGAGATCTCCATTACAACGTCCATGTGGTGCTCAATGAGAAAAATACTGAGGTCAAAATCGTGCCTAAGCTGTCCAATGAATTCGGTTAAGTCTTCAGTTTCCTTGGGATTCATTCCGGCGGCCGGTTCGTCAAGCAGCAGTATTTCCGGGTTGGTAGCCAGCGCCCTTGCAATCTCCAGTCTTCTCTGCTTGCCGTAGGGAAGCGAGCTTGACTTGTCATTCCTGTGCTCTATAAGCCCCAGCTTTTCCAGCAGGTACAGCGACTTATCCACCATTTCCGCGTTTTCCTGCCTGTACCTTGGGAGGTTGAACACCGCTTCCAAAAGGTTGGACTTAAGGTGCAGGTGATTTGCAATGAGTACATTATCCAAAGCACTCAGCTCTTTAAAAAGCCTTATATTCTGAAAGGTTCGTGCGATACCCAGCTTGGTAATCTGGTCCGGCCTCAGCCCTGTAATCTCCCTGTCCTTAAAATAAATTTTTCCACTGGTGGGTGCATATACGCCGGTAATCATATTGAATGCCGTCGTTTTGCCCGCGCCGTTGGGTCCTATCAGCGCAATTATTTCGCCTTTTCGTAGTTCCAGGCTGAATTCCTTGACCGCTGTCAGTCCGCCGAACTGCATTGTTATGGAATCTGTTTTTAGATGTATCATGATTCAGCCCCCCCCTTTGAAAGAGGTTTTCCCGGCCCTTTGCCTAAATTCTTAAAAAATCCTAAAAAGCTGTCCCAACTGAACTCATTCGTACCCATAAGACCCCTGCGGAAGAACAGCACCACCAGCATCAAGAGGGCTGAGAATACCACCATCCTTAAGCCCGAAATACCGGGCACCTGGATAAATATAAGGCTGAAGGGCTGATCCAGGAACCTCAGGGCCTCCTGGCCTATGGTTACTATGAAGGCGGATATGATGGTACCCGTTATGCTGCCCATGCCGCCAAGGACTATAATAAGCAGTATATTAAAAGTCAACGTGAACCTGAAGAGCAGCGGGTTTATCGCACCCAGAAGGTTTCCAAGCAGTCCTCCGCCCACTCCGGCAAAAAACGCGCCTATAACAAAGGACATTACCTTATGTTTAAAAAGGTTTATACCCATGGCCTCGGCGGCTATTTCGTCCTCCCGGATTGCCTTGAAGGCTCTTCCATAGCTGCTGTTTATAAGCCAAACAAGAAACGCCGTTGTAAAAGTCGCTATGCCGAAGCTCCACCACAGATTTGTTTTGGCCGGTATGCTTTTTAGGCCCAACGCCCCGTTGGTTATGGTCTGGAGATTTGTTATAACTATCCTTATTATCTCCGCGAAGCCCAGCGTGGCGATACCCAGATAGTCGCCCTTAAGCCTCAATACCGGGGCGCCTATTAGTAACGCCATAAGTGCGGCGAATATTCCTCCC
>DASRVG010000022.1:0-3590 GCA_035655175.1 Clostridia bacterium | reverse complement strand
AACATATCCCCCACCCGGGCGGTGGAACTGGCCAAAAAGTTCCTTGAGCAAAACGGGTACAAGAACATGGTGTCCACCTACTCCATGAGGTACGACAACGTATCGGTGATAAACTTCGCATACTCCGAAAAGGACGTGGTGATTTACACCGACCTTATAAAGGTAAAGGTTGCCCTTGACAACGGTGAGATAGTGGGCTACGAGGCGGAAGGCTACCTTAAGGCCCATCACCGCCGGAACCTGCCCGAACCGAAGCTTACCGCCGACCAGGCTGAAGAAAGGATAAGCATGCGGCTTGAGATTGGCCGGGAACCCCGTCTTGCGCTGATACCGCTTGAAAACAAGGACGAAGTGCTGTGCTACGAGTTCCAGGGCACCTTCGGCGGGGACGATTTCCTGGTGTATATAAATGCGCTTACCGGTAAGGAGGAAAGAATCCTTAAGCTTTTGCGAAGCGAAAACGGAACCCTCACCATTTAGCCTGGAATTTTGTTAAAAAAATTCCAATGGTTTGGGGGCAATTAATTAACACTTATAAAAACCGTGGTTTTCGCAAAAAATAATACTGCAAAAATTCATCGGCCGGCAAGGCTTTTTAAGCCGGCCTTTGAAATAAGGCGAGGGAGGTTATAAAATGTCTCGAAGGGGTATAATGTCCGAAAACCTGAAGGAGGAAATAGCCAGGGAACTGGGAGTGTACAACACCGTTAAGAACGAAGGCTGGGGTTCCGTTACTTCAAGGGATTGCGGCAATATCGTGACCAAGGCCATTGAAATAGCCGAAAGGAGCGTAGGAAGGTAACCGACGCAAAAACCAGGGGAAAAGTCCCCTGGTTTTTTTAAGCTTAAAAAAACCCAAAAGGGGCAATAATACATAAACAGGACTTATGCCCAACGCTTTGCAATGTTGAATAATAAATGAAATAGGGGTAGAATATGAATATTAAAGGAAAGAGATTACTGGGTTAAGGAGTGGCAAATTTTTGAATAAGAAATTAAGGGTTGCTGTTGTATTTGGGGGACAGTCGGGCGAGCATGAAGTATCGCTTATGTCGAGTACGTCAATAATAAACGCCCTTGACAAGGCAAAATACGAAATAATAATGATAGGCATAACCCGGCAAGGGGCGTGGAAATACTACGACGGCCCGGTTGAGAAGATTATAACCGGCGAATGGGAAAAAAGCGCCAAAAACTTGGATGAAAGCAAGTACAACTTCCTGGCCTCGGGAGACACGGCCCCCGGTGAGAACATAGACGTCGTGTTCCCGGTACTTCACGGGCCCATGGGGGAGGACGGCACCATACAGGGGCTGTTTGAGCTGGCCGGCCTTGCCTATGTGGGCTGCGGGGTTCTCGCCTCGGCGCTGGGGATGGACAAAGCCTATGCAAAGCTGCTGTTTGAAAGGGCGGGCCTTAAGCAGGCGGAATATTTCGTGTTCATGAAAGCAAGCCTTGAAGAGGATATGGCCGGTGTTATCGCATCCATAGAGAAAAAATTCAAGTACCCGGTATTTGTAAAGCCCGCCAACCTGGGCTCCAGCGTGGGTGTTACAAAGGCTCATGACAGGGATAAACTGGAGCATGCGCTGGTCCTTGCGGCCCGTTATGACAGGAAGATTATAGTGGAGGAGTTCATAGACGGGCACGAGGTGGAGTGCTCGGTGCTGGGTAACGACAATCCCAAGGCGTCGGTGGTGGGGCAAATCCTGCCCTCCAACGAGTTTTACGACTATGAGGCCAAGTACTTTGACGGCGGTAAAAGCGGCCTTGTAATCCCCGCCAATATATCGCCGAAGGCCACTGCCAGGGTAAAACAAATGGCTGTGGAGGCTTTCAAGGCCATAGGAGGCAGCGGCCTGGCCAGGGCGGACTTTTTCGTGGACAAGAAGACCGACGAGGTGTACATAAACGAGATAAACACGATGCCCGGGTTTACAAAGATAAGCATGTATCCCAAGCTGTGGGACGCGGCGGGCCTGCCCTACCCGCAGCTTCTGGACACGCTGATAGAACTGGCCCTTGAAAGGCACGGCTGGAAAGTAAACACCGCCCTTGTATAACACAAAGGGACGGTTCTTGTGTGTCGCATAAGCGCACAAGGGGACGGTTCTTGCGTGTTCCCGTGTGCTTCTCGTGCGCCGGCACTATGTGACCAGGGATGGAGTTGCCTTTATAAGACTTGTGACCTGAATCCGCAGGACTCGTCCCCTGGATAACTAATCCTGTGGAAGGGGATAATAATGGGAGAATTACTAAAGAAGATAAAGGGAAATACATACTATATAGAGGGGCCCGTCAACACCGGGGTATACGTTTACGATAAAAACCGCTGCATGGTGGTGGATACCGGCGGCAGCGAGGACTGGGGCAGGAAAATATACAAAGCCCTGGAAGCGGAGGGCCTTCATTTAAGCCTAATAATCAACACCCATTCCCATGCGGACCACTTCGGCGGGAACAAGCTGCTGGTAAAAAGGACCGGGGCGGAGGTCGCGGCAACCGCCATTGAAGCGGCCATAATCTCAAACCCTTACTTGGAGCCCTTTTACCTGTACTCGGCGCACCCGCCCAAGTTTTTGCAAAACAAGTTCCTCATGGGAAAAGAAAGCCCCGTGGACAGGATAATAGCCCCGGGTAAGCTGGAGCTGGAGGGCGCCGAAATTGACATAGTGGACCTTAAGGGCCACAGCCCCGGCCAGGTAGGGGTGGCTACCCCCGACGGGGTGCTGATGACGGCGGATGCCTGCTTTTCGGCCCAAATTGCTGAGAAGTACAAGCTGCTCTATTTCACCAACATTGGGGATACGCTGGATACGCTGAAATGGCTAGCAGCAACCAGTTATTCCTTCTACCTTCCCTGCCACGGCGACCTGGAAAGTGACATCCAAAGGCCGGTGGAGGTAAACTTGAATGCTATAAACGAGATAATGGGCATTATCCGGTGGGAACTGTTAAAGCCCATGACAAGGGAGGAGTTGGGGAGCGCCGTGAGCGAAAGGCTGGACCTTCAGCTTAACCGCACCCAGTATTATCTCAACCAGTCCTGCCTGGCCGCCTACCTTTCCTACATGACCGACCGGGGCATGGTAAAGGGCCGGATAGAAGGACACAGGATGGTGTGGGAAGCGGTCTGATACGGTGGTTTTATGGAGTTTTATAAGGATATATTTGGCTTGATTCACAGGGAACTAATATATATAATATATGTATTCCTACTGAGAAGACATACTCCAAACTGTTGGGAGGTAACACACGATGAACATGGTTCAAAAAATAACAGAACAAATAAGGGAGATTGTCGGCGAATCCGTTAAGGGTTGCATAGATAAAGGCATACTCAACATTGAAAGCATTCCTGAGATACAGGTTGAGATACCGCGGGAAAGGGAGCACGGGGACTTTTCCACCAACATTGCCATGGTTTTGGCAAAGCAGGCCAAGAAAAGCCCCGTTGCGGTTGCAAGGGACATAGTGGAGAACGCCGACTACGAGGGCACCTATGTTGACAGCATGGAAATAGCCGGGCCGGGTTTTATCAATTTCCGGCTGAACAACCTCTGGCTGTATAAAACGGTGGAGATAATACA
>DASRVG010000021.1:0-22511 GCA_035655175.1 Clostridia bacterium | reverse complement strand
GCCCTGGAAAGCTCGGTTTTGCCTACCCCTGTAGGACCCAAGAATATGAACGACCCAATCGGCCTTTTGGGGTCCTTAAGCCCAACCCTGGCCCTTCTTACCGCCTTGGCCACAGCCTTGACCGCTTCGTCCTGGCCGATTACCCTCTGGTGCAGCACATCTTCAAGTCTTGCCAAGCGCTGGGTTTCTTCCTCCGCCAGCTTGGTAACCGGGATTCCTGTCCAATCGGATACTATCGCGGCAATGTTTTCCTCATCCACCTCGGCGGTGGCTTGCCGGGTATCCTTCTCCCAGTTCCCCTTTATTTCCCCGAGCTGCTGTTTCAATTTTCGTTCTTCATCCCTCAGGGCGGCCGCCTTTTCAAACTCCTGGTGGCTTATAGCCTCTTCCTTTTCTTTCTTTATGTCCTCTATCTTTTCTTCCAGTTCCTTTAGTTCCGGCGGCGCAGTTATGGTTTTTATCCTTACCTTTGACGCCGCTTCATCTATAAGGTCTATCGCCTTGTCCGGGAGGAACCGGTCGGCAATATACCTGTCGGACAGTACTGCGGCGGCCCTTATTGCTTCGTCGGTGATCTTTACCCTGTGATGGGATTCGTACTTGTCCCTAAGCCCCGCCAGTATTTGTATTGTCTCGTCCACCGTCGGTTCCCCCACCATGATGGGCTGAAATCTTCTCTCCAGGGCGGGGTCCTTTTCAACATGCTTCCTGTACTCGTCAAGGGTTGTCGCCCCTATGGCCTGGATTTCTCCCCGGGCCAGAGCGGGTTTCAGAATATTGGAAGCGTCTATTGCGCCCTCTGCGGCACCGGCACCTATTATGGTATGCATTTCATCTATAAAGAGTATCACATTGCCGGCGCCTGTAAGCTCCGACATCACTTTTTTAAGCCTTTCTTCAAACTCGCCGCGGTACTTGGCCCCGGCAACCATCGAAGCCAGGTCCAGCGTTACCACCCTTTTACCCTTAATTATCTCGGGCACCTGGCCCTCCACTATCTTCTGTGCCAAGCCTTCCGCGATGGCAGTCTTACCGACGCCCGGCTCCCCTATAAGGACCGGGTTGTTCTTGGTGCGCCGGCTCAGTATCTGTATAACCCTCTCTATTTCCTTTGTCCTGCCGATGACGGGGTCCAGTTTCCCGTCCCTGGCCATCCGGGTCAAGTCCCTGCCGTACTGGTCCAACGTCGGCGTTTGAACATCGTTTTGGGCTGCTTCGCCTTGGCCCGGACCGCCGCTGCTTAGGGTCTTAATTATCTCTTCCCTTGCCTTGCCAAGGTCCACGTTCAGGTCCCTCAGCACCTTGGCAGCCACCCCTTCGCCTTCCCTGATAAGCCCAAGCAGCAGGTGCTCGGTGCCCACGTAGTTGTGATTCATACGTCGTGCTTCCAGAACGCTCAGCTCCAGCACCCTCTTGGTCCTGGGGGTCAGGTAAATCATCTGGGGAGCGGCGCTCTGGTCGCCCCTGCCGGTAAGCTCTTCAACCTTTTCTATAACCTTGTCGAAATCCACTCCCATACCCCTTAGTACCTGTGCCGCAATTCCCTTTCCTTCCTTCACAAGGCCCAGCAGCAGGTGCTCGGTGCCCACGTAGTTATGGCCAAGGGCCGCCGCTTCCTGCTGGGCTATTATCAAGACTTTTTGTGCCCTTTCGGTAAATCTTCCGTTTATATCCATATATATTCCCTCCCTCATTTTAGTTTGTTTTTGATAAGCTCCGATCTAAATACGTCCCTCTCCGTATCCGACAGCTGCTTGCCGGCAATCTTCTGCAGCGAAGCGGGCTGTGACGCCAGCATTATTTCGTTTAAGGCCTTCCGGCTGACCCCGTCCAAGAGCTTTAGGTCCACCCCCAGCCTGACATCCGACAAAAGGTCCATGAGCTCCCTGGATGAAATAACCCTTGCCCCGGTGAGCAGCCCGTAAGACCTGCCAACCTTGTCCTCCAAAGCAATTCTATTGCTTGCCATAAGCGCTTCTCTTGCCTGTTTTTCCTTATTGATAATCTCCCTGGTCATCCCCTTGAGGCCTTCTATTATATGCTCCTCCGATTTGCCAAGGGTCAGCTGGTTTGAAATCTGGACCAGGTTCCCCACGATTTCAGTGCCCTCGCCGTAGATCCCCCTAACGGTAAGCCCAAGCTGCCCGAGGGCCTGGGAAACCCTGTTGAACTGGCCGGTTAAAACCAGCGCCGGCAGGTGTACCATCACCGAAGCCCTCATGCCGGTCCCGGTATTGGTGGGGCAGGCGGTTAGATAACCCATGTTTTCGTCAAAGGCATAGTCTATTGTCTCTTCCAGGACATCATCTATTTTATCTGCCAGGTCCCAGCATTCCCCAAGCTGCAGACCGGGCAGGAGCATCTGCATCCTTATGTGGTCTTCTTCGTTAACCATAATGCTCACCCGGCTGTCCTTCCTTAGAAAAACCGCGGAAATTTCCCGCCTCTCAACAAGGGCAGGGCTGATCAGGTGGTTTTCAACGAATACCATGGCTTCCAGCCTGGGAATATCCTTTAGGACGGTGAGCTTAAAGTCCTTTGCCAGGACCGGGTTCCGGTCAATGGCTTCCTTAACCGTGCCCACCACTTTGGCCGCTCTCTTCCCGTCCAACCTGTGTGGGAAGGGTATGCCCCTTATGTTCCTTGCCAACCGGACCCGGGAACTTAACACTATATCGCTGTCCGGTCCGTCACCGTTAATCCAGTCCATCATTTTCCCTACCCCCTATTTACTTCCCTCTTTAATGCTTTTAATCCTGTCCCGCAGCACCACGGCCTTTTCGTATTCCTCGGCCTTGACCGCTCTTTCCAGTTCTTCCTGGAGCCTTTCCAGCTCCCTCCTGGTCCTCAGGCCGTCGCCTACTCTTTTTGGCAGCTTGCCGGAATGCCGGGTATTTCCCTGGACCCTCTTTAAGAGGGGCAGCAGCCTGTCTTTAAACTGGGCATAACACTTATCACATCCCAGTTTCCCGGTTTTTTTGAAGTCACCAAAACCCTGACCACACTGGCTGCACTTCACCGTTTCCAGTTTTTCCACCTTTATCGGTGTCTCGGTTCCCATGTCCAGAAGGGATGACAGTAAAGCATTAATTGGGAACGCATCGTCAATCAACATGCCCTTTTCCTGCACTGCACACTCTTTGCAAAGATGGACCTCTTTCTTTTTCCCGTTTATGGTGGTTATTCTATGGACCACCGCGGGGTTTTTACCACACCTGTCACAAAGCATCCTAGTCCCTCCTTATCAACACCGACAGCATTGACTTTAAAAGGCTCGCCCTGACAATGTCCTTGGACGGTGAAAACACGTTCAGACTCTTTTCGTTCATCGCGGTTTTCATTATCTCGCTTTCCCTTTGGGTTATGATGCCTTTCTTCTCCATGCTGTCCAAAACCCTTTCGGCATCAAACTGGGATATGCTGTCGCCTATATATTCCATAATAATTTGCCCTACATAGGGCTTGGATTCGGTGTCCAGTCTCTGTATCCTTATGAACCCCCCTCCACCTCGCCGGCTGACGATATAATAGCCCTTGTCTATTGTAAACCGGGTTGCGAGCACATAGTTTATTTGGGACGGGGCACAGTTGAAGTGGTCCGCCAGCTCGTTCCTTCTAATTTCCAGCATGTCGGTGCTGGCATCTTCCATTAACCCCTTTATGAACTGCTCTATTATATCGCTTAACCGTGACATTACATCACCTCTGAATGTATTTGACTATCTTTGACTATTAATATTATAGTAAATCTGCAAAAACTTTTCAATATTTTTTATATTCATTCCCCTCTGCCAATATATTTAACCGGTTCACGCAATAAAAAACGGGGCTATCCCCGTTTTTTACCCGTAATCTCGTATATCCGGTTTGCGCTTTTTATCTGTTCCTCGAAGCTGGCCCACCCGTGCAGCGTAGACACATATTCCCCGTAGGCGGTTTTGTCAATCAGGGCGTCCTCTTCCTCGGAATCCCTGTCCGGCATTTCCACCCTGTTGCCCCTTCGGTCTTCCCTGTTTTCCATTTATATCACCTCCGGTTTTTTTAAAGGCCCTGTTTCTATTGTCTATTGTCCCGGCCGAGTTTATTCCTGGAAATCAAAAGAACCGGATTTCTCCGGTCCTTCCGTTTCTTTCTATTCCTCCTTTTGGGCCTCCTCTATAACCTTTTCAGCTATCGCCGGCGGAGCCTCTTCGTATCTTTCAAATCTCATTGTAAAACTGCCCCTTGCCTGGGTCATGGACCTCAAATCGGTGGCGTACTTGAACATTTCTGCCAGCGGAGCCTCCGCGATAACAAGCTGCTTGCCGTCCTTGGGCTCCATTCCAAGAATCCTTCCCCGTTTCTTGTTAATATCGCCTATTACATCTCCCATGTATTCCTCCGGTACCACTACCTCAAGCCTCATAATGGGCTCAAGCAGCACCGGGTTAGCATCCTTCATGCCTTTCTTGTAGGACAGGCTGGCCGCTATCTTGAAGGACATTTCGTCGGAGTCGACGGTGTGGAAGGAGCCGTCATAAAGGGTTGCCCTTACTCCTACCACCGGGTACCCTGCCAGCACCCCTTCCTTGATAGCTTCCCGCAGGCCCTTTTCCACGGCGGGAATAAACTGCCTGGGCACCACGCCGCCCACTATTTTATCCACAAACTCCAGGTCGGTGTTAAGGTCGTGAAGGGGTTCAAATTCAATCCAAACATGCCCGTATTGTCCACGGCCCCCCGTCTGTTTTTTATGCTTCCCTTCCGCCTTGGCGGTACCCTTTATGGTTTCCCTGTAAGGCAGCCTGGGGTCTTTCAGTTCCACTTCTACGCCGAACTTGCTGGACAGTTTTTTGGTTATAACCTCTATATGAACCTCGCCCTGACCCATTACAAGCAGGTCCCCGGTTTCGGAGTTTTTCTCCACCATGAAAGTGGGGTCCTCTTCCAGCAGCCGGTGCAGTCCGCCGCTTATCTTTTCTTCGTCGCCCTTGGCCTTGGGCACTATAGCCATGGATATGCAGGGCTCGGGGTACTCAATGGGAGAATATACAAAATCCGATTTCCCTTCGGTCAGGGTGTCCCCCGTCACGGTATGCTGCAGTTTGGCAACGGCTACGATATCGCCCGCATGGACCCTGTCAATATTAATCTGCTTTTTGCCCCTTACAAGGAAAATGTTTCCGAACTTTTCCTTTTCCCCCTTGCTGGCGTTAAACATGGGGGTTTCGGCGGTAAAGCTTCCGCTCATAACCTTGAATATTGAGATTTTACCCACATAGGGGTCCGCTATGGTTTTGAACACCTGGGCAAAGAACGGGCCTTCGGATGAAAGTTTTTGTTTCACCGGTTTCCCGTTTTTGTCCAGCGCATCCACTTCGGCCCTGTCCTTGGGCGAGGGCAGGTAATCGGCCGCCGTGTCCATAAGTGTGTCAACACCGATGTTCAAATCGCCGGAACCGCACAGCACCGGTACTATTTTGCCGCTTAATACCCCTTTCCTTAGACCCTCCCTAATCTCCTGCTCAGTAAAGGCTTCCCCGTCAAAGAATTTCATCATAAGCTCGTCGTCGGTTTCGGCTACCGCTTCCATTACCATTTCCCTTATGGGTTTTACCCTTTCCTGGTACTCGGCGGGAATTTCGATGTCCTTGTATCCCTTGCCCGAGTATTCCCTGGCTTTCATGTCCACAACGTTAATAATTCCCTTAAAGGATGCGCCTGCACCGATAGGTACCTGGAAAGGAGCAATGCTTACGCCGAACATTTCCCTTAAGTCTTCCACCACTTTGAAAAAGTCCGCATTTTCCCGGTTCATTTTGTTTACGAACACTATCCTGGGCATGTTTTTTTGGCCGGTATATTCCCAACCCTTTTCGGTGCCCACTTCAATGCCGGACGAAGCGTCCACTAATAGCACCGCTCCCTCAGCAACCTTGAGACTGGAAAATACTTCCCCAACAAAGTCAAAGTACCCGGGAGTATCCAGGATATTAATTTTGACATCCTTCCACTCCACCGGCAGTACAGAAGCCCCTATCGAAATCTGTCTTTTTATTTCCTCCGGGTCAAAGTCGGAGGCGGTGGTCCCCTCTTCCACCTTCCCCATTCTTTCTACAGCCTTACCATTATATAGCATGGCTTCGGCCAGGGTTGTCTTTCCGCTGCCGCCATGGCCTATTAGTGCTACATTTCTTATTCTATCGGTTTGATACTCTTTCATTAATTCTCCCCCTTGTTTTTGCAGTAGTTTAACATATTAATATTCTATTAAAGCCTGTAAAATCCTTTAATTATATCGCATTTTTATTAAAGCGGTGTGACATTAGTATTTTCCTAAATCTGCTATTTATATTCATCTGTTTCGAAAATCCCGGTCCCGGCTTGTGAAAAAAATTGAAAGGTTACAAATTATTTTTTATTTGCTGCCGGTATGGTATAATTAAGAAAACACCAGTACTGGGAGGGATTTACCTATGAAACTGCCGTTTAGAAAAACGCTGGACAGCATAACAGCGTATAAACCCGGAAAGCCTATAGAAGATGTACAGCGGGAGTATGGGCTGGAGCACGTGGATAAGCTTGCCTCCAACGAGAACCCCCTTAACTGTTCTCCCCTGGCGATTGAAGCGGTTAGAAAAGCCGCCGCCAACCTGTCGCTGTACCCTGACGGGAATGCCACCGAGCTTAAAAAAGCCATTGCCAACTTTTACGGGGTAAAGGAAACCGAAGTTATGCCCACATGCGGCTCGGATGAAATGGTAAGCCTTTTGGCCGAAACATTCCTCGACCCCGGCGATGAAACCATAATGGCGGATTTGACCTTCACCAGCTACATAATAGCTGCGAGGATGGTGGACGCCAAGGTGGTAATAGTACCCCTTAAGGACTTCAAACTGGACCTCGACGGTATGGCGGAGGCCATAACCGATAAAACTAAGGTTATATGGCTTTGCAATCCCAACAACCCCACCGGCACCATGTTTACCGAGGCGGAGCTTACCGCTTTCATGGCAAAGGTGCCCGAAAACGTGGTGGTGGTGTATGACGAAGCCTACGTTGAATTTGTAACCAACCCCGATTATCCCAAGGACAGCTATAAGCTGTACCAAAAATATCCCAACATGATAGTAATGAGAACCTTTTCAAAGGTATACGGCCTGGCCGGTCTCAGGGTGGGCTACACCTTGGCCAACGAAGAGATTCTTAATAATGTAAACAAGATAAGGAAGGCCTTTAACGTGAACAGGCTTGCCCAGGTGGCTGCCATTGCCGCGCTAAAGGACCAGGAGTTCGTGGAAAAGGTCCATAAAGTCAACAAGGAAGGTAAAGAATACCTGTATAAATGCTTTGAGGAAATGGGCATTAAATACGTGCCCACCGAAGCAAACTACATTTTCGTGGACGTTGGAAGGGACTGCAACGAGGTGTTCGTGGAACTGCAGAAAAGGGGCGTAATAATACGGCCCATTAAGGGAAACTTTGTAAGAATAACAATAGGTACAATGCAGCAAAACCAAAGGCTTGTATCACAGCTTAAGGAAGTGTTGGGGAAATAGCCCCGTTTTTCCCGAGGGGGCATATCGCGCGGCCCGGGCTGCAGACATGGGCACGCCCAGGCGATATGTCCCCTTTATTTTATTGGCACAACAGCTCATCCCTGCCGGACCGGGCAAAGCCCTACCGGTTTAAAGGCTTTAAGTCTACTTTTTCGCCAATGTATGGGCAACGAAAACAAATCCTTTATTCCAAGCCCTTAACTTGTTCTTCAAGCAGCTTTTTTGCCTGTTCCAGTTTTCTCTGCGGGACAAAAAGGTCCACCCCGGTCGCTTTTCCGGTGTACACCTTGTGCAAAATTCCCATCCCTTTATAGGTTTTAACAACGGGGATGCCCTCGGTTTCAAGCAGCCCTGTCACTATATCGGCCTCCGTCTCGCTGTACAGGAAAACCAGGTGTTCCCAACCCTCGTCGTCACCGGGCTGTCCGGGGTCGCTTTGGTCCGGGCGCTCATCCACCAGCTCGCTGCCGCAATCGGCGCAGGCGGAAAACCCCTCCCTGTATTCTATTCCGCATTTGGGACACCAGGGCATAGCTTTACCTCCCTCCGGGCGCTTAAAAGAATACATTTTAATAATTCTATTATCCCTTTCCAATTCCTTCTTCACTTACTGTTCCGGGCATGTCTTTGAATATTTGAAAGGTATTTTTTTATTATTCCCCATTCCTCCAGCCGGCTTTCAAAGGGCTGCACGTTGGCGGGGCTGGTCGAACCCAGCTTGGTATAACCCACGCCCTCGTATTTAAACCCGACCCTTTTCCTGAAGGTGTCGTAGGCCTTGCCGCCGTTAAAGAATACATGACGTATGCCGGGGTATCTGCCAAACAGCCAATCAAAGTCGTTTACCTCTTCACAGGTAATATTGGTGTCCATGCTCCCCTCCCGCCGGCAGGACTTAATGACGTCCCACAGCGCAATCCCCTTTTCCCTTAGAAAAGCTACCTTTTTTTCATACTCTTCATCCGGTTCCCTGCCAAACAGTGAGTATATAATATTCCAAAACTGGTTCCTGGGATGCCCGTAATACTCGTTCTTCCTCAGGGATTCCCGGCCGGGCATTGACCCGAGGACTATAATCCGGGACTTTTCATCAACTATGGGCGGGAAACACTTTATTCTATCCAATTACCATCACCCTTTTCCTGCCGGGAGGACAGGCCTGTAAGCTATTCGTCCTGCTCCCCGCCGGTAGTGTTGAGCCCCAGCAGTTTAACCGCTTCCACCACGACAACCGGGGCCAGCGACAGCGCCCCCACCATCTTCCACTCGGCGGCACCAAGGGCTGTCACCTTGAACACCGACGCCAGCAGCGGCACTTCCAGCACGGCAAACACCAACAGCGCGGACAGGGCCACCGCCCCCAGCAGGTACCTGTTGGACAAAAGCCCCACTTTAAACACCGACTGCCTGTTGGAGCGAACATTGAAGGCATGTACCAACTGGCTCAGGGCCAGCACCGTAAAGGCCATGGTCCTGCCCGCCTCCAGGCTCCTTTGGCTGCCGAAAACAAAGGCCGCCAGCGTCAGCGCTCCCACCATTATGCCCTGGTAAATTATCCTTGTAATCATCCCTTTGTCAAAGATGTTTTTCTCCGGGTTTCTGGGTTTCCGGTCCATTATGTTCTTCTCCGCCGGGTCCACCCCGAGGGCAAGGGCTGGCAGGCTGTCGGTCACGAGGTTTACCCAAAGTATGTGAATGGGCAGCAGCGGCTCGTGCCAGTTGAGCATTGTGGCGACAAACAGCGTTAGAATCTCTCCCACGTTGCAGGAAAGCAGGAACTGAATCGCCTTGAGGATGTTCGCAAATATGACCCTGCCCTCCTCCACAGCCGCCACCACCGTTGCAAAATTGTCGTCGGTTAAGACCATGTCCGAAGCCTCCTTTGACACGTCGGTACCCACGATGCCCATGGCGGCTCCTATGTCGGCGATCTTAAGCGCCGGGGCGTCGTTCACGCCGTCCCCGGTCATGGCTACTATCTGGCCCCGGGCCTGCCATGCCCTGACTATTCTAACCTTATGCTCGGGGGATACCCTGGCGTACACCGAAATATGGTCTACCCTTTCCTCCAGGTCCTTATCGCTGATATCCTCCAGCTCGGCCCCGGTAACAGCCTCTTCGCCTTCGTTTAAGATGTCCAAGTCCCTGGCTATCACCACGGCGGTTACACTGTGGTCGCCGGTTATCATTACCGGCTTGATACCCGCCCTCTTGCACAGCGCTACGGCTTCTTTTGCCTCCGGCCGCGGAGGGTCTATCATCCCCATCATACCGATGAATGTAAGGTCGTTTTCGTAGGCTTGTTCCCCGCTGCCCCGGGAAAGGTCCCGGATGTCCTTGTAGGCCATCCCCAGCACCCTCAAAGCATCCCGGGCCATTTCTTCGTTTATTTTAAGTATTGTGTCCCTATGCTGCTCCAGTTTTACAACTTTTCCGTCCAGCAAAATGCTGTCGGATATTTTAAGCAGTTCCTCCACCGCCCCCTTTGTATAAACCCGGTAGTGGCTTTCAAGGGCATGAACGGTGGTCATAAGCTTGCGCTTTGAATCAAAGGGCACTTCATCCACCCTGGGCTGGCCTGCCTCAAGCTGTTCCTTGTTAATACCAACCTTAAGCCCAAGGTCCACCAGCGCCGTCTCGGTGGGGTCCCCCAGCACAACAATTCCCTCATCGGTTTCCTTTAGCTTTGAATCGTTGCACAGCACGCCGGTGGTAACCAGCAGCCGGAAGTGCTCGCCGCTGTCCAAGGGCTCCGTATCCTTATTGACGCTGTATACACGGCTGTTGTAAAACAACCTTTCCACCGTCATTTTGTTCAGGGTCAGCGTACCGGTTTTATCCGAGCAAATAACGGTGGCGCTGCCAAGGGTTTCCACCGAGGGCAGCCTCCTTACTATGGCGTTCCTTCTCACCATCCGCTGGACGCCTATGGCGAGGACTATGGTGGCAATGGCTGGCAGCCCCTCGGGAATGGCAGCCACCGCAAGGCTTACCGACGTGAGAAACATTTCAAATATTTCTTTGCCGTAGGCAACCCCCACTATGAATATTACCGCACATATGGCCAGGGCTGCAATCCCCAGCACCTTGCCCAGTACCTGCAGCTTTTTCTTCAGCGGGGTTTCCACTTCCTCCACCGACTGAATCATTTTGGCAATCTTGCCCACTTCGGTATCCATGCCGGTCCCCACCACGATACCCTCGCCCCGCCCGTAGGTCACCAAGCTCCCGGAGTAGCCCATGTTTACCCGGTCCCCCAGCGGTACGTTCTTCATGGAAAGGGGACTTTCATCCTTTTCCACCGGCACCGATTCCCCGGTCAGCGCGGCTTCCTGGACCTTGAGGTTCAATGCTTTGGTTATCCTAATGTCCGCCGGGACCAGGTCCCCTGTTTCCAGTATTACAACGTCCCCGGGCACCAGCATCCTTGCCGGGATAACATCATACCTGCCGTTTCTCAGTACCTTGGCGCTGGGTGCCGACATCCTTTTGAGCGCCGCCAGTGATTCCTCCGCCTTGTTTTCCTGTACCACGCCCAATACCGCGTTCAGTATCACAATCATAAGTATTACCACCGCGTCGATAAGCTCTCCCAAAAAACCCGATATTACTGCGGCTATAATCAAAATAATTATCATGAAGTCCTTGAACTGGTCAATATACATCTGCAATATGGTCTTTCTTTTCTTTTGCTCTATCTCGTTGTACCCGTACCGCTCCAGCCTCTTGACGGCTTCCTTGTCATCCAGTCCCCTTGAAAGGGAAGTGGAAAGTTCCTTCTCCACCGCCTCTTTTTCCAAGGTGTGCCATTCAAGGTTTGCCATAAAGCCCTCTCCTTTCCGGACCTAACATTTTAGTTATTTTCAAATCCGGGTCAAAAAATACAAGACCCCTATCCATAACAGCGGATAAAGGTCTTACTCTCTATCTTAGATTACCGCCCGGGCACGAAAGGTGCCGTGATGACGAACGGTAAAGCCACTTAATATGGCGAGTTACTCCCCTTTAATACAATATTTGGTTTTACTCAGTTAAGTATAGCATATAAATGCAGGCCGGTAAATAGCGTGTATATAAAAATTTTCAGCCGCACCTTGAATACCCGCAGCCGCGGCACACGACGCACCCGCTTTCGTGTTCCAGCATACTTCCACATTCGGGGCACAGGGGCCTTTTTTGCCTGGAAGGCGCATCCACTGCGACTGCCCCTTCCTTTGCCGCCTCTACTGCCCCGCCTTCCATTTTCAGCACCCTTTCAAGGGCTTTGCCAATGGCGTCGGGGCAGGAAAGAACCTTTATACCGCTGCCGTTGGCCTTTTGCCTTATGGTGGAATGGCACCTTATTCCTTTAAGCTGCTCTATTATTGCTTCAACGCTCATGCCCGACCTGAGGGCTATGGATACAAGCCGGCTGGTGGCCTCACTCTGGCTGGGGCAGCCTCCGGCACGGCCCAGGTTTGTGAACACTTCACAGATGCCATTGTCGTCATAGTTAACCGTTATATAAAGATTCCCACAGCCGATCCTAACCTTTTCGGTGATCCCCCTTGTAATTTCCGGCCTTACCCTTGGGGTTATGGCCTGTGTCTCGGCGCCCCTTTGGCCTTCTGCCGCATACTCCTGCCCTCCTATGCTGAGTACCTGATCCTCCCTGCTTTTGTCCCTGTATATGGTGACACCCTTGCAGCCCAGTTTGTACGCCAGGAGGTATACCTTCCTTACATCCTCCCTTGTAGCATGGCTTGGGAAATTAACCGTTTTGGACACCGCATTGTCGGTATGTTTTTGGAAAGCGGCCTGCATCCTTACATGCCATTCGGGGCTTATGTCATGGGCGGTCACAAACAGCCTTTTTACATCCTCCGGTACGCCCGCCACATCCCGCAGCGTCCCTTTACGGGCAATCTCCTCCATCAATTCCCGGCTGTAGAAGCCCATTTTTTGGGCGGTCTCTTCGAATAACCGGTGCACCTCCGGCAGCCTGTCCCTGTCCATGACATTGCGTACAAAGGATACTGCAAACAGGGGCTCTATGCCGCTGGATGTGCCGGCAATTATGCT
This sequence comes from Clostridia bacterium, assembly GCA_035655175.1. GTDB lineage: Bacteria > Bacillota > Clostridia > Ch29 > Ch29 > JAAYEV01. The sequence continues at coordinate 9,912 of DASRVG010000021.1, read as the reverse complement.
TATGGTACCGGTGGGGGCTATGGTTGTGGTGGTGGCGTTTCTAAATTCAACTCCCTCGACGGCGTAGGCGCTGTGCCCGTGGTAGGGGAATTTCCCCTTGACCGAGGCAAGCTGCGCCGACTTCTCCTTTGACCTGCGGTTTATAAATCCCATTACCTCTTCTGCAACCGCGACCGCCTCGTCCGAATCATAGGGTATCCCCAGCATTATAAGCATGTCAGCAAAGCCCATCACCCCAAGGCCAATCTTTCGCGAGGCCCTGGTGGCTTTTTCGATTTGCGGGAGCGGGTACTTGTTTATGTCTATCACGTTGTCCAGGAACCAAACGGCGTTATCCACCACTTCGCCAAGCTTTTCGTAGTCGATTACCGTTCTATCGCCTTCCTGCTTCAGCATCCTGGCCAGGTTTATTGAGCCCAGGTTACAGGATTCATAGGGCAGAAGCGGCTGTTCACCGCAGTTGTGAACGTAAAACCCGTTTGCATCAAAGGCATTAACCTGGGGCACCTGTACATCGTAAACCTGCTCTTCCGCCAGTCTTATACATCCTGAAACGGTCGCGGTAAAGCGTTCCCTGTTTAATTCTCTTTTATAGCAATCCATTATATCCGAAAGGGCTTTATTCTTCTTGATGCTGCTAAACCCAACCGCCTCAAGATATACGGCTATATTATCTCCCGAGATTACCAGCTCATGGCCAGCCTGTACTTTATACTCCCTGTATCCCCCTTTACCGTCCGGCATAATCTTATCTCCCGGCGCTTTACGGTTAAAATAAATGGTTGACGCAATACCCAAACGAAGGAGCATCCTCTGCACAGCCTTTAGAGTTTCCGTTTCTTTCTGCCACAGGCGTATGGACACGCCTTTTTTTTGTGTGCCGGTCACCGTCCCGTCTGCATCAAACAAACCCCTTAGAAATCCCCTGTGAAACTCATAACCTGTTTTCTCAATAACCGCGCTTACCCTTTTTTCTCCCGGGGCTATTCCGTATTTTTCCGCTAAATCCTTTAGAGAGGCCAGTACCAACCGTCGTTCTTTTCTTTCTTCAATAATTGTCCTAAAACCCCCAAAATCAGCCCGATGGGGCAAATCGGAAGCAGCCTTTTCGACGGCCTCTACCAGAGATGCAGCCTCTTCATCATCTCCCCAAATGGATATTACACCGGCTTCTTTTTTAAGAGTACCGTCTCCCAGTAATATTCCTAATAGATACCCTTCGTTATAGCTGCCCTTTCCTTCCCACTTGGCACCTCGGTTGTTGGAAAGTATTATTTGATCTCCCTCTTTTAGTTCCCCCGCCCTTTTCCATTCTGCATACACTTTATCACGGGTGACTTTGACTGCCGTTCTTACCCGGTGGTCTTCGGTGACTCTCAATTCATATCCCCGGTCGGTTATTATATTAATTAGAGGTTTTATACCCGTTTCAAAAAAACCTTCCCGGGTTGTTTCATAGAATTTGCCTTCCAGCGCCAGGCATGATGCTTGCCCAACCATATCTTTAACCTGCTTGGGGCCTTGGTTTGTGAGTATCCATGTGTCTCCTGCAACACAGGGGTTGGTGCTTTCTATCTCCCCTATTTTCTTTAAGACATTGTACTCGTTTATCCTGTCTATGAATATAATCCCGGGCTCGCCGTTTTTCCATGCCATTTCAACAATCAGTCCGAACACTTCCCTTGCGTCCAGGTACTGCGCCACGCTGCCGTCCTGGGGATTCACCAGGGCGTATTCTTCTCCCGCTTCCACCGCCCTCATAAACTCCTCGGTTACGGCCACCGAAATATTGAAGTTCGTGATGTCCGTGTTTTTGCTCTTACACTTAATAAATTCCAGTATATCCGGGTGGTCCACCCGTAGGATGCCCATGTTGGCGCCCCTTCGTACGCCCCCCTGTTTTACCGCCTCGGTGGCGGCGTTAAAAACCTTCATAAAGCTTACCGGCCCGGAAGCGACGCCGCCGGTGGAATTAACCGTTGCACCGGCCGGCCGAAGCCTTGAAAAACTGAAACCCGTACCTCCGCCGCTTTTGTGTATTATGGCCGCCTGCTTAATCGCGTCGAATATTCCCTCCATCGAATCCTCCACCGGCAGCACAAAGCATGCGGAAAGCTGGCCCAGGTCCTTTCCCGCATTCATCAGGGTGGGGGAATTGGGTATAAACTCAAGATTGGTCAGCATCCTGAAAAAGGTATCCTCCAGCTCGACGACATCCACCCCGGTATCATAACTGCTTTCCGCCGCTGCTACCGCATGGGCCACCCTCCGGAACATCTCCTCCGGGGTTTCTATGACCTCGCCGTCTTTATTTTTAGTCAGGTACCTTCTTTCCAGGACCTTTATAGCGTTTTCAGAAAGCTGCATATGTACACCCCCGTGCTACATATAGTATGTCGCCTAAAATATTGGTACAATATATTGTATCACCGGGGGTTTTTGGTGTCAATTGGCAAATTAATTCGCTCCCCCGGGCTCTTCATTAATTAAAAACAGGGAGCCATGCTCCCTATTCCTTTTCCTGTATTTTTTCCTGCTTGCTGTACACGTCCCCGGCCGCCGGCCCCGGGCTTCCCCCGCCGGTGGACCCGGTCTGCCGCCCGGTCCCTTTTTTAAGGATTGGCCCGCCCTCTGAACCAAATTCGGTGTTAAATTTCCGGTTACCTCTTTTAATCATCGAAACAATCCTATTAATAATGCTGCCTTCACCCATGCCGGTTTTTATCCCTCCCGAATCATGATTTTATATTATTTTTTCCGCAATCCCGGATTCTATTATAAAAGAGGGCTTTCGCTTTCTTATGCCAACGGGGATATTGCTCAGCGTGGAATCCTAAAGGGGACATCCCTTGATTATTTAGTAATGCCCAATACAAAGGAGTGTCCCCTTTCATTAACTCAGCGGCAGCGTGTTTGGTGATCTCAATCCTTAAGCAGAGCTCCTTCGGTATAGTAATTCCCGGCATTCCACAAAAGCCATTCCTCCACACCGGAATCATAGGTGGCCTGTATCTGTTCCCTGACCTGTTTGCGCCCGTAAACCTGGTAACCGTCCTTCAGGTAGCTGGCGGTAAAGTCCTGCAGCCACGGCCTCAAAATGGCCTTTCCGCCCTTGTGCTCCACGGCTTCCATCCTTTTAACCGCTGTGCTGATACTTGTATATACAATTTTGTAAGGCTCAAAGTCCGGATAACTTACCCCGTAGACTCCCGGATAGTAATGGGACGGGTACACCATGGGACACAATATGTTGGTGCTGACGGTAAGATCCTCCAGCTGCTGTCCCAACCCCATATCATCACTGTTGGTGGTTACTTGTCCAAATACATCGGCGGAGACAAATACTCCCTTGTCGTTCAGCACCTCGGTGGCGTACTTCATAAAAGCGGCAATAGCCTCGGCCATGCTTTCCTTTTCCTTTGCCTCTCCATAGTCAATCAGTTTTCTGTTGCCGTCGGTGGGAAACCTCACGTAGTCAAATTGTATTTCGTCAAAACCGTACTCCACCGCTTCTTTGGCAACATCCAAAATATATTCCCAACTTTCTCGATTGTAAGGATTTAACCAGGCATTCCCCTTATTGTCTCTCCAAACCGTTCCCGATTTAGTTTTGATCGCGAGGTCGGGCCGGCTACCGGCCGCCCGGGCGTCCTTAAAGGCAACAATCCTTGCTATGGCATATACACCGTTCTTTTTGAGGTCCTCCATCCTCTTTTCGATGTCTTTAATCTGGACAATCCGGTTCGCACCGACAGCAAGAGCCATTTCATTACGGGTTTTATAGGTTACAAGACCGTCGTCGTTTTTGACGTCTATAACCATTGCATTCAGCTCGGTTCTGTTTACCATGTCAAGCAGTTCGTAAAACCTGCTTCCTCCCGCGGTATACCCGGTAAGATAGATACCCTTTGCCTTTACCGGAATCCTCATGTCCCTGAAGTCCGACGGCGGCTGGACCATATGGGCATCCTGCACGTGATTCCCCGGCATAAGGGGTTCGTATGCCTTGGTGGTAGCGACGTTTTTGTGAATGAAACCAAATGCTATGATTACAGTTATAAAGAAAACAAGAATATGAGCATTCCTTTTGCCAAATACCATTACGCCACCTCACAAATATTGTGTTACCCCGCTGTTCTTATTAGAATTATACCATATCACACGCGGCGGGCATAACAACTGCCGACTCTTATGCCTAAAAAAAATGCGATGGAGTGCAGCCGCTCCCCATCGCATTTAATGCCTATACATCAAGCTGACGTCTAAGGGCCTGTGCCCTCTTGTTCCACGCGTGCAGCCCAAGGGCAACTCCTATAACGCCGTAGGACACAAAGGCCCTGAAAAACTCCCCTATCTGGGCATCCCCGAACAGGTTGTTGCCCGCTTTGGGGGACACGATAAACAGCGTATGGAACAGTATTACCCCCAGTATTGCCTGACCGCTGGTTGCCTTGGTAACCGACGCCCCGCCCAAAAGTATGGAGGCGATGGCAAAGGTCGCTATCTGGACGTGACTGCCGTAGGTTGACAGCGTCCCTATATTTTGCAGGAATATTATCTGGCCCCAGGCGGCAAGCACGGTGGAAATTACCATGGCAATGGTCCTTGTCTTGTCCACATCAATTCCCGAAACCTTTGCAATTTCCAAGTTATGCCCAACCGTCCTGAAGTCCTGTCCCAGCTTGGTCTTCATAATAAGAACGTTAAAGGCCCACAGCATCGCTATCATAACGGTGGTGGCGACCGGCAGCTTGACAGACATCAATAGGGAACCGGATTGTATTACCCACAGGCTCACACCTAAAATTGCCACGGATATTACAAGCCGGGTGGCGTATTTGAATTTATCCAACTGTTCCGGCGCATTTTTGCTCTTCAAAATATAATCAATAACCACTACCAGGCAGGTCACGGCGCCTACCCCCGCCAGTATATAGAACAGCGGGTATTCGAAAACGGCGTCGATGGAATACTTAAGCCCGTACTCGGTTGTCAGGTCTATGGTATTCTTTATCCCTATGCCTCGGGTCAGCACAAGGTCGGGGTTTTTTATGGGTATCAGCGTTCCCACCAGGAACAGGAGGATAAACTGGTACACCCCGTTGGCAAAGAATCCCGCAATCATGCTTGATATCATTTCCTGGCCCTTGGTCCTGTTAAGAAGCCTTGCCGTCATAAGTCCGAAAATTACAGCAAAGGGAGTGGACAGCAGAAGACATAAAAGGAAACCCGGGAACCCGCCTATTTTCAAGTGGGTTACTATAAGTATCCCAAACTGCCCTGCCATTGCCCCTATAACCAGCCCGAAGTTAAGACCCAGACCGGCTATAACCGGCAGGACCAGCGCAAGAACCATGAATGAGTTCCTGGTTATCCTGGTAAGAAGCGTATTCACAATGAATACCGCAGGCAGCTTGGAAAAATAAACCCCAATTAGACAGATTACTATAAACATAATGGGCACACTGTAGTCAAACAAAAGCCTCTTAATGCTGGTTGCAGTGCTTGGTTTGTTTGGTTTCATCGTTTTCACTTCGTTAACCTGGGCCATTACGCTTCCCTCCCAACCTTAGTGAGTGCATAAAGTATTATGCCATTCTGTACTATCTGCCTTAATACCTCCGACAGGTTGCCTTCAGGGAACATCTGGTTGGCCACCGGCACCGCAATGGTCAGCAAACCCTGGAACAGGAAGGTCCCTATCAGTACATGGGATATTTTTACCTTTGAGGTGGACGCACCGCCTATAAGAACTGCCGCAACGGCAGGGAAGGCCATATTAAGTGGAGCAAGGTAAAGCTGCAGATAGCCGAAGCTAAGGGAATATACGATTATACCCACTGCACCTATAATCGTTGATATTATTGTCCCCAAAACCCTGTTTTTGTCCACATCTATACCCGATGCGGCTGCAAACTTGGGATTGGCCCCTGCAGTGTACATCTCTATTCCGCTTTTGCTTCTGGAGAAAAGCCATACAAGCAAGCAGCAACCGAAAAAGAACAGTAAAAGCCCGGTTGGAATATAAACGCTGCCAATTTTGAAACCCCAAAACCGATTTAAAATCTCCCCGAAGGTTGAATCCAGCGAGACGGTAACCCTAAGTCCCTTTCCAATAGGCCAAATCATCTCGGGGTGTTTAAAGGGCAGTGTAACCCAGCCTATTTGCATAAAGGAAACGATTGAAAACCCTGTATAGGTGGCTACCAGCATCTCGGAGCCTTTGATCTTGTTTAAAAGCAGTCCGTACACCCAGCCGGTCAGCACCGCAAGGGGCAGTGATATAAGGATGGCCGATACAAATCCATAGCCCAGGGCCTTGGAAGTAAGCCCCCATTCTATTGCCATAAGGCTGCCTAAAAGCCCGCAAATGATTCCAATGGGAAGGGCAAAATTGGGCCCTGTACCACATTGTATAGAAGGTACCATTGCCAGCGCCAGCACGCCAAACATACCAAACCTTCGTATCACATCGGAGGCCAGCATGCCAAAGGGAAGCTTTAGCACCACTGCGGCTATGCATATTCCTATGAACATCAGCGTTATAATAAGCCTTGGAAGGCCAATGTTGTTAATAAATTTCCTAAGAGTATCATTCATATCACATGGCCTCCTTTTGTTTCATTTTTCTGTACTCTCCAGCCATCATAAGTCCGAAGTCTCTGTCGCTGTCGTCGGGCCTCAGGATACCTTCGACCTTTCCGCCGGATATAATCGCTATCCTGTCGCAGATGGAACGAAGCTCAATCAGTTCGCTGGAGGTCATAACTATCGTCATCCCCAGTTCTTTGTTCAGTTTTACCAAAAGGTCCAACACCAATTTTTTTGCCCCTATATCTATACCCCGGGTGGGCTCGGATACAAACAGCACGTTGGGGTCCAAAGTAAGAGCCCTGGCGATGCATACTTTCTGTTGGTTGCCGCCGGAAAGCTGTCTGGTCAGCTGCTGTGGCCCGGTACACCTTATATCCAGTTCTTTTATCATCCTGTTTGCATGTTCCCTTATGCTTCCAACATTCATCTGGTTTAAGAAGCCCATTTTCCTGAAATACTTGTTTTTGACATGCATGGTAGTGGCCACAATATTCAGTTCTATTGAAGAATCCAGTAGCAGCCCTACTCCCCTCCGGTCTTCCGAGACAAAGGCCAGGCCTTTGTTCAAAGCACCATTGGTATTGTTAAGGTCCAGCTTTTCTCCCTTCAGCAGCACTTCGCCCTTGGCCGGATAAAGCCCCATGATTCCGTTGGCAATACCCACCTTGCCCTGACCGGCGAGCCCTCCGATGCCGAATATCTCTCCTTCGTATATTTCCAGGTTAACGCCCTTTACCCTTTCTCCGGGCATGTCTACGTGCAAATTCCTTATATCCAGGATAACTTCCCTCTTCTCGCTGTCCTCGGCCTGCCCTGATTTTCCGTTTATATCAACTCTTCTTCCCACCATCAGTTCGGCAAGCTCGGTAACGCTGGTGTCCTCTTTTCTCCTGGTGCCTACCAGTTCACCGTCCCTGAGTATGGAAATGTCGTCCGCCGCCTGTAGCACCTCGTTCAGCCTGTGAGTTATAAAGAGTATCGCAATTCCGGATTCGGCCAGCCTTTTTATCCCGGCTATCAGGTTATCCGCCTCGCTCTCGGTAAGCACCGCAGTAGGTTCGTCAAACACCAGCAGCTTTAACCCGGTTTTGTCTATTTCCCTGGCAATCTCCACAAACTGCATATGCCCTACAGGAAGCCCGGCCACGGTCACCCATTCCTCCACTCCAAGGCCTACCCTGTCCAGGGCCTTTCTTGCATCTTGGCTCATTGCTTTCCTGTCAAGGGTTCTTAAACCTTTATTCTTAAAAGCTCTGCTCAAAAAATTATCCTTTGTTATTTCCCTGTTTATTTTTATATTTTCGGTAATTGTAAACTCGGGCACCAGCATGAATTCCTGGTGCACCATCCCGATTCCTAATTCCATTGCCTCCAGCGGTGATTTTATATCTACCTTTTTCCCGTTAATATAAACCTCGCCTGAAAACCCCCCGGTGGAATGTATAACAGGCATGCCGAAAAGTACGTTCATTAGAGTGGACTTTCCGGCACCGTTTTCCCCGATAAGCGCGTGAATTTCCCCCGGCCTTACCGACAAATCCACACCCTTAAGAACCCTATTGCCATAATACTCTTTTTCAATATTTTTCATTTGCAGTACATATTCCGTTTCCATTCAGGTCACCACCTTCTAAATTCAATCAAAAGGTAAGGTTGCCGACTCCGACAACCTTACCTTTCCCGCTTTGATGTATCCCGCAAAAAGGACAGAGCCGTATCGGAAGGCAGAAGGTATGGCTTTTTACTTCCCATGCGGCGTATGCCCCCTTATATTAACCTTTAGAAATCCAGGAAGTCCATAAGTATGCAGTAGTAGTTGTCATACTTGACTCCGCCTTCCTCAAGCTGGGTAAGCTCGGAATCAACGCCGGAGTATTCCTTGAACTTCTCCTTAAGCCTCGGTATATCCACTTTGCCTTGGAATTCCCCTTTAATCCAGTCTATGGCGTATTCAGCGGAGCCTTCAATAAACATCATGGCCACCGGCACCGGCCAGGTTGAGGTTCTTCCGGTCATGCCTTTGTCTGCCATTATCCTTGTGATCTCGTCAACCACATAGCCGATGTCCCCCTGCTTGGCCTCGGGTATTTCTATACCCAGGGCTGACGGGAACCCGTGGTAAGGCGACGGGCAGCAGGGCTGCGGGTATATGGCCCCTGTATCCACCACCGCGCTTATAAGCGGCACCTGCATTGCGCAGTTTGTGCTGAAAAATGCGGTGTCTTTACCGTACTTGTCAACCATCCTCGGAACGTCCTCAAGGATAAACTGCTGGGTGCCTGAAACACCTGCGTCCCCTGTGGGGTCGGGAGCAGTGGCATCCACAAACTCAAGGCCAAGCTTAGCACATTCTTCCCTCATTATATCCCTTCTGCCCGACAGAAGTGGATAGGACATATGCCTGGGGAAGGAATAGTGTACGAAAACCTTGGCGCCCTGCTTCTTGGCCTGGGCGGGAATCGAGTAACCCATTCCCAATTCATCCAGCTGCAGTACTATGTCCGCCCTGCTGGATATAATCGGCGGGTCCTCCTGGGGCTGGCCTGCTATAATAAGAAGGTCATCCCTTATTTCCTTTATGCTGTCGATACCCGGCGCTGTGCCCGGAACCGCCTGGCAGATAATCAGAGCTTTCATATCCGGGTCGGAAGCCATACTTACAAGGTTGGCTATTGTTGTCTCCTGCTCGTCCATGAACTTATCCGGGAAGGTCATATGTATTACATGCTCTTCCCCATACTTGGCAAGTATGTTCTGGGCAGCCCTGTACTCTTCCTCGTTCTGTACAACCGTGTTGGTCATTATTCCTATTTTCCAGTTTTCTTCCGCGGTTTCAGCAGGCTCCTCGCCGCCTGTTTCAGCCGGCTTACTGGGTGTACATGCAGCCACGCCAAAAGCCAGCACCGCTATTAACATAAAAGCAATAATTCTCTTAGTCACTAAAACCCCTCCTTTAATCATTAAATCTTCATTATCTGTCCATTATCCGGCTCAAAAAATCTCTATGAACCAATCACCCCCCCCTCGAGATTACTACCATATAGGATTGCAGTGCCTGCAAGCCCAAACTGAATAGGAATTTCGTTTAAGCAGTAATTAATTCAACTGAACCAACGGCGATCAAATAATCAAGTAATTATGACTATTCTACGCAATCAAAAAGAATCCTTCTTTATTTTTTATTAATTAGTTACTCCTGAAAAAGTACCATTTTAATAATCCTCATATACTTGGGCTTCGCTTTACATCATATTCACATGCCCACTCAGCCAATACCTATATAATGCTGGCTATCTTTTGTAGGTTATGGGCGAATAT
>DASRVG010000020.1:0-2098 GCA_035655175.1 Clostridia bacterium | reverse complement strand
CACCTGGGCCATTGCTTCAACTATAAGCACCCCGGGCATTATCGGATTGCCGGGAAAATGGCCCTGGAAAAAGGGCTCGTTTATCGTCACGTTTTTTACCCCTACCGCCTTAACTCCCTCCTGTAGTTCCAGGATGGAATCCACCAGCAAAAAAGGATACCGGTGGGGAAGAATCCGCTGGATTTGTTTGATATCTAGCATGCTTTTTGCACCCCGTCATTTTTCAATATTTTGTGAAAGCTGCCGGTACAATAGGTCGGCAATGCCTGTACCTTCGCCCATTGAGATTTTCCGAGCCAGTTCCCCGTCCAGCATGGAGGTAAAAATCTCTTCACCCAGGCTTTCCTTGATAAGCCCGTCCCGTATTATTGTGGCCCGCATCCTGTCAAGGACGGTGTTAATGAAAACCGCCTCCATTTCCCGGCACGCTTCTTTAAGCCTTTGCCTATCCTTCTCGGCCCGAGCTTTGTTCAGCAGGTCCTCAAACTCCGCGGCGGAATCCTGCTGCACTCTTTTGTACGTGTCCTTTATTATATCACTGCCGTACCCATTTATTCCACCTGTTTTCAATGGTTATCACTCTCGCTTTGTTATCTTCTCAGGTTGTTTGCTATCTGCAGCATTTCATCGGCGGTCTGGACCGATTTTGAATTGATCTCGTAGGCCCTCTGGGCGGTTATGAGTTTTACCATTTCCTCCACCACCTGGACGTTGGAGGCTTCAAGAAAACTCTGTATTATTCTTCCGTTGGCGCCCGGCTCCTCCGCTTCAATGGGTTCCCCCGATGCGGTGGTCGGCCTGTACAGGTTCCCACCGACGCTTTCAAGCCCGGCGGGGTTTACAAACCTTACAAGGTCCACTACGCCTATTTCGTCCAGCGTACCGTCATTTCTTCTAACCATGAGCATTCCGCTGTCGTCTATGGTTATTTCGTTTATATCGCTGCCAAGCTCCGCATCCGCGCCTTCAACCTGCACAAAATACCCGGCGGATGTGACAAGGCTTGCTTCTTCACCGTCAATGCTCAACTTGAAGCTTCCATCCCTGGTGTAAAAAAGGTTGTCGTTCTGGTCGCGCACTACAAAGAAGCCATCGCCGTCTATTGCAAAGTCCAAGGGATTGCCGGTGGCTTGCATGCTGCCCTGGGTGAAATTTTTGACTATAGCCGAAGGTCTCACACCGTGGCCTACCTGCAGACCCACCGGCCTGCCCTGGCCGTCCACAACCTCCGCCCTGAACAGTGACACGTAAAGCAGGTCCTTAAACTCCGCCCTCTCCTTTTTATAACCCGTGGTGTTGACGTTTGCCAGGTTATTGGCAATGGTATCCACGTTTAGCTGCTGTGCTGTCATCCCGGAACTGGCTGTCCAAAGTGCCCTCATCATATCGTTCACCCCTTCTTATCTTATACCCTTCCTACCTCGTTAACCGCCTTGCCCATTATTTCATCATAGGCCATGACAACCCTCTGATTGGCTTCATAGGTCCTAAAGGCGGTGATCATGTTTACCATTTCCTTAACCGCATTTATGTTGGAGGTCTCCAGGAAGCCCTGCAGTACCTCTCCTTCTATACCGTACCGATAACTGTTGTATTCCCTTGCCTCATAAAGGTTATCCCCCACCTTGCGCAGGCCCTCTGGCTTGTCAAAGGTTACGAGTTTAAGCCTGTCCCAGAAAAGGTCACCGGAGTAAATCTCTCCGTTGGTTCGCATATCAATCTCTTCGTCACCTATGTATATATCGCCCATGTCTCCTACCACCCTGTATCCCTCTGCCGTTGACAGGTATCCTTCAGAGTCAATAACAAAGGAACCGTCCCTGGTGTACATTTCCCTGCCGTCAACCCTTACACAGAAATACCCGTCTCCCTTGATGGCCAGGTCCAGGGGGCGGTTGGTTTCCTTCATGTTGCCCTGCATGAAAGAGGTGACAACTTCATTGAGCACCGAACCACCGTTTAGGGTTCCTACTACGCCGGGGGCGGTAAACATCCGCAGCCTGCCCACGGGGTTTCCGTAAGAATACACGCTGCCGCTCTCATCAATGTATAGTTGCTCCGGACCCCCGACCTGTATCCTGCCGCTTTCCCCCAGTAC
>DASRVG010000019.1:0-3168 GCA_035655175.1 Clostridia bacterium | reverse complement strand
ACCAGGCATAAGATCCTTCGCTATCGCTCAGGATGACACGCTAAAAGATGTAAAATCTTTATCACGTTATATATAATTATACGAAACAAAACGAAACCAAACCTGCTGTCTTAAAAGGACAGCAAATTTTTTTAATTTTTTCTGACAACTTGATTGACAGGCACAAGTAGTATGTGATAATATAATATAGCAGAAACAACTTGAACTAATGTAATAAGTTGTCACGGCATGAATGTTCTTGTACAGTAACCATTATTTTTTTAAAGGAGGTCGGTCATATGACAATATTAAAAACAGGCCAGTTAATCAAGCGCACTGACGGAAAAACCGAAAAGGACCAATACGTCATGCGGCTTATATCCACTGAAGAACTTGGTGATATAGTGGCACTCGAAAAATATGTCTATGACCTACTCCCCAATAAACAGGTTCTTTGCATGGATTCTTACGAAGAAATGCTTGACGATATTAAACGGGGAGCAAAGGTGATAGGAGTGTTCAACAAGGCAAAGGACCTGATCGCATACCGTTATATAGGCTTCCCCGGCAATAACCCGAAAAATCTTGGCAATGATATAAACCTGCCGGAGCAGGAGCTGCCGAAGGTAGCCCACCTTGAAACAACGGTTGTACACCCGGACTACAGAGGTAACTCGCTGCAAAGCCTGACATTGCAGAAGGCCATACCGATGGTTCAAGACTTGGGATACAGCCACCTGCTTTGCACGGTATCCCCGCAGAATATATACAGCCTTTATAATATAATGAAAAACGGGTTGAGGGTAAAGGCACTGAAGAAGAAATACGGCAAATCTGAGGACGGCAGCGACGGGCTGTGGAGGTTTATCCTTCACAGGAATTTGAAACCCAGGGCCGTAAGAAAAACAAGCGCCCTCTTTAGCGTACCCGTTGCTGACATTGAGCCCCAGAGAGAACTGATTGACCAGGGATTTGTAGGGTTGTGGCTTTCAAGGGAAGCCGGGCTGCTAAACTACGTACTTTTTGAAGATAACCTGGCATTTCAGGCTCTTTCAAAAAGCCTGCTCTTATAACTTTTCAAACGGCCTGCTCCATCATCAGAGCAGGCCGTTTTCTTTAAAGCTGAAATACCTGTCCCCCGCCACTATTATGTGGTCCACCACTTTAACGGATATCGGCTCAAGGGCACTGCTTATCCTCCCGGTTACCTCTATGTCCGCCCTTGAAGGCTGCAAACTGCCCCCGGGATGGTTGTGGGCAAGTATTACACTGCTTGCCTTATGCCGCAGCACCGCCTCCACCACCAACCTGGGGTATACCGGCGCCTCGGTAAGGGTTCCTTCCTGGACAAGGGCTGCATAGTTCACCCTGTTTTGCGTATCAAGGCACAAGACATAAAATACCTCGTAGGCCCTCCCGGCGAAAAGGGAAATGGAGTAGTCCCCGGCCTTGGAGGATGAATCCAGTTTGGGCTTTTCACCCCACCTCGCCTTAAAATATCTCCTGGCCAGTGACGGGACAAGCGAAACCAGTATGGCGGTATTTTCACTCACCCCGCACCTTTCCCTTATATCCTTTGGTTCCGCCTCAAAAAGGCCTGCAAGCGAGCCGAACTTTTCTATCATTCTGTGGGCCAGCTCGTTGGTATCCCTCCTGGGGATACAGTAAAAGAGCAGCAGCTCCAGCACCTGGTGGTCCTCAAAGGCATCCAATCCCTCTGCGAGAAACCTGTCTTTGACTCTTTTCCTGTGTCCTTCGTGCATACCCATAACTACCCATACTCCTGTTTTTTCCTTTTACATATTCTACAAAAATTCCCTATTTCCTCCCTGATCCTGCCAATTGCGCCAATAAGGAAAAACAGCGGCACAGGTACGCTGCCTAAACTTCTTAAGGCCAAAGGAAAAACCCGCCGTTGTACACAATACCGGCGGCGGGCCTTTCCTACGCTTTGGAGTAAAAACACCTTTTGGGCGAAATAATCTTTTCTTCTTTTTTCAAATCCTTAATGGCCTTGTCCACTTCCTTCTTATCAAGCCCCGCTTTTTGGGCAATATCTCCTGGCCTCATCGGCTCGGGTGAATCCTCCAGCACCTTAAGTACCGCTTCCTTTATGTCCATAACAACACCTCCTGTCCTATTTATATCCCTATTTCACTTTAGTAAACTTAGGAAATCAATATTCACCCCCTGCCCCGGTAAAACATGGTATAATCGGTATGAAAGAAAGGGGGAATACAGTGGAACTCAGTAACATCTGGCTGGCCTTCGGCCTGACTCTGTTTGCCGGACTGGCCACGGGAATAGGCAGTATCATAGGATTTGCATCCAAGGAATTCAATCCAAAATTCCTTTCAGGGGCGCTGGGCTTTTCGGCGGGGGTTATGATATACGTTTCCTTTATGGAGATTTTGGTTAAGGCAAAGGGTTTGCTCACTCTTGTTTACGGGTTAAGGAAGGGCTCCTGGATAGCTGTTGCGGCCTTTTTTGCAGGCATTGCGGCAGTAGCGGCCATAGACCGGTTGGTGCCCTCCTTCCAAAACCCCCATGAAATGCACACCGCCGCCAAGTTTGAAGCAATGGATGAAAAGGAAAAACAAAAGCTTATGCGCATGGGACTGTTTTCCGCCCTGGCTATTGCTATACACAACTTTCCCGAAGGACTGGCAACCTTCATGGGTACGCTGTCCGACCCAGCGCTGGGAATTAGCATTGCCGTTGCGGTGGCAATACACAATATACCCGAAGGACTGGCCATCTCGGTTCCAATTCATTACGCAACAGGGGACCGCAGGAAGGCTTTCAAACTGTCCTTCCTGTCCGGACTTTCGGAACCTGCCGGGGCATTGGTCGGTTATTTTGTTTTAAGGTCGGTGTTTAATGAAACGACAATGGGGCTTACTTTTGCAGCAGTGGCCGGGTTGATGGTTTACATTTCACTGGATGAACTGCTTCCCACGGCGGAGGAGTACGGCGAGCACCATGTGGCAATATCCGGCGTTATTGCAGGGATGGCGGTAATGGCGATAAGCCTATTATTATTCATGTAGGGAGGTTTGTAAAATGTATAGTATTAAGGAATTCGGAGAAGCGGACTCCCTGAAGGTGACGGTGCTTATGGAAGACTATGCCGGATATGAATCCGATTACTGGGGAAGCCACGGCATATCTCTATTGCTGGATGTAAAG
>DASRVG010000018.1:0-9397 GCA_035655175.1 Clostridia bacterium | reverse complement strand
CTTTGAGGAGGCCATCAAAAGCCGCGGTGAAATACTAAACCAGAACCCTCCTCCCGAGATTGGGCTTCTGTCCGCACTGAAGCCTTTTGTAGACGACAGGTGCTGCGCCGTTATAGACAAGCTTGTTTCATCGTACAGCCTGGCCACTTTGGCAAAGGCGATGGCGGAGGACCTGGTAAATGCCCGGGGAGGCTTTTCTCCCGGTGCCCTTGCCGGCACAAGACCCGATCCGGAAAGAATGGGCCGGGTACAGTTTCCCGCAATAAGCATTTTGCTCCCGCTGATAATTCTTTTATTTTTTGCAGAAACACACTAGCCCTTTATGCGTATAATATAAGAGTAGATAGGAGGTATCAATTTGAACCAATTTAACCCGGAATTGATAAGCGACATGCTGGAGAAATATTCGCACATGAGCGAGGAAGAATTGTTCCAGGAGGCCAAGAAAATTAAAGAGGCATCCGGTAAGAAAGAAATCACCGAAGAGGACAAAAACAAGCTGTTCGCATTTGTAGAACCCATCCTCTCAAAGGAAGAAATGGAGCAGCTTAAGAATTTGCTTAAGTCCTTCGAATAACATATCCTAACCGATAATGGCAGCAGGACGGCTGCCGTTATTTTTTGTTTTTTGATACCATTTATGCTGCATATGCATATAATATACAGATAGCATTTTTTGGAGGGACGCTTATGGAATCCAAAATAAACGAGATGTGTGAAAAATGCCATTATAGGATAACGGCGGAAAAAAACAAGTCGCTCGACCTGGGACAGCTGCTTAAACTTGCCATGATGGTTTCCAATATGTTCGGTCAAAAGAGCGAAAACAAGCCCCAGGTACAGCCGGACACTGCGGAAAATAAGCAGGGAACCTTTATTCCACATGGGCCGGTTTTTCCCATGGATGCCCTTGGCGAAAACAAAACGGTAAGGATAATAAAGGCATCCCTTCCCTACCTGGACCCTACATACCGGCAGCTTTTGCATGTTATTGCAAAGTGCATGGAGCTAAAAAACATAATGAACCCGGAGGCGTACTTTGGCCGGACACCTTTGACCGCGGGCCACAGGCCTTCAGCAGTGGCCATGCTTTCGGCTATAAAGCCTCACCTTGAGCCGGATGAACAGGCAGCCATAACCATTGCCGGTAAGGCCCTGGAAATGGTGGAGTTATTTCGCATGATGGATACAGAAAATACCGTTCCCAAAAATAGTCCCCCATCCTTCGAAAAAATTGACCAAAAAACCGGGGAGCTTTAGTCTTCCCCGGACAGCCCTTCCCTTATCTCTTCTAGCCGGCAATAGAACGTTTATACCCGGCACACCGTCGGGTATGGTACCTGTTCCCGCAGTTTGCCAATACCGACATTTTTTGTACAATCAGTTTTTCTATGAAGGAAAATACACCACACCTGTAGAAAAGTTATTCGGAATTTGTCATCTGCACCCGGCCCCCGGGTGGGTGCACCGACATAAATCTTATTTGAAAACCGGAGGACCTATGGCGGATAAACCTACTCCCGACAGGAAAAATGCATACCTTTACCCGGTACTTACGCTGGTGATGTGCCATTTGCTGTTTGTGCTTCTTGGCAGCACCGGGGTCTTCATGCATACCTCCATCGGGCAGCTTAACTTTTTAGCGTTGCACACGGTTCTGGAGTTTTTGAGCGTACTGTTCTCCTTTGCAATATTTACGCTAATCTTCCATGTATACCGGCCAAATCCCAGGTTAAGGCACTTGATATTGGCCTGCGTATTCTTTATTGGAGGCTTTTTGGATATCTTCCACACGCTGTCCTATAAGGGCATGCCGGACTTTTTTGTCCCCAACGGCGCTGCAATACCGACAACCTACTGGGTGATTGCCCGCTTTATTATGGCGGTCGGCTTTCTTTGGTCTGCATTTATAAAACCCGCTAGGTCGGCCCGGATATCCCGCTGGTTTTTGCTTGCCTTGTCCCTGGCGCTATCGGTCTTATTCTTCTATATTGTAACCTTTAGGACAGATATGCTGCCCGAAGTATATATAGAGGGCCAGGGGCTTACACCGCTTAAAATCCAGGCCGAGTACGCAATAATCGCGATGCAGTCCGCTGCCGTGGCCCTTTCGGTATGGGAATATAAAAAAACCGGCCGCAGGGCCTCCATCCACTTTGCCACCGCGCTTATAATAAGCATCTACAGCGAGCTGTACTTTACCCTATACATAAGCGTGTTCGACATGTACAACCTAACGGGGCACGTACACAAAATAATAGCCTATTCAATAATGTACAACGTTTTGTTCGTGCAAAACGTAAGGCATCCCTATGAGAACCTGAAAAAGGCCGACGCGCTGCTAAAGGAGCACGCCCGCACGCTGGAACAGGAGGTGCAAAAGGCAAGGCTTGAGATAATGGAAACCAACAGCCAGCTTTACAAGGATATAGGGCTGGCCAGGGAGATTCAGCAGTCCATGCTGCCGGAAAAGAGGCTTCCCTGCCCCGGGATTGAGTTCCACTCGTCCTTTATACCGTGCGAAAGCCTCAGCGGAGACTTTTTCAACGTGTTCTGTATAGACGAGGAAAACACCGGCTTTTACCTGGCCGATGTATCGGGGCATGGGATTTCCTCCGCCATTATTACCATTTTTGCCGACCGGACAATCCTAAGCAACAAGCTGGACACACAAGGAAAGGATTTGCTGTTGTCTCCTTCAAGGGTATTGAAAGACCTTTTCTTTCAGTTCAACAATTCCCGGATTCCCGATGAAATGTACCTGCTCATGTTTTACGGGGTATACAACAGGAGAACCCGGAAGCTTACCTATTCCTCCGCCGGGCTCAACACGCGGCCGGTGGTCCTTTCGTGTAACAGGGTCTATAACCTGGAAAATGAAAACCCGTTTCCAATTTGCAAAGTAGGAACATACTACAACCCCGAATACAGGGACATCACACTGACCCTCAAGACCGGTGACCGGATACTGCTGTACTCCGACGGCCTGGTGGAGGCAGTTAATCGTGAGGGCACGGCCTTTTCGGAAAAAAGGCTCATGCAGATACTGGAAAACAGCAAGCAGGCGGACGGCCTCAGCCTTTTTTATGAAATATTCGACCGGTTCTCATGCTTTGTGCTGGACAGGAGACTGGAGGATGATGTAACCATTTTGCTTGCGGAAATACTCTAAGGGTCGGTCACTCCCCAAGGATTCGCTTTACAGCCCTAAGCACTAAAGCCATGACCTCTCCCCGGGTAGCCCCGTCGTCATACCGTTTTTCATAAACGGGGATCCCCAATTCGTTCAGTTTTTTCCATATCCCTTCCGCCCAATGGTCCTTCCTGGCCTCGTCGTCATACTTTTCAAGCCCGTTGCTTTCAATTACATCAATAAGTTTGGCAGCATACCGCGGGTCTGTGGCATACCCCGCCGCCTGAACCGCATGACAGGCTTCCCTGTAGTTGTTTGCTTCCCTTACCTTTATATACCTTGGCAGTTCCCCCAGGAGGCGGCTGTGGTCCTCTACGCTTTCGGCAAAGCTGTCATAGGCGCGGAACAGCGCCCTTACCCTTTGAGGTTTTCCGTTTATATACTCGGTGGTCCATACTTCCGCCACCTTACCCTTCCAGGAAGGCGTCGCCTTTATGCCAAACAGGTTGTTTTGTATATGGCTTTTGCCCCATCCGCTTTCCAGTGCCGCCTGGGCCAGCGTAAGGGAAGGCAGGATTTTATACTTTTTATATCCTTCCATCGCCGCCGGCAGTATCATTTGAATGAACTCTTCCCTGGTCATATCATCCACCGCTCCTCCTCGAATTTTTGGATAAAGCTAATGACGAATTTTGCCGCTGTCCTCGTGGTAAAACAGCTCTACCCTGCCTATATCCTTGGAATGCAGTGACACCCACTTGTCATTGTCGGTTACATAGTCCTTAAGCACTTCCGCGTTATAGTTGTACAGCGTATAATTGCTTAGAAAAAGCACATAATTGCCGTATGTTTCTATCTCCATGTACCTTCTAAGCTTCCCGGCATAAATCACTTTGTCCGCCGGAACATAGACCATGAGCCACAAGCCGTATTCAAAGTCCACAACACCGCCCCAAATGCCCGACCTTAAGGTCTTGTAGATACCAAGCTCAAACAGTATCCGCTCAAACCGTTCGCTGATGAGAAACCTTGCCCATAAAAGTCCCACCGCCGCCGAGGATGCAATCACGGTATTCCGGAACGCGGGGCTGCACAGCGTCTGGGTACCGGGAAATACAAGTTTCCAAAGGGTCTCCTCCAGCGAAACAAAAACAAAGCTTACCACGAGGCTTTTTAAAAGTATATACTGGTCATGGTCGGCTTTTTTTGAAAGCTGGAAATTACTTATACGAAGGATAATGTACCCCGGCACAATGTATATCATTATAAGCGGTATGGCGTCCACCATTCCGCTTATGTTATCCAGATTCATACTTTGCCACCGAGTGACAGGCTGGTTTTTCGGACAACTCGTAACAGGCCGAGGGCACCTTTGCTTCAATCATAGCCCTTAGCGAAACCTTGTTTTGAGCCTTATTTTGCTGCTTTTTTTTGTCCTTTTCCGTTCTTCTGTCCATGCCCACTCCTCCTTTCAATACTATAATACTTGCATAACGCATTATTTGTTAATTTGTCCTTCTGTTTTCCCGTCATTAACACCCTTGTCCAACGGGCAGAAAATAAAAAAACCTCCGCATGAACGGAGGCAAACTTGTCCTGTCCCTCGAGTGCTATTAATCGGGGACACTCATTTGGGATGTGCGAAGCGTAACACTGGCGGGAGTATGTGGGAATCGAACCCACCCCGGACGCTACTAACGCCCAGCGGCTGGTTTTGAAGACCAGGGGGCACACCAGCACCCATCTACTCCCAAACTCAACCGCAAGCCCTATTATAACAGTGTTTTTTGTTATTGACAAGCCGGTAGTTTTAGGCTGCCTTTCTCCATAAGCCTGCAGCGCATCAGTTTCACCAAGGAAACCACGGTGCAAGTCCCCGGACAGTTACCTGTACAATACCCTGTTGTCCCCCACCCTTTTGGTTATCCTCTCCCTGTCCATTTCCTCCAAAAGGGCCATTGCATATTTCCGGCTGGTGCCCAAAAGGTCCCGGAGGGTCGCAAGGTTTATGCTGCCTTCTTTTTTGATATGCTCTATAGCAGTATCAACCGCATTTTCAAAAAATTTTGCCAGGAATACCGTATCCTCCCCAATACGCTTTATTTCGCCTGATTCTACCAGCATGTCCAGGACTTCTTCAACCTCATCCTTCCTGTATGATGCCCGGTTAATTATCTCTCCTTCCCCCGGGGGTGAATACCCCCCTCGCTCAAGAAGGTCGAGTATGTATTCCTTTATTTCCTGCTGGGCCGACGTAAGTTCTATTTTAAACCCGCACAGGGATACCGCCCGGGGAGTAATGCTTATTGCTTCATTCTTCTCCATGCTTTTTAGTATCTCATCGGTAAAGGTACCCTTCCTGCTTCCAAAAAGTCTGCTTCTTAACTCCTCCGGCGGCATGCCGCTGCGCAGCGGAAAGCGCCGGTGGTATTCCCTTAGTATTGACTCCGCCTTTGACAACAGGTGGGAGTAATACTCCCTGTGCATATATATCTTTTGGCTGCCGCTTTGGAATGTCCTGACCATCTTTCTTTCAATCAGCTTTTCCAGCATGGGCTCCAGTTCTTCTTCACTTTTACCCGAAAGCTTTACAAGGTCATGTTTGTCCGGAAAGGAGCCGCTGTTTAAGTTTATAACCTTTTCCAACACCTCTAATGGGCTTCCGCTTTCCTTCAGCTTAAGTTCCTCAATGGTCTCCCTGTTAAACCTCTTTCTTTTAGGCGGATTTGGCTCCAGCACAACCCCACCGCCTATGGTCTCCATCGGGGAATAGCTTCTAATAACAAACCGGTCCCCCCTCAATGCTACCGTTTCTTCCTCCAACCGAAGCTGTAAATAGCATTCCTCACCGGGACCGAGGCTTTCCCTGTCAAGCAGCACAACCCTGCACAAAATCTCCTTTGTTCCTAGGTGAAGCCTAACCCTGTCCCTGTTTTCAAGGGTCCATTCGGTATCCCGAACAAGCCTTAACCGGCAGTCCAGCATCATGGTGGGCAAAAACGCGCCAACGGGCGCTAAGACGTCCCCCCTTTCAACCTGGTCCCTTTTCACCCCGGCAAGGTTTAATGCAAGCCTCTGGCCGGCATAGGCGACTTCCACGTCCCGGTCGTGTACCTGCAGATTTCTTATCCTGCTTTCTATGCCTGCGGGATATATACAAACTCTCTGGCCCTCTTCCACTTTGCCGGAAATAAGAGTTCCGGTAACTATGGTGCCGAACCCGGCTATTGAAAAGGCCCTGTCTACATTCAGCCTGTATATGGTATCGTAATTTCTTTCTTTAATGCCGGCGGTCATTTCGCCAATGGCCTCAACCAGCAAGTCAATGCCTTCACCGGTAACCGACGAAACGGGTATGACCGGGGCATCCTCCAGAAAGGTGCCCTTTATTCTATCCTTCACATCCTCCATTACCATGTCCAGCCATTCCTGTTCCACCATGTCCGCCTTTGTAATAACCACTATGCCGTTCTTTATGCCAATAAGGTCCAGAATGTTCAGGTGCTCTACCGTCTGCGGCATAATGCCCTCGTCCGCCGCCACCACCAGCAGCGCCATGTCCATTCCCCCGACCCCCGCCAGCATGTTTTTTATAAACTTTTCATGGCCGGGTACGTCTATTATTCCGGCTCTCCTGCCATCCGGAAGGTCAAAATAGGTAAAGCCCAGTTCTATGGATATACCCCTTTTCTGTTCCTCCTTAAGCCTGTCGGTGTTTCTCCCGGTAAGGGCCTTTATAAGCGTGGTCTTGCCGTGGTCTATATGCCCCGCCGTACCAATAATAACGTTGTTCATTGATCACCACCCCCTGACAGCACCAGCCTAAGCATCTTGGCCAGCACCGGCAGTTGGTGGTCGAATACCGTTCTTACATCTACCAGGAACCTGTCCCTTGCAATCCTTCCTATAACGGGCGTGTCCGCCATCCTTAAGCCTTCCTCTAGCTGGTTCAATGTCATTGACTTTGGCAGCACCGACAACACCCTTGTCTCTATCCTTTCAAGGGGCAGCGAACCCCCGCCCACCTGGGAGTATTCCATCTCAATTGCTATTTTGGCATAGGGTTCAATACCCGCCAAAAGCTCCGCGAGCCTTTCCGCCCTTCTCTGGAGCCTGTCCACTGGCATTGTAAGCATACTGAGCACCGGTATCCTTTCAACCACCCCTTCACCCTCCGCATAAATCCTGAGGGTGCTTTCCAAAACCGATAGCGTCAGCCTGTCCACCCGAACGGCCCGTGCCAGCGGGTGTTTTGCAATTATTCCTATGTATTCTTTTTTTCCGGCAATTATGCCCGCCTGGGGTCCCCCCAGCAGCTTGTCGCCGCTGAAGGTGACTATGTCCATCCCCGAGCGTATGCTGTCCTGTACCGTGGGCTCATCGCCTATACCGTATTCCCCAAGGTCAACAAACATACCGCTTCCCAGGTCCTCCACTGCCGGGATGCCAAACTCCCTGCCCAAGGCCGTAAGCTCTTCCCGCGACACCTGCCGTGTAAACCCGCAGATACGGTAGTTGCTGGTATTGACCTTAAGCAGTAGCCCGGTATTGTCGTTAATAGCCCTCCTGTAATCTTCTATATAGGTTTTGTTGGTGGTGCCCACCTCCACCAGCCTGGCGCCGCCCTGCTCCATCACCTCCGGCACCCTGAAGGAGCCTCCAATTTCAACCAGCTCTCCCCGGGACACTATGACCTCTCTTCCGGACGCCATTGCGCTTAATACCAGCAGCACCGCCGCCGCGTTATTGTTTACCGCCATGCAGTCCTCCGCACCGGTAATACTACGTAAAAGGTCCCTCACTAAATCGTGGCGGGAGCCTCTGCCGCCGCTTTCAAGGTCGTATTCAAGGTTAACGTATACCCCGGACAGCCTGGCAAGGTCGGCCACCGCCCTTTCCGCCACCGGAGACCTGCCTAGGTTTGTATGTATAACCACTCCTGTACCGTTTATGACTTCCACAAGTTTTCCCTGGCTTTCCTTTTTAAGCCTTTCATCAAGGACCTTGACAAGTCTTCTCTCAATGGCCTCTGCGCTTATTTCGCTGTTATACTCACCCTCGATAATGCTTTGCCGGGTTTCCTGCAGCACCCTCCTTATGACTTCGGTGACGGTCGCCCGGGCGTGTCTTTCCATCATATCTTGCACTTCCGGTTTTCTAAGCATCTGGTCCACCGAGGGCAGCAGCCTCAAAACGTCAATACTGTTCATATATTTCCATTCCTCCCGGGTATCCGACTTTCTTCCATATACCCTATTCTCCCATATACCGCAGGAATATTCAAGAAAAAAGCCCCGGATTGACCGGGGCCCTTTGTGCTAAACTTCTTTTTCCTTGCTGAAGTACTCCTTGGTAAGCTTGATTATTACGCCGCTCAAGCCAAGCACACCGATAAGGTTGGGAATAGCCATGAGCCCGTTAAGCGTATCGGCGATATCCCATATCGTAACCAGCCTGCCTATAGCTCCAATCAATATGAAGGGTATCCATATAATCCTGTACGGCATTATTGCTTTGCTGCCAAAAAGATACTCGGCGCAGCGCTCCCCGTAATACTCCCAGCTAAGGATGGTGGAATACGCAAACAGCAGGACGCCAACTGCGACTATAATACCGCCGGGTCCGGGAAGCCCCGCATTGAAAGCTGCCGTGGTAAGAGCGGCACCGGTTTCGCCGGTCTGCCATACTCCGGTTACTATTATGGACAGTGCTGTTATTGAGCATACCACAATAGTATCCATGAACACTTCGAATATTCCCCACAGGCCTTGTTTTACCGCACTGTCGGTGGTGGCTGCAGCGTGGGCTATAGGCGCACTACCAAGACCGGCTTCGTTGGAGAATACTCCCCGGGCAACCCCGTACCTGGCTGCCATCATAATGGTGGAACCGGCAAATCCGCCCACCGCCGCTGTGCCTGTAAAGGCCGAACTGAATATAAGCCCGAAAGCCGCCGGAATACTGGATGCTTTTATTATCAAAATTATTATTCCCCCGATGATATAGAACGCTGCCATGAACGGAACAAGTCTTTCGGTAACCTGTGCAATCCTTTTAAGCCCACCTAGTACAACCGCTGCCGTTGCCACTGCTAATACTATTCCCGAAACCAGCTTGTTTGCGCCAAATGTAGCCTCCATAGCGGCTGCCACCGAATTGGCCTGGGTCATGTTGCCTATACCGAAGGCTGCCAGTGCTCCAAAGAATGCAAAAATCGCTGCAAGCCATTTTAAGTTAAGGCCGTTTCGGATATAGTACATGGGA
>DASRVG010000017.1:0-2402 GCA_035655175.1 Clostridia bacterium | reverse complement strand
CCTTTATCTCGTTTGTAACGTGGGGGATGACCTGCACGGTGCCGCCCAAGTAGTCCCCCTTTCTTTCCTTGTTAAGCACCGACCAGTAGATTTTCCCGGCGGTGAGGCTGCTGTCCTTTGTCAGGTTTGTGTCTATAAACCTCTCGTAATGCCCCAGGTCCAGGTCGGTCTCGGCACCGTCCTCAGTGACAAAAACTTCGCCGTGCTGGTAGGGGCTCATGGTGCCGGGGTCCACGTTTATGTAGGGGTCGAACTTTTGCATGCTCACCTTGAGACCGCGGTTTTTGAGCAGGCGGCCCAGGGAAGCGGCGGTTATGCCTTTACCCAGTGATGATACTACTCCTCCGGTGACAAATATGAACTTTGTAGCCACAATGATACCTCCATGTTTTTCTTTATGTAAATAGGATGACGCAAAAATTCCAACTATATAATTATATCGACATACTTTAAGGCTAGTCAAGAAGGAACCAGCTCATAGTTCGTATCTTTCATTACCGGGAAAGCCCGCTGTAACTTCCCAGACTTTCAGGACAGTCCATGGGCTTTTTGCCGGACCTTTAAATGCCTGCAATTACCCATATCATCACCCTTCTCCTTGACTAAAATTGGTGAAGGGTATCCCTTCGGCGGGATACCCTTCCTGGAGTTATCGTTTGGATTTTAATGTTTCCACGGCTTTTTGCAGCTGCAAATCCGGCATGTTTTTCTCTATGTAGAGCCGGTGCTCGGCAAGCAGCCTCTTTTGGGTGGCAAAGTCCAGCACGCCGTATGGGTATAGGCCTTTATCCGACTGGAATTTCCTTACCGCCTGCTCAAGGTCGGCATCGAACACGCCGTCCACTTCTCCGGTGTTGTAGCCCATGGTGTCAAGTCGCTGCTCGGCGCCCAGCACGTCAAGGCCCACCGCGTTTACCGAAAGCTTCCTGTCCCCCTTTATCGGGGCAATGCTGTCACCGTACTTGCCCTCCGGCGCCGGGTTTTCCACCACTATGTCGGGGGTTATGCCCACGCCGTCTATCGCCCTGCCGTTGGGGGTTAAGTATTTCGCTATGGTAAGTTTTATGCGGCTCCCGTTTTCGAGCGGGAGTATCTGCTGCACGGTGCCCTTTCCGAAGGTCTGGGTGCCTATAAGGGTGCCGGCCCCGGTGTCCTGCACCGCTCCCGCCACTATCTCGGAGGCGCTGGCGCTGCCGCCGTTCACAAGTACCACAAGGTTATACCTGGGCTCCCTAAGGCGGGAGTTAAGGGTCTGCCTGGGGGCGGTCCGCCGGTCTATATGCACCACCGGCCCTTCCGGCACAAACCTGCTTGCCACATCCACCGACTGGTCCACCATGCCGCCGGGGTTGTCACGAAGGTCAAGGATTATGTCCCTTATGCCCAGCCCGTCGAAATGCGCCAGGGCTTCGTCCACGCGCTCTCCGGCGTGCTGGTTGAACTCGCTGATCCTTATGTATCCAATGCTGCCTTCTAATACTTCGTATTTAACCGGGTTTACCTCGATTGTTTCACGAGTTAGCTCGAAATATATTACCGCCGGCTGCCCTTCCCTTAGTATGCCGACCCTCACCTTTGTCCCGGGCTCGCCCCTCAGCATGCTTGCAACCTTGTCAATGGATATCTCTCGCACATCGGTGTCGTCCACAAAAACAATCCTGTCCCCCGCCCTTATGCCTGCCCTTTGGGCCGGGGTGTCGTCCAGCGGGGCTATCACGGTTATATGGCCATCCCTTAACGCTATCTGGACTCCTATGCCGCTGAAGGTACCGGTCACCTCCAGGTCGAATTCCTCGTATTCCTCGTCGGTGTAGTATACGCTGTAGGGGTCAAGCTTGTTGAATACTCCCTTGTAGGCGCCGTCAATAAGGTCCTGTATGTCCACGTCTTCATAGTACAGGCCTTCCACGGCCTTTATAAGAAGCTCCAGGAAATCCATCTGCTCTTCCAGGCTCTTTTGCTGCGGCGCTTCCGCTGCTTCGGCGGCAAGGGCTGCCGGTGCAGGCGCAAAGGCCAGCGCAACCATAAGGACTGCAAGGACAAGGGTGGTTACAAGCGTTGTTTTTCTTTTTGTCATTTTTGTTAAACCTCCTAATAAAAGCAGTTCATAGTTTGTGGTTCGCAGGTCAAAACTTCCGGGTCATTGTTTATAAGACGGCACGCCGTACGCGTTGTTCCTTCTGAGTATTCAACAAAAAAACACAATAACCTGCAAGGAAAATTCTTGATGTGTTTATTTATTCCAGGGATGGTGATACAACTAAGCCTTCCCCAGAGTACCAGGGACGCCTTTGATATACTTGAGCAAAATGGGATTATCGATACCGTTTTGGCAGGCCGCCATGATTTGGCATTCCATATCTGTTGATGGTATAATCTTCATAGTTAGTTTTGTACTGTAA
>DASRVG010000016.1:0-3138 GCA_035655175.1 Clostridia bacterium | reverse complement strand
CCTGGAGCATATTCGCGACAAGCGCTGCAGGGCGGGGGTGTGTCCCGCGCTTACCCAGTATTATATAGAGGGAAGCCTCTGCAGGGGCTGCGGCCTGTGCGCCAAGAACTGTCCCGCCGGTGCCATAACGGGTAAGCCAGGAGACAAGTATACCATAGACCTAGACCTTTGCATAAAATGCGGCCGGTGCAGGCAGGTTTGCAAATTCGGCGCGGTAGGCATTGGGGGAGGTGCGGCTGTATGAAGATAATAATTGACGGCAGGGAATGCAGTGCAAGACGCGGCGAGTACTTGCTGGACGTGGCAAGGAGGGAAGGCGTATACATACCCACGCTGTGCCATCTGGATGCCCTACCCGGCCAGAGCTGCTGCCGCATGTGCATAGTGGAGGTCAAGGAGGGCGGGAGGAGCAAAACCGTTGCCTCCTGCGTGTATCCCGTTAAAGACGGGATTGAAGTAATAACAAATTCGGATAAGATACAGCGTATAAGAAAAACCCTGGTAAAGCTTCTTTATGCAAGCTCCCCCCAAGGGAAGCACATGGAGGACCTGCTGGAGCGGTACGGGCCGCTGCCGGAGAGCCGGTTCGAGGCAGATGAGGGTGAAAAGTGCATGCTGTGCGGCCTGTGCGTCAGGGCCTGCGAAAAACTTGGCGCCGGGGCCATTTCGATCATAAACAGGGGCACCGCAAAGGAGGTGGCGCCGCCCTTTAAGGAACCGCCGGAGGCGTGCATTGGCTGCGGCTCCTGTGCACATGTGTGCCCCAGCGGTGCCATTGAGATGAAGGAGGAAGGCGGTATAAGGACAATATGGGACAAGGACTTTGAGCTGCTTCAGTGTACCTGCTGCGGCAGGTATATAATGACTCCCGAACAGTACGAGCACTTGAAGGCCAAGGACCCGGAGAGCGAAGTGGTACTCCTTTGCGAAGTCTGCAAGAGGAAGAAAAGCGCCGACGGTTTCCGGGACGCCTTCCAAAACATAACCTTCAAAAACATTGCCCACCCCTAAGGGTGGGCTGTCGTTTATGCTCCTTTAAAAATGGCGGGTTTTAAAGTATAATTATAATGTACAAACTCTTGAGGAGGATTAATCTGTGGGAAATAGCATCGAAAAGTTCATTAACAGGATACACCAGGGTGACTGCATTGAACTAATGCGCCAATTGGACGATGAATGCATAGACTTAATATTTGCCGATCCTCCATATTTCCTGCAACTAAGGGGCGAACTATACAGGACCAACCAGACAAAGGTGGATGCGGTTACGGACGAGTGGGACAAGTTCCAGGGGTTTGACGAGTACGACGAGTTTACATACAACTGGCTTAAGGAATGCAGGAGAGTTTTAAAAAAGGACGGTACTATATGGGTTATCGGCAGCTACCACAATATTTTCAGGGTGGGCAAGATAATGCAGGACCTTGGCTACTGGATACTAAACGACATCATATGGGTTAAGTCCAACCCAATGCCCAATTTTAAGGGGACCCGGTTCAATAACGCCCACGAGACGCTAATATGGGCCGCAAAGTCGGAAGATGCCAAGTACACTTTCCATTATAAAGCGCTTAAGACCTACAATGACGACAAGCAGATGAGAAGCGACTGGGACATACCCATTTGCAGCGGCAGTGAAAGGATTAAGATAAGCGGCAGAAAGGCCCATTCGACCCAGAAGCCGGAGGAGCTTTTATACAGGATTATCTTGTCCACCTCAAATGTAGGGGACATAGTGCTGGACCCCTTTATGGGAAGCGGGACCACCGGGGCGGTGGCCAAAATGCTGCAACGCAATTATATCGGGTTTGAAAAAGAGGAGGAATACGTCCGAATTGCAGCCGAAAGGATAAAAAATGTAAAACCGGTTGATGAAAGTGAGCTTTTGGAATACCGGGTGGAATACAAGCCCCCCAAGGTGCCCTTTGGAAGCCTTATTGCTTCCGGTTATATAAGAATCGGCGAGACCCTGTACTCAAGGGATAGGCAGCACAAGGCAGTGGTGCAGGCGGACAGTTCATTAATATATGGAGATACAGTAGGGTCAATTCATAAAGTCAGCGCCAAGATTTTGGGCAGGAAGGCCAACAACGGCTGGGACTTTTGGTACGTGGAGAGGGAAGGAAAGCTAATATCCATAGACCAGTTAAGAAAGGACTATATCAGGGACTGGGGACTACGGCCTTAAGCGAACCATTATTATGACCTCATCGCCGACAGGACGCTTCGAATGACTTTGCGCTGCGATCAATAACCCTGTTCCAATTGGTAACGGCACCGCACAGCAGGTCGGAATACGGGTCATGGCTTTTGAAATTCCTGCCGGCGGCCTTGCCGCTGTAATTGGCATAGCAGTACCTACAGCCGCTCGGGCATGTATTGTACATGCCTATGTCTATGCTTTCCGCGCAGCCGCATTCCCGCCGCTGGTTTTTGTCTTTTTTTGCGTCCAGCTTGCAGTCGGTTAACTCCTCAATCAGCTTGGCGTCAATACATTTACCGTGGCCTATGCCGAAGCCGGACAAGTCAATGTCCTCGGCGCATGTCTCAATACTGATACCAAATTCACCGGCGATTTTAGAAAACCCTGCAGCGATTTCCAGCTTGTTTTCCGCTGTAATGGTACGCAAGCCAAGGCTCTTTACGTTTTTTTCGATTTTCCGGTATAGGTCAATAAAGCTTATAATGCACTTTCCGGTACTATTTTTCAACTTCATCGCGGTTTCGCCGAAGTGATGCATGTGATAGTTGATACTGTATTTTTCGCTTATCAGTATCGGGTCGTACCTCCAAATCACCTTTTCCGGTCCAACCTTTTCGGAAAGCTCCATGAAGGTTTTAATAATGTCTTCTTTACCCGGGGGAAAACCGGGTTCAACGTCCTCCCCGTAAGGGTTCAGCGTAAACTGGAAATAGTAATGGTATCCTGCCAGTTCATCAAGCCTTTTTATCATACCGGCAGGGTTTTTTGTCCAAAATACTATGCAGTCAACTGCATCGGGCGACAGGCTTACTTTGCTGACCTGGTGCATGTTGAAAGGGTTTCGTACCAGGACATAACCCTCCCTTATCCTGTTGAAAAACCAATCCGGGTAGTGGTTGGGTATATCGGTCCGGCGGCTTGCGCTTATGATCATT
>DASRVG010000015.1:0-6585 GCA_035655175.1 Clostridia bacterium | reverse complement strand
TCAGGGAAAAGGATTTCATGAAAATCATCTCTCTTGCACCTGAAGTTCTTTAACGAAGGAGGTGGCTGTTTTGAAAGGCAAAGCAAAAATGCATGTAAAAAAAGGGGATACGGTTGAACTGATTTCCGGAAAAGACAAGGGGAAAAGGGGTAAAGTCCTGACAGCCTTTCCAAAGGACAATCGTGTCATAGTCGAGGGAGTAAATATGCTTACAAAGCATGTAAAGCCCACCAGGGAATTGCAGCAGGGGGGTATAATTCACCAGGAGGGCCCGGTACATGTGTCAAATGTACTGCTGTACTGCCCCAAATGTAAAAGGGGAAGAAGGGCCGGCAAAAAGATATTAAAGGACGGCACCAAGGTTAGATTTTGCAAGGCCTGTGGTGAAACTCTTGATAAATAAAGAGTAGGGGAAAGGAGGTAGCAGGATGTCAAGACTTTTGGACAAGTACCATAATGAAGCAGTACCTGCTCTTATGGAGAAATTCGGATACAAGAATGTAATGGAAGTCCCGAAGGTGGAAAAGGTAATTATCAACATGAGGGTTGGCGAAGCCAAGGAAAACGCCAAGGCGTTGGAAGCTGCGGTAAACGACCTGACGGTGATAAGCGGGCAGAAACCGGTTATCACCAGGGCAAAAAAATCCGTGGCCGCTTTTAAGATACGTACCGGAATGCCGATAGGCTGCAAGGTGACCCTTAGGGGACGAAGAATGTACGATTTCCTGGATAAGCTTTTCAATATAGCCCTTCCCAGGGTGAGGGACTTTAGGGGCGTATCGCCGGATGCCTTTGACGGAAGGGGAAACTTTGCGCTGGGCATTAAAGAGCAGCTCATATTCCCGGAAGTTGATTACGATAAGATTGAAAAAATAAGGGGTATGGACGTAATAATAGTGACAACCGGCAAAACCGATGAGGAGGCGCGGGAACTCCTAAGGATACTGGGAGTGCCCTTTAGAAAATAATGAGGAGGTAGAAGTGGGTGGCTAAGAAATCAATGATAGCCAAGCAGAGAAGAAAGCCAAAGTACAGCACCAGGGTTTACAATAGATGCAAGGTATGCGGAAGGCCCCATGCATACCTTAGAAAATTCGGGATATGCCGCATTTGTTTCAGGGAATTTGCATACAGGGGAGAGATCCCGGGTGTTAAAAAGGCCAGCTGGTAGGGCTTTATAACGGAAGGAGGTAGAGAATATGGTTATGACTGACCCCATTGCCGATATGCTTACCCGTATTAGAAACGCGACCACTGTTAAACACAGCCAGGTGGAGATACCGGCATCCAATGTAAAAAAGGCTATTGCCAAGATACTGCTTGAGGAAGGTTTTATAAAAGGGTACGAAGTCAAAGAGGACGGAAAGCAGGGGATAATAAAAATTGAACTGAAATGCGCCCAGGGGCAGGAAAAGGTTATAAGCGGCCTAAAGAGAATCTCCAAGCCGGGCCTGAGGGTGTATGTTAATAAGGACCAAATACCAAAAGTACTAGGGGGACTTGGTATTGCGATAATATCCACTTCAAAGGGCATTATGACCGATGCCCAGGCGAGAAAGGAAAACGTCGGAGGAGAGGTTATCTGTTATATTTGGTAGTATACAGGAGGTGTTACAATGTCCAGGATTGGTAAGTTGCCCATAGAGATACCCGGCGGGGTTGAAGTGACCATAGGCGAAGGGAATCTCGTTTCGGTAAAGGGGCCGCTGGGTAAAATAGAGAACAAAATGCACAAAGACATGATAATAACGAAGGAAGGCAACAGTATACTGGTTAAAAGGCCTTCTGACGATAAATTCCACAAGTCCCTTCACGGGCTGACCAGGTCGCTTATCGCCAACATGGTGGAGGGAGTTACAAAGGGTTACCAGAAGGTGCTTGAGATTAACGGGGTAGGATATAGGGCGCAAAAGCAGGGCAAAAAGCTTGTATTAAGCGTTGGATACTCCCACCCGGTAGAGATGACAGACCCGGAGGGTATCACCGTTGAGGTGGAGGGAACCAACAAGATTCTGGTAAAGGGTATTGACAAGCAAAAGGTGGGGAATTATGCCGCAAAAATCAGGAGCGTAAGGGAGCCCGAGCCATACAAGGGCAAGGGTATCAAATACGATTACGAGCATATTAGACGCAAGGTTGGTAAGACCGGCAAATAGGTAAGAAGGGAGAGAGCTATCTTGTTTAAGAAGATGATAAGAAACGAGGCTCGGCAGAAGAGGCACAGGGTGGTCAGGAACAAAATCCACGGCAGTGCCGAAAGACCCCGCCTGAACGTATATAGAAGTCTTAACCATATCTACGCCCAGCTTATTGACGATGACGCCGGTGTTACGCTGCTGGCGGCTTCCACGCTGGATAAGGAAGTAAGGGGAGAAATTGAAAAGGGCAGTAACATTGATGCGGCAAAGGCGGTAGGCAAAGTTTTAGCCCGCAGGGCGCTGGAAAAAGGAATAAAGAATGTTGTCTTCGACAGGGGCGGATACAAATATCACGGAAAGGTTAAAGCCCTGGCGGACGCTGCCAGGGAGACCGGCCTAAACTTCTAGGATAAGGAGGGAGATAGATGCAAAACAAGGGAAAGCATTCCGAACAGTCAAAGCCGGACCTTGTGGAAAAGGTTGTCTATATAGGAAGAGTTGCCAAGGTTGTTAAGGGCGGAAGAAACTTCAGGTTCAGCGCATTGGTGGTCGTGGGCGACCAGAACGGAAACGTCGGTGTAGGGTCCGGGAAAGCGGTGGAAGTTCCCGAGGCCATCCGGAAGGCCATAGAAGAAGCCAAAAGGTATATGGTAAGAGTTCCGATGGTGGGCACCACAATACCCCATGAGGTGGTAGGCCGATACGGAGCAGGCAAAGTAATACTTATGCCGGCTAAGGAAGGTACCGGAATAATTGCCGGGGGCCCGGTCAGGGCGGTGCTTGAATGCGCGGGCGTCAGGGACATAAGGGCCAAATCCCTCGGTTCCAACAATCCCAGAAACATGGTTAACGCTACCATGGAGGGTATCAGGAAATTAAAAACCGCAGAGCAGGTTGCCAGGCTGAGGGGAAAAACTGTAGAAGAGATCCTGGGTTAGGGGGGAATAAGGGTTGGCTAAGTTAAGGATTAAACTCGTAAGAAGTGTAATCGGCAGCAAGAAGGACCAAAAAGCGACAGTAGAGGCCCTTGGTCTTAGGAAGATATCCCAGGTGGTGGAGAAAAACGATACGCCCGAGATAAGGGGCATGATAAACAAGGTAAGACACCTGGTTGAAGTGGAAGAAGTTAACTAAAGGAGGTGTCATCATGAAGTTGCACGAGCTTAAACCTGTACAGGGCGCAAAAAAGAAAGCCAAAAGGGTGGGCAGGGGCATAAGTTCCGGGCACGGCAAGACCGCCGGCAGGGGACATAAAGGACAAAAAGCCCGTTCGGGGGGCGGTGTAAGGCCTGGTTTTGAGGGCGGGCAAATGCCGCTACAGAGAAGAATACCCAAAAGAGGCTTTACAAATATTTTCAAAAAGGAATATTCGGTGGTAAATCTGGATAGGCTCAATATGTTCGAAGAAGGCTCGGTAATAACGCCGGAACTCTTGGTACAGGAAGGCGTAATCAAAGGAACCGGCCGGCGGGTAAAGGTGCTGGGGGACGGGGAGATTGACAGGGCTCTTACGGTGAGGGCGCACAAATTCAGTAAATCGGCCGCAGAGCGTATAGAGGCTGCGGGAGGAAAGGCTGAGGTGATATAGGGTGATCCAAACGCTGAGAAACGCATGGAAGATACCTGATTTGAGAAGAAGGATTCTATTTACCGTAGCCATGCTGGTAGTTTTCAGGGTAGGCGCTTTTATTCCGGTGCCGGGAATAAACATTGCTGTCATCCAGGAGATAGTCCAAAAAGGAGGGCTCCTAGGTTTCTTTGACGTGGTATCGGGAGGAGCTTTCAGCAACTTTACAATATTTGCCCTCAGCATTACTCCCTATATAACCGCATCCATCATTATGCAGCTACTCACCATAGCCATTCCCAAGCTGGAGGAACTGGCCAAGGAGGGAGAAGAGGGGCGCAAAAAAATCGCGCAGTACACAAGGTACGGCACGGTGGTGCTGGCCCTGGTGCAGAGCATAGGCTTAAGCCTTGGCATGCGGGGCGCTCTCTACAGCGCTACACCCATCAATATAACAATAGTTGCCTTGACCCTTACGGCGGGCACGGCGTTCCTGATGTGGCTGGGAGAGCAGATTACCGACAAGGGTATAGGGAACGGGATTTCGCTTCTGATATTTGCGGGTATAATTTCAAGACTGCCCGACGGACTGGTGACCATTTACCAGTATTACAGGGTGGGCACCACCAACATAGTGGAACTGGTGCTGTTTGCTGTTGGAGCGGTGCTAATAATTGCCGGCGTTGTGGCTATACAGGAAGGTCAGAGGAGAATACCCGTTCAGTATGCAAAAAGGGTTGTGGGAAGGAAAATGTACGGCGGACAAAGCACCCATATTCCCATCAAGGTTAACCAGGCCGGGGTTATACCTGTTATATTTGCATCATCGCTTTTAGCCTTCCCTCAAACCATAGGGGCATTTTTCCCGGAGAGCGGTTTCAACAGGTTCATGGAAAGGTACTTTGCATGGGGCGGGTTTTCCCACACGCTGTTTACAGCGCTTCTGATAGTGTTCTTCACATATTTTTATACGGCCATAACCTTTAACCCGATGGAAGTGGCAAACAACCTGAGGAAGTACGGCGGATTTATCCCGGGGATAAGGCCGGGCAAGCCGACCAGCGACTATATAAGCAAGGTGCTGAACAGGATTACGCTGGTGGGAGCCTTCTTCCTGGTTGCGATAGTGGTGATACCGGTAATACTGATGAGATTTACCGGTCTTAAGATATACTTTGGGGGAACAGCCCTGCTGATAGTGGTAGGCGTTGCCCTGGAAACCATGAAACAAATAGAGGCCCAGATGCTTATGAGACACTACCAGGGATTTCTTAAATAGGAGATGATGGTATTGCGTTTGATAATTATGGGACCGCCGGGAGCCGGCAAGGGGACCCAGGCAGCCATGATAGCAGAAAGGTACTCAATACCGCATGTATCCACCGGCGATATTTTCCGTAAAAACCTGAAGGAAGGCACTCCTCTGGGATTGAAGGTAAAGGAGTATATGAACAGGGGGCTGCTGGTGCCGGACGAAACGGTGGTGGAGATAGTAAAGGACCGCTTGAGCAAAGAGGACTGCAGGAAGGGCTTTTTGCTTGATGGGTTTCCCAGGACCGTTGCCCAAGCCGATGCATTGGACCAGGTGCTGGAAGAGATGAATATGGCACTTGACCATGTTATTAACATAGATGTGGCAAAGGAAGTACTGGTAGAGAGGGCGGTGGGCAGGAGGGTATGTAAAAAGTGCGGGTCTACCTATCATGTGAAGTATAACAGCCCGTCCCGCCCCGGGCTGTGCGATGAGTGCGGCGGCGAACTTATACAGAGGGATGACGATAAAGAGGAAACGGTGACAAAGAGGATAGAGGTGTACCTTGAACAGACCAAGCCCCTTATCAACTACTATTCCGACAAAGGACTGCTGTTGAGTATTGACGGCGGGCAGGATATAGCAAAGGTTGGAGAGCAAATCGTAAAGGCTCTTGAGAAATAGGCAAACGGTTTTCCAAGCTGCTGCCGGAAGGCCGGACCACGGCAGTTTAAGGCGGCATTGTCGCTTGAACGCAAGTAAAGCATGAAACCGGTGACAGCCCCCGGATACTTGCTCAAACCTAAAGGAAGGTTGACGGAGGTGAATGGGGTATGGAAAAAGGGGGAATAGCCCTGGGCCAGGTTGTCAGGTCCAAAGCTGGCAGGGACAAGGATAAAATTTTTGTGGTGGTGGGTTTTGAAGGCGAACAATACCTGCGTATAGCCGACGGCGACCTGCGCAAGGTTGACAAGCCGAAGAAAAAGAAGATAAAACACCTGGCAAAGACCGGTATAGTGCTGCAGGAAGTTGCTGAAAAGCTTAAGAGCGGAAAAAAGGTCACCAACGCGGAGCTGAGAAAGGGCCTTGAAAACCTTGGGAGTTGATAGGATTCGGTGAATGGAGGTATGAACACCTTATGGCGAAGAAGGATGTTATAGAAGTGGAAGGTAAAGTGGTGGAGGCGCTGCCAAACGCAATGTTTCACGTAGAGCTGGAGAACGGGCACAGGATTTTAGCCCATGTATCCGGGAAACTAAGGATGCACTATATTAGGATTTTACCCGGCGACCGGGTAACGGTAGAACTGTCTCCCTACGACCTTACACGGGGTAGAATTGTATGGAGAGGCAAAAGCTAAGGAGGTATTATGATGAAGGTAAAACCGTCCGTCAAGCCGATATGCGAAAAATGTAAAATAATTAAAAGAAAAGGCAGAGTAATGATAATCTGTGAAAATCCCAAGCACAAACAAAAACAGGGATAATGGAATACGGGAGGTGTGGTTATTAGATGGCGAGGATTGCTGGTATTGACTTACCCAGGGATAAGAGAATAGAAATCGGGCTTACCTATATATACGGCATCGGCAGGGCAAGGTCGCAAAAAATACTCGAGCAGGCGGGAGT
>DASRVG010000014.1:0-6700 GCA_035655175.1 Clostridia bacterium | reverse complement strand
GGCATCCGCATACGGAGCCAGAGTAATAGCATTGGACGGAAATTTTGACCAGGCCTTGGACATGGTAAAAAGGCTTTCGAAGGAGTACCCGGTAACGCTGGTTAACTCCATCAATCCCGACCGGATAGAAGGACAGAAAACCGCCGCCTTTGAACTGTGCGACCAACTCGGCGGCCCGCCCGATTATCTCGCCATTCCGGTTGGCAACGCCGGTAACATCACGGCCTACTGGAAGGGCTTTAAAGAATACATGCAAAGCGGGGTTATAAATAACCTTCCTGTCATGCTGGGCTTCCAGGCGGCAGGCGCCGCGCCCATTGTCGAGGGAAGGGTAATAGCAAACCCTGAGACGGTTGCCACCGCCATTCGCATAGGCAATCCCGCCAGCCGGAAAGGCGCGGAAAATGCCGCAGCCCAGTCCCACGGACGTATTGACAAGGTGACCGACCAAGAGATTTTGGAGGCATACAGGCTGCTTTCTTCCGGCGAAGGCATATTCGCGGAGCCGGCTTCCTGTGCATCGGTTGCGGGACTTATTAAACTGGCAAGAGAAGGATACATCGAAAAGAGCTCCACCGTGGTTTGCGTCCTGACCGGACACGGCCTCAAAGACCCGGACATAGCTATAAACACAAGCTCAAAACCGCTGCAGCTTCCCGCCGATTTCAATGCCCTTTCGGTCCAAGTTGCAGACCTTGCTGGCGGTGATGAATATGTATAGGGTAAAAGTACCGGCTACTTCTGCCAACATGGGACCGGGCTTTGACTGCATGGGTGTTGCGCTGGATATTTACAACACGGTGGCGGCGGAAGAAATACCCGAAGGAGTAGTAATAGAGAACCACGGCAGGGATGCAGACCTAATTGGAAAGGATGACTCCAATTTAATATACAAGGCTATGAAAACCGTCTTTGAAAAGGTGGGCTATATGCCAACGGGACTTAAAATAACCTCTTATAACGAAATCCCGGTGGCAAGGGGCCTGGGCAGCAGCGCTGCAAGCACAGCGGCGGGCCTTATACTGGCAAATGCAATGACCGGGGAAACCTTGAGCCTGGAAGAGATAATCCGGTTGGGCACCGCCTTGGAGGGTCACCCTGACAACATAGTACCGGCCATGATTGGCGGCATGACGCTATCATACTCCCAGGATACCTCTTCGGTGGGGTATATAAAGGTGGATTTCCCCGAAAACCTTAGAATGCTGGTAATGGTTCCGGATTTTATGTTGTCTACCACAAAGGCACGGATGGTGCTCCCCCAACGGGTTGAACTGGGAAATGCCGTATTCAATATCAGCAGGGCGGCATTGATGGTTGCAGCCCTTACAGCGGGCAAACTGGAGCACCTCAAGTACGCCGTACAGGACAGGCTCCACCAGCCCTACAGGGAAAAGCTCATTCCCGGGATGCAGGAAGTATTCGAGCAGGCTTATAATGCCGGTGCAAGAGGAGTATTCCTTAGCGGTGCCGGCTCAACAATTGTAGCCATGGTGGATGCGGATAACAGTGATTTTCTTTCAAGGCTTAGAGACTTCCTGGAAATGATGTCCTATAACTGGGAACTAAAATTCGTGAATGTCAGCAGGCAGGGAGCGGCACGTATTCAATAACCCCTCCAACTCCATACGGCCGCTCCCTTTTCAAAAAAGCTAAAGTGGTTTACGCTTTAGCTTTCT
The DNA here is from genome assembly GCA_035655175.1 of Clostridia bacterium. Taxonomy (GTDB): domain Bacteria; phylum Bacillota; class Clostridia; order Ch29; family Ch29; genus JAAYEV01. The sequence goes on along the minus strand of DASRVG010000014.1, from coordinate 5,021 downwards.
TTGTTACTTCTTCATCCTACAATCCCCCTTTTTTTCTAATACTTAATTGTTCTTCGGCTCTTTACAACTGCATCCAATAATTATATTATATTGTTAACGATAATGGATGGAGATGATGCGTTATGAAAATTGAAAAGATAAGTGATTACAAGGTAAAAATAACCATCAGCTCGATTGACCTGGAAGAGAGAAACATTGATATGGACGACCTTGTGTACAACAGCCCAAAGGCCCAGGAATTGTTCTGGGATATCCTGTACCAGGCTTATGTCGAACAGGGTTTTGAAGTAAGGGATGAACAGTTGGTTGTAGAGGCGATACCCAACTCAAGGGACACCTTTGTAATAACAATAACAAAATACAGGAACCGGCAGCTGCTTAAGCCGGGGCCCAGTAAGTTCATCAAGGGCTCGGATACAAAAAAAGCGGTCAAATCAAAGGAGGTATGCTACTGCTTTGATGACCTCGAAGATATCATAGCCCTAAGCAAAAGGATTATTGACAACTTCAGGGGAGACAGCTCGGTATACAGGCACCAGGATGTTTATTACCTGGTTCTCAAGCCCTACGACACATACCCGAACCTTTCGGTTGAAGTAATTGCGGAGGAATACGGGTACCGCTGCAGGACCGCCGAAATATTTTTAAAGGAATACGGAAACACCCTTATTGAAAACAGTGCCGTGGAAATCCTTGCATGGTGTATATGAAAAAGGCTGCCTTGCGGCAGCCTTTTTAAATGAAGGGGTTTAAGCCTCTCCCCATTTGCTGTTCCCGTAGGCTTTCCTTTTTTTGTTCCATTTTGCCCTGTAGAGAACGGCATCCGCCCTTTCAAGAAACTCGTTAATATCTTCGCCATCGTAGTGTATAAGGCTGACGCTCATGGTCACTTCCCCCGGCCGGGTTTTATACACTTGTCTTTCTATTACGGCCACGGCCCTGTCCATAACAATCCTTGCCGAAACTATATCAGTCTCCGGCAGTATTACGGCAAACTCATCCCCGCCGAACCTTGCCACTATATCCGAAGAGCGGGTGTTTTGTTTCAGTTTACGGCCAATCTTTTCAAGGGCAATATTACCCTCCAGGTGCCCGTACCTGTCATTGTAAGATTTAAAGTCGTCACAGTCGGCAAAGGCCAGCACCAGTGAGCGGCCGTACCTTTTGGCCCTGTCCATTTCTTCCTCCAGCCTTGTGATAAAGAAACGGTAGTTGTAGACCTTGGTCAGTTCATCGATAATCAGATTGTTATAAAGGTATGAAATACAATTGTTAAGCCTTGAAAGGAGAATAACAAAAAATACTCCCGATATGACCAGCCACTGCCTTTTGGCAATCTGGTCCATGGTGGAAATAAGTATGAGGAAAACAAGGACCCCGGTAATGAGCAGGCACACAAGATACATCCTGGCGCTGGATTTTATTTCCCTAAAACCCCTCATAGGAACCCCTACCCCTGGCAACTTCCAGCTAATTATATAATACCATGTTACAAATTGGTAGTCCCATTCAAAAAATGACAAAAATAATCACCAAACTTTTTGGGTCTGGTGATTCTTATCCATTGTGTTAATTCATCCCCGCAGCAATCTTTATATTTCGCTGGTGGTCCTGGTCCTGCTTACCGTCCACGTGCCTGGTGCTGTTGTAAAAATGAACGTCAAAATGACCGGAAAAGCCGTTGTTTTTAATGTATTCAATGTCATGGGGCATTGCGCTGGCCGATGCGGCTATTTTCCTTCCCTTTACTTCTACTAATACCGGCCGGGCAGCCCAGCTCCAGGAACCGCCCCATACACTTTTCATAGTATTCGCGTCCTGCATCGTTAACGGTTCAACGTCGGCATGGTTTGCCCCCACCGTCCTCCTGGCATTCCAGGACACCCCTGTGTAGAAATCGGTAATCTTTGCATCGGTACCTATGGGCCACACATACTGTGCCTCGCTCCACCAGTCTAACAGTTCCCCGTATTTGGGACCCGGAGTGGGCTTAACCGGAACATGGTGTACCGGTATTTTGAGCTTTTGCCCTATGTATATTACCGAGTTCTCATTCATGCCGTTTGCATCCAATATTTCCCTATAGGGCACGCCATACTTTATACCCAGCGACCAAAAGTCGTCACCGCCTTGTACCGTATGGGTGGTATAGGTAACATAGGGCTTCTGCCCCGACGGAGGAGGGGTCTGCTGCGGTGGTGTTGACTGCCCGTTCCCCCTCGAAGGGGGCGTATAGGCACCGCCCTTTGCCGGGGGAATATAAAGCACCATACCCGGGTAAAGGATGGTGCCGGCAGAAGCATCGTTTGCCTTCATGAGGCTTTGCATGCTTATGCCATAGGCATTGCTTATAATCCAAAATGTTTCCCCCTGTTTTACCGTATGGGTCTTTATCGATGATGGCAGCTTAATACTCTGGCCCTTGTAGAGGATCGACCCGGTATTTGCCCCGTTGAGAGCAAGCAGCTCGTTCATGTCCACGTTCATTTTTTGACTTATTATCCAGTATGTATCCCCGGCCTTAACTATGTACCCTGCATTTTTTGTGGGTATTGTTATCTTCTGTCCCACGTATAGGACAGAATTGCCATTGGCCCCGTTGGCATTCAGCAGCGCTGTCAGATCCACCCCGTACCATTGGCTTATCTTCCAGTAGCTATCACCCGGTGAAACAACGTGCACCGTATCCGCCAGGGCTGTTCCCCCTCCGGCGGCTGCAATGGATAAGGCAATGGCCCCAATCAATGCAATTTTTTTGATTTTCCCCATTCAATCATCCTTTCTCTTATAGTATTCCTATTTTGGATTATATGGTTAACATAATCCATACAAATAAGTATTCTACGTCTATCCCCTGTTCCCTCCAGGTAAATTTGGGCAAAAAAAAGAGCCTTACGGCTCGAATATCTTGAAAAACTGCCCCAGAACAAGGTAATCGCTGGTGTAGTTCGCCAATATATCGGGTTTTCCGTTCATATTGATATCCCTTACAATCATGGCAGTTATCCCGTCGCTGCCCAGGGCTTCGCTCTGCCAAGTATTCTGCAGCTTATTGTCCTCCCCTTCCCACACATGTATTCCGCTGTTCATGTTAACATAATCCCCCATGTGCAGGGCGGCAACAATCCTTTGCCTGCCTCCGGATACGCCTATCCAGGCAAAGGGTACCTCCCTTGTATCCTGGGGAAGGCTTACTTCCGCCATTATTTCCCCGTCCCTTGAATGGACTTTCAGCTTTCTTTCGTCAAATACCAAGAACTCTTCCACTCCATCCCCATCCATGTCGCCCGCTGCCTTAATATTCAGTTTATCTTCAAAGACACGGACTTCGTTCCAGCGGCCGTTGCGGTAAGATACCTCAAACACGCCGCCCCCGTCTCCCTCTTCAAAGGGCATGTCTTCAATGTAGTAAAATTTTATCGGTTCCATCGCGTCAGCGGATTCTTCAAAGACGACGGTATGATACTCGCCGAAGGTTCCCTCGTGATACCAGTCGGTATACCATTTGGCTCCGTCGTGGGACAGTACGAATATCCCTTCGTTGGTTTGATACAAACGGTCCCGTTCACTGGCATGCCTAAAACCTACCCTTAACACCACGCTTTCCGTGGCACTACTTTTAAGGCTTTTTACGCCCAGCAGTTCCACCCATTCGGGCTTTATTCGGCTGCCAAGGGCTTTGGATACGGCGCCTTTCCAATCAATCTCACCGACTTTTTTCAACTGGTCATCCTCGAGACTGTAAAGGCTTACATAGTATTCTGTGTCGGGCCCCTCAATTACTGCCAGGTTGTCCTGGGCAGTTTTTTCTATCAATACCAGCACAGCCGGATGACTCTCCAGGACTCTTCCCATGCCTCCTTCGGTGACCACCCTGTCGTTTTCCAGCCTGTCGTTCATATCCCTATAGTACAGGTTGGCAATCTTCCCTCCGCTGTATGTATATATACCTATAGCACTGGTGGGCTCCGGGCCTATGCCTTCCCATTCGCCCATTATCCCAATAGCCAGCAGCTCATGGCTGCCGTCCCCCTCCATGTCCTTAAGGTCTGCCAGCACCAACTGGCCCAGGGTGTCCCAATCCTGCGGCACCGCTTCCTCAAATCCCAAGAGGGAAGCCTCCATGGTATAAAGTTTCCACATATTCCTGTCAAGTACCAACATCACGTCCAGGTTCAAATAGTCGCCGATGCCTACTTTCAGCCTGTCTCCATTTGGAAGGGGGTTTTCGATCCTGGCATTGTCGAAGTTATCGATATTATAATCCTTGAGTTTTCCTATCCCGTCCCTTACAAACCCGGCCAGGTCACCATTGTCCAGGTACCTGTAAGATGCAAAGTTCATTTGCGACTGCCTGAAAAACTCTTCAAGGGGCTGAAGGGTCAACATATCCATTTTTTCAAGGTCGTTATGTTCCCAGGCATCCAGGAAAAGCCTGACAGCCTGCTCCTGGCTGATCAGGACGTTTTCCTGTCTCTGCCCATTGCCATTATCACCGGGCTCTTCGCCAACCTGCACCATTACCCAGTCTTCTACTTCATCCATCTCCCCGGTACCCTGGCTGGAAGATACCTCTTTGATTTCCTCCCTGGAGCCTATAATGGTCTCCTTTTGTACCGGCGGGTCTGTCGGGCCGGCGGTTTCGGTGCTGCACCCGGCCAGCAATGCAGTTATTATTAATATGCCAATCATCTTCCTATACATTCTACACACCCACTATCCATAAATTAGAAACCTGTATTAATTCTACCTTTATTTGTTAGACGGCACAACTTCTTTTTTGTTTCATGATTTTACATAATTTATACCCATTAATCGCCTACCGTAACAATACCGGATTTTTGATGCAACCAAAAGGAAATCAGGAACAAGTATAGAATTATTATGGTTAAATACAATAGAATAAAGGAGAAACTGAGTATGAAGACAAACACATTGGGTAATACCGGCATTGAGGTAACCGAACTGTGCCTGGGTGCCCTGCCAATGGGACCGCTGCAGAAAGACATGCCCCTTGGGGA
>DASRVG010000013.1:0-3437 GCA_035655175.1 Clostridia bacterium | reverse complement strand
GAAGCCACCGCAATGACACCCAATATCTCTATATCTTTTGACTTCGCAAGGCTTTTTATTACAGCTTCGCCTTCCCCAAGCCCGGGCTTTCCCCTGTCATCCACCATCACCACCACCGGATCGGCAGGGGATTGTTTTATCATATCGATGATTTCATCACCACTTAGGGGCGTTGGATTCCCCGCCGACCGGGAGATGCACCTTCCCCCGACCTGGGCGGCGGCTGTCTCGGCAGCCTGCCTGGCAACATTGTCCCCGTCTGTAATTATGACCACTTTGCGCCGTTTTTTGGACTTATCCATTTCCCTGTTTCCCTTTGCTTTTGTTCTGTATCCTGTGGATGATGTCATTTAATGTTTCAAAATCCGTCAAATGCCTGGGTCTTAGTTTTGGCTGTCCCATATCCACCGGCGGGCTGTACTGCAGTGTATCTTTTTTCATTTCTTAGCTCCTGTATACCAAACCCACACCGGTTGTTTCACAGCCTGTCATAACAAGCTTTGCCTTTTCAGGCTCCCTTCGCCTAGCGCCAAAGGCCATGATACAGGAACAGACAGCAAGAACGGCCAGTACAAGCAGTATAAACCCCAGGACAGTTCCCTTCTTAAATTTCATCCCAAACCCTCCGTTCATGGTTTTAGTATTGTCCGTTTCCTCCTTTTAATACAAAAAAACCATAGCCCGGCCTTGGGTAAAAACACAAAAAAAATAAAAAAGGGCCCTTTATTAGTCCCTCTTTTTATTTGGTCATGGACTGCCTCATTTTATCCAGAACCCTTTTTTCTATACGGGATACCTGGACCTGGGATATACCCAGCTTCTGAGCTATCTGCGTCTGGGTCCTGTCCTGGAAATACCGCATAATTATTATCTGCCTTTCCCTGGGCTTTAGCTTGTGGAGCATTTCCTTCAGTATAATCCTGTCCAGCATATCGCCGCTTTTATCTTCCTCCACAGCCACCTTGTCGATAAGAAATATCGGGGAACCGTCATCCTGGTGTATTGTATCGTAAAGGTATTCCGGCGCCGCGGCAGCATCCATCGCCAGTACTATGTCTTCATTTGAAACCCCCAGTTCCTCTGAAATCTCATTCAAGGTGGGCTCCCTTCCGTTATCCCTTATAAGCCTTTCCTTGGTTTGACGTATCCTTCCGCTTAGTTCCTTGAGTGACCGGCTCACTTTAACAATACCATCGTCCCTTAAGAATCTCTTGATCTCACCGGCTATCATCGGAACGGCATAGGTGGAAAACCTAACATTATAATCAGGATTGAAATTTTTAATGGCCTTAAGCAGGCCGATACTGCCTAGCTGGAACAGGTCTTCGTATTCATAGCCCCTGTTCAGAAAACGTTTGACTATGCTCTTTACAAGGCCGGTATTGTTTTTTAAAAGCAGGGACTGGGCTTCCTTGTCCCCCTGCTGGGCTTTTCTAATAAGCTGCAGCGTTTCCGCGTGGCTTAAGACCTCGGAATTATCCCTCATTGCCACTAACCCCTTGTCCCTTTGCCAGTGAAGCAAATTTTTTTCTCATAATCACAACGGTTCCTTTACCTTTTTCGGAATGCACCTCCACCTCGTCCATGAATGTCTCCATCACTGTAAAACCCATCCCCGACCTCTCCAACTCCGGTTTGGAGGTGTAAAGGGGCTGCCTGGCCTGCTCCACGTCCTCGATACCTTTTCCCTCATCCCTCACCTCGATTTCCACCCCGTGTTCGTCCATGCGGCATTTTATGATTATAATGCCTTCACAGTCTTCGTACCCGTGAATTATGGAATTTGTAACCGCTTCTGAAACCGCTGTCTTAATATCGGCCAATTCCTCGATGGTGGGGTCCAACTGCGAGGCAAAGGCGGCGGTGGCTACCCTTGCAAAGGCTTCATTCTGGGATTTACTGGGTATTCTAAGCTCCATAAAATTTTTCACATTCATCGATTTTCACCCCCTAAAGGTCATTAACTGCTTTGCTTATACTGCTGTAAGATTTTATTATATCGTATATGCCCGATACCTCGAAAACACGGGACACCTGTTTGTTTTCATTGACAACCGCAACCTTGCCTCCCCTGAGATTTACCTTCTTAAACCTGCCTATCAGCACCCCTATTCCCGAGCTGTCCATAAAGCTTAAATGGGTCAGGTCCAGTATCAGGTGCTTGACCGGGTTGTTTTCCAGACCGCGGTCCACAAAGTCCCTGAACTCCTCCGCAGTATGGTGGTCAAGTTCCCCTTTAACCCTGCATATAAGAATATTGCCTGTGACCTTCGCAGTAAGGTCCATATATCATCCCTCCCATCAAAGCAGCGGGGACAAAGCTCACCCACCCGTCCCCAAAAAGGTTTACCATTATTGTTTCTTCAGTAGGTTCGATTTCCCTTCAATGAAAACTGTATTGTTTTGCCTTCTTTGGATGGATAATAAGAGTATTTGTCGAATAACAAGGGGATTATTTATAAAAAAACTGCCCCCATGAAATCCAATCCACGGAGGCAGCGTCTTTCCGGCTATGCTGTTTTTTTCGTCTCTTCCTCAGGCAGCTTTTCCATCGTGATTCCTGTATACCCGTAAAATACTGATACTATCGGGTTCAGCAGGTTCAGGAAAGCGTAGGGCAGGTATGCAAAGGGATGAACCGCCAAGGTTGAAAGCATAAAGGCCCCGCATGTGTTCCATGGGATAAGCGGGGATGACAGCGTCCCTGCGTCCTCCAGCACCCTTGACAGGTTCTTGGGATGCAGTCCCCTCTCGGCGTATGCGTTCTTAAACATCCTACCCGGTACCACCAGCGACATGTACTGGTCACCGGATGTTAGGTTTATGAAGAAGCAGGACAATACCGTGGCAAGTACCAGGGATCCTGTGCTGTTAACAACCCTAAGTACTTTTTCAAGCAGCGCGTTGAGCATTCCGGTTCTTTCAAGTACCCCGCCAAAGGACATCGCGATCATAATAAGGGATACCGTCCACATCATGCTGTCCAGTCCACCCCTGCTCAATAGGTCGTCTATCTCCACTATTCCGGTTTCTGAAACAAACCCGTAGTGGGAAGCCTCTATTATTGCACTCATGCCGGCGCCCTGGAAAATTGCAGCGAATATACCACCCAGTACGACCCCTCCAATAAGACCGGGTATCGCCGGAACCTTGAACACCACCATCAGGATAACTACTATCGGCGGTATAAACAGAAGAGGATTTATCGCAAATTGTCCCGCTAAACCGTCAAGCAGTTGGTTTATCTGTGCTACATCCAATTCCTTGCCCGCATACCTTGCACCGAGAATACCGTATAGAATAAGTGCAATTATTAGGCTGGGGCCTGTCGTGTAAATCATGTGCTTGACGTGATCGAACAGGTCTGAACCTGCCATGGCCGGTGCCAGGTTTGTGGTATCGGACAGCGGTGACATTTTATCACCAAAGTATGCACC
>DASRVG010000012.1:0-9377 GCA_035655175.1 Clostridia bacterium | reverse complement strand
GGTCAAAGGTACCGTCCTCTTCCATTTTTTCCAGCACCAGTTGGAAAAAATGGAAGAGGACGGTACCTTTGACCTTCTGCCCAAAAAAGAAGTCATCAAGCTCCGCCACGAAAAGGAGAAGCTTGAAAAGTTTTTGGGAGGCATAAAGGATATGAAGGACCTTCCGGGAGCCCTTTTTGTAGTTGACCCTAGGAAAGAGCGAATAGCGGTGGCCGAAGCAAGAAAACTGGGGATACCCTTGGTGGGTATTGTTGATACCAACTGTGACCCCGACGAGATAGACCATGTTATTCCCGGCAACGACGATGCAATAAGAGCTGTCAAACTTATTACTTCAGTTATGGCGGATGCGGTACTGGAGGCGAAACAGGGCGAACAAACTACAGAGGAATAATAGAGGTGAGGGTTCGCCCTTACCTCTTGCTTTTAACAATAAACATGGGAGGTAGTAATGATGGTAACAGCTGCAATGGTAAAGGAACTCAGGGAAAGAACCGGGGCCGGTATGTTGGACTGTAAAAAGGCCCTGGAAAAGACCGGCGGGGACATAGAAAAGGCCATAGATTTATTGAGGGAAAAGGGACTTGCCGCTGCGGCCAAAAAGGCGGGAAGAATTACCGCGGAGGGTATGGTAGGTTCCTATATACATATGGGAGGCCGTATAGGGGTGCTCATTGAGGTTAACTGCGAAACGGATTTTGTTGCAAAGACCGAGGGTTTCAAGGATTTTGTGAAGAATATGGCCATGCAGGTGGCCGCATCCAAGCCGCTTTACGTTTCAAGGGATGAAGTTCCCGGCGACGTATTGGAAAAGGAAAAGCAAATTCTTAGGCAGCAAGCCATAAATGAAGGCAAACCGGAGAATATAGTGGATAAAATAGTAGAGGGAAGGATTGAGAAATTTTTCAAAGAAACCTGCCTGCTGGAGCAGCCCTATATTCGCGATCCTGAGGTATCAGTCCAGCAGGTGCTTACCGAGACTATAGCAAAGATAGGAGAAAACATATCCATAAGACGCTTTGTCAGGTATGAAATGGGAGAAGGTTTGCAGAAAAAAGAGGAAAACTTTGCTGAAGAGGTTATGGCCCAGATCGGCAAATAGACTCTCGGTTGTTTAGTGGGACACGTTGGTGTCCCATTAAAAAAATAAAGGATATTGACTTGCCGGGTAGAATTCTCATAGGTGGAGGTAATTTAATGACGGGTACTAGGTTTGGAAGAATAATTCTTAAAATCAGCGGAGAAGCCCTGGCCGGCCCCAAGGGGTTTGGGATAAACTTTGAAACAATAAACCGGATTGCGGACCAAATAAAAGAAGTTGTTGAGCTTGGAGTCGAGGTGGCCGTCGTTGTGGGAGGAGGCAACATATGGCGCGGCAGGACGGGTGAAGGTATGGACAGGACCACCGCCGACCATATGGGTATGCTGGCTACGGTGATAAATGCGCTGGCTTTGCAGGATGCGCTGGAAAACAGGGATGTGGCGACCAGGGTGCAAACCGCTATTGAAATGAGGCAGATTGCAGAACCCTATATAAGAAGGAGGGCGGTAAGGCATCTGGAGAAAAAAAGGGTTGTAATTTTTGCTGCGGGGACAGGCAATCCCTTCTTTTCCACCGATACTACCGCAGCACTAAGGGCGGCGGAAATAGATGCAGAGGTTATCCTGCTGGCCAAAACTGTTGACGGGGTTTACGATTGCGACCCGGCGTCAAATCCGAACGCACAAAAGTTCGACAGGCTGGATTACTTGGATGTCTTAAGGCTTGGCCTTAAAGTGATGGACAGCACTGCAACGTCGCTTTGCATGGATAATGGAATACCTATTATAGTTTTTGGGCTTGGCAGCTCCGACAACATTAAAAAAGTAGTATTGGGGGAGAAAATAGGCACATCAATAGGAGACAATTTTTAAGCGGAAAAAGGAGGAATGAAAATGCGTCTGGAAATCCATTCGGAAGCTGAAAAAAAGATGCAAAAAACCCTTAAGGTGCTGCAGGAACAACTGGTGACCATAAGGGCAGGAAGGGCAAACCCAGGTCTTTTGGACAGAATAACCATTGACTATTATGGCGTACCGACACCGCTTAACCAGATAGCAGGCATATCCGCACCCGAACCCAGACTATTGATGATACAGCCCTATGACAACAGTACTCTGAAGGATATAGAAAAGGCCATTTTAAAATCCGACCTGGGGATAAACCCAAACAATGACGGAAAGGTAATAAGACTGGTGATTCCACAGCTTACTGAGGAAAGGCGCGTGGAACTGGTCAAGCTTGTTAAAAAGTATGGAGAAGAAGCAAAGATTGCCATAAGAAACGAGAGAAGAAATGCCAACGAGGAAATAAAAAAGCTCAAGAAAAAAGGAGAACTGACCGAGGACGATGAAAAGAAGGCCCATGACGAGGTCCAAAAGCTGACCGATAAATACATAGAATTAATAGATAAAACCGTGGAAAAGAAAGAGACGGAAATAATGGAGATATAAAATGGAAATGCCATTATTGATATGCTATACTATTGACCATGCCATGGGTGTCCTTGGGGAAATGGGAATAAGAGATATAGCTATAACAAGAACCGGTGCCTGTTTCAGGCAGGGGAACAATGAGCGGGTTGAAAGGGTAATAGGTCAAAGGATGAAGAACGGTATGGTTGAGCTGATTGTCAGTTAATACCCCCTTAACAGGGGGTGTTTTCGGGTGGAGGTATTGCTATGGTTGACAGGAGCAAGTATCCCAGGCACGTTGCCGTTATCATGGACGGAAACGGAAGATGGGCCCAGAAAAGGGGACTGCACAGGATACAGGGCCATAGGGCGGGAGTGGCCGCGCTACGGGAAATAGTAAAACACTCCCGTAAAATAGGGCTTGAATACCTTACGCTGTACGCCTTTTCTACGGAGAACTGGAAAAGGCCGGAGATGGAAATAAAGAACCTCATGAACCTGCTTATGGAGTACTTGAGAAGCGAACTGGAAGAGCTTAAGACAAACAACATAAGGCTGAGAGTACTTGGTGACATATCCGCGCTGAGAAAGGATGTGCAGGAGGAACTGGAAAAAGCCGTGGCACAAACCAGGGAAAATGACGGCATGGTAATCAGCGTAGCCATTAATTATGGCGGACGGGACGAAATACTTAGGGCGGTGCGGGGGATAGCGAAGGACGTATGCGAAGGCAAGGCCCGGATCCAGGATATCGACCAGGAATTTTTCGAAAGTTACCTTTATACCAGTGGGATGCCCAACCCGGACTTGGTAATAAGGCCCAGCGGCGAGCTGAGGGTCAGCAATTTTCTTTTATGGCAGATTGCCTATTCGGAACTGTGGTTTTCCGACTGCTTCTGGCCGGATTTTACCGCTGATATGTTTGAGAAGGCGTTGCAAGACTATGCAAAAAGGGATAGAAGGTACGGGGGGGTTAACAGTGCGGATTAGAATAATTAGTGCGCTGCTGGGTATACCTTTACTGGTATTTGTACTTACTACCGGCGGAAAGGCTCTTACCATCGCCCTGACGGTTGTGGCGCTGATAGCCCTTGCCGAGTTTTACGGTGTTTTCAAAGCGAAAGGAATCTTCCCCTTCCAGGCAATCGGCCTTATATCCTCCGCCGCGATAAACGTTGTGGCGGGCATATACGGGCAAAAGGTGTTCGGGTTGACGGTGACCATAATAATCGCCTGTACCGTTGCCTGCTTTATTATCATGATAATACAGAACAGGGCGCGCCTTGACGATTTGGGAATAACCCTTGTGGGTATAGTATACATACCGGTAATTATGTCCCTGCTTCAGATTATATATAACCGGGACCAGGGTCATATCCTGGTCTGGCTGGTGTTTGTTATAGCATGGCTGGGGGATACCCTCGCCTATTTTATCGGGATTTCGCTGGGCAGGCACAAGCTCTGCCCTTCCATCAGCCCCAAAAAATCGGTGGAGGGGGCAGTAGGCGGCCTTTTTGGGAGCGTTGCGGGCTCGTTGGCCTTTGGGTATTTCACATGGAAGTTTTACGGAATGGACCTGGGAATGGTAAACCTGGCAGTCATAGGGCTGATAGGAGGGATATCGGCACAGCTTGGGGACCTGACCGCCTCTATAATAAAAAGGTATGCAGGGGTTAAGGATTTCGGCAGTATTATGCCGGGCCATGGGGGTATCCTGGACAGGTTTGACAGCGTATTATTTACCATACCCGTTGTGTACATAGGAATGGGGACACACCTCCTGTTCTGAGAACTGAGATGTGGGATGTGTGAGTTCAGGGCTTAAAGCCGGCAGGAAGGGAGAAATTGAGTTGAAGAGCATTGCGATTCTGGGCAGTACCGGTTCCATAGGCCGGCAGGCGCTGCAGGTGCTAAGGGAGATGAAGGGAGAATTCAGCGTAGCCGCCCTTGCCGCCAGGGAAAACGACTTATTAATGCTTGAGCAAATAAGGGAGTTTAACCCAAAGCTGGCGGCACTGCTTGATGAAGGACGGGCCCGGCGGCTTAAGGCAAACTTGGATGAAAACAGCCGGACCGTTGTCCTGTCCGGGGAGGACGGAATAAAAAGCTGTATAACCGAAAGCGGCTGCGATATTGTGCTAAACGGAATGGTTGGTATTGCGGGGCTTATACCAACGCTTACAGCCCTTGAGGCGGGAAAGAGCGTTGCGCTGGCCAACAAGGAATCCCTTGTCGCCGGCGGGCGGCTGGTTATGGACCTTGCATCAAGAAAGGGACAAAAAATTATACCGGTTGACAGCGAACACTCCGCTATTTTCCAGTGTATTGGAAGCACTCCCCCTTCCCAGGTGAAAAGGCTGCTGCTTACAGCCTCAGGGGGTCCCTTTTGGGGCAAAAGCAGAGAGGAGCTTGAGAAAGTAACGCCTTCCCAGGCACTAAAACATCCCAATTGGAAAATGGGCAAGAAAATTACCATAGATTCGGCCACGCTGATGAACAAGGGGCTGGAAGTGATAGAAGCGCGGTGGCTGTTCGGAATGGATGCCGACAGCATAGAAGTGGTAATTCACCCCCAAAGCATAGTCCATTCCATGGTGGAGTTGGTGGACGGTGCGGTGCTGGCGCAACTGGGAAACCCAGATATGAGGCTGCCGATACAGTATGCGCTGACCTATCCAGAAAGAATGCCGTCGGGCTTGCCAAGGTTTAACCCGGTGGAGACGGGAAGGTTGGAGTTTTTCAAGCCGGACCTGGAAACCTTTCCCTCCCTGAGGCTTGCCTACCAGGCTCTCAGGGAAGGGGGAACCATGACGGCGGTGCTTAACGGGGCCAACGAAGCGGTGGTTGAATTGTTCCTTAAGGGTGCGGTGCCTTTTAATTCAATTCCCGTGGTGGTAGAAAGAGTTTTGCAGAAACATAATAATCATAAGAACCCGTGCCTGGATGATATAATATACTGGGATAAATGGAGCAGGTCGCAAGCTGTTCAAATGGTTGAAGAGGATGGTGAGAAATTTTGGCATCTACAGTAGTCACGGCTGCAGCATCAATAATAATATTTACACTAATGGTATTCTCCCATGAATTCGGGCATTTCTTCGCCGCAAAAAAGTCCGGGGTTACAGTGGAAGAGTTTTCGATAGGCATGGGTCCAAAGATAATGTCCTGGGGCCGCAAGGATACACGGTATTCGCTGCGTGTTTTCCCCATAGGCGGATACGTGAAAATGCTGGGGGAGGAAGAAAAAGCGGAAGGGGAGGGCGCATACTACAGCAAATCCCTCGGAAAGAGGATGGCCATTATACTGGCGGGCCCGGTGATGAATATAATACTGGCGGTAATCCTTTTTAGCATAATATTTTACATCATGGGCACTCCCACGACGGTTATTGATACAGTGATGGAAGGGTACCCCGCAGAAATGTCGGGGATAAGGCCCGGCGACAGGGTGGTATATATAAACGACCAAAGGGTGGAATCCTGGGAAAGACTGCAGCTTTTGGTGTCCTCCTCAAAGGGGGAGCGGATGAAGGTTACGGTAAACCGAGAAGGCCAAACCGTTGCCTTTGACGTATTTCCCGTTACCGATCCGGAAACAGGGCAGAGCATAATAGGCATCACGCCGGTGGCTGCAAAAAGTGTTGCCGGCTCGGTGCGGATGGGGATTAAAAGGAGCTTCGAAGTGATTGGTCTTATGGTGTCCTATCTGGGCCAGCTTGTTACCGGTAAGGCCTCCGCCGAGGACGTGGTGGGGGCGGTGGGTGTTATACAGTTGGTTAACCAGGCCGCAAAAACCGGCATTTTGAACGTTATGTTCCTTGCGGCGTTTCTAAGCCTTAACCTCGGGGTTATAAATTTACTGCCCATACCCGCGCTGGATGGAGGCAAAATGGTTTTCCTGCTGCTGGAAGGCGTAAGGGGAAAACCCATCGACATAGAAAAGGAAGGGCTCATTCACTTTATAGGGTTTGTGTTTCTTATACTTCTTATCATAATGATAACGTGGAGAGATATAAGCCGGTTTAACCTGTTCTAGAACGGAGCGAGTTTTACATGGGAAAAAACACTAGGAGAATTTATATTGGAAATATCCCGGTGGGAGGGGGAAGCCCCATCACCATCCAGTCCATGACCAATACAAAAACAACGGATATAAATGCCACGGTGCGGCAGATACTGAACCTGGAAAAGGAAGGCTGCGATATAGTAAGGGTGGCGGTGCCGGACGAAAGGGCGGCTTCCTGCCTGGCGGACATAAAAAAAGGTATCTCGATACCCCTTGTTGCAGATATACATTTTGACTACAGGCTTGCCATAGCCGCAATAAACGCAGGTGCGGACGCCCTGCGCATAAATCCCGGCAACATAGGTTCCGCCGAGCGGCTGGCAAGGGTGGTGGAGGCTGCAGCGGCAAGGGGGATACCCATAAGGATAGGTATAAACGGCGGTTCCCTTGAGAAGGATATATTGGAAAAATACAAGTCACCCTGCGCCGAGGCGCTGGTGGAAAGCGCATTAAGAAATATCCGGCTCATTGAAGGGATGAACTTTTTCAATATGAAGCTGTCACTTAAGGCCTCGGACGTTTTGACCACCGTACAGGCGTACCGGCTTGTGTCCCGGAAAGTGGACTACCCGCTGCACGTCGGGGTTACCGAAGCGGGCACCTTTTTAAGCGGTACCGTAAAGTCCTCCATCGGGATTGGTTCGCTTTTGATGGAGGGTATCGGGGACACCATACGGGTATCCCTTACCGACCATCCTGTACGGGAAGTGGAAGTGGGCAGGGAAATCCTAAAATCCCTCGGGCTTTACAGGAAGGCAAGCGTGGACATAATATCCTGCCCTACCTGTGGACGGTGCGGGATAGACCTGATTGAACTGGCCGGAAGGGTGGCGGATAGGGTTAAGAATATTAATAAACCCTTGAAGATTGCAATTATGGGATGTGCAGTCAACGGGCCGGGGGAAGCTAGGGAGGCGGATATAGGAATAGCGGGAGGCAGCGGAAAGGGTATAGTGTTTAAAAAAGGGAAAATAATAAGGACAGTCAGGGAACAGGACCTCCTTGAAGCCCTTATGGAAGAGATAGATAAGTATTGACAAAGCTGTATTCATTATGTAGTATTTAGAATAATAGCCAAACGGTGCTTAATACAAACTGCCGCCGTAAACTGAGGGCGTGAAAAATAACAGCGAAATACGGTTTGAGACCGTTATTATCTCCCGAGCGGGCCTTTGGCCAAAAAGGGTGTTACCGGAAAGTCCTTCGTCCCTTTGGGAGGGGGGATTATTCATTTTCGAAAGGAGTGTAGTCATGTCAAGACAGGAAGAGGAATTTGTAACGCAGATAACAAAACAAAACGAAGACTTCTCCCAGTGGTATACCGATGTCATAAGAAAGGCCGACCTGGTGGACTACGCACCGGTAAAGGGATTTATGGTTATAAAGCCGTACGGTTACGCCCTGTGGGAAAACATGCAAAGGGCCCTTGACGATATGCTGCGTGCATCCGGCCACAGCAATGCCTATTTCCCGCTATTTATACCCGAGAGCCTTCTTCAAAAAGAAGCGGAGCACGTGGAGGGGTTTGCACCGGAGGTGGCCTGGGTTACCGCCGGAGGGAACGAACAGCTTAGCGAGAGGATAGCGGTAAGGCCAACATCCGAAGCCATAGTGTGCAGCATGTACTCGAAGTGGATTAGGTCCTATCGCGACCTGCCCATACTGTACAATCAATGGTGCAACGTTGTTAGATGGGAAAAAAGCACCAGGCCCTTTTTGCGCACCTCCGAGTTCCTGTGGCAGGAGGGTCATACCGCCCACGCAACGGAGGAGGAGGCGGAAGAAGAAACCCTTAGGATATTGGACATTTACAGGGACTTTGCGGAAAACACGCTGGCAATCCCGGTGCTGACCGGACAGAAATCACTGAAAGAAAAATTCGCAGGGGCCCTTAGGACCTATTCAATGGAAGCGCTAATGCTGGACGGCAAAGCGCTCCAGGCGGGCACTTCCCATAACCTGGGACAGCATTTTGCCAAGGTGTTCGATATACAGTACCTTGACAAGGACGGCCAGTTAAAATATGTGTGGTCCACCTCCTGGGGTGTCTCCACGAGGCTGATTGGAGGTATCATAATGGTGCACGGAGACGACAGGGGATTGGTATTGCCGCCCAAGGTGGCACCCTTCCAGGCGGTAATAGTCCCGGTCGCCCAGCACAAGGAAGGGGTGCTGGAAAAGGCGGCCGCAATCCAAAGAAGCCTATCGGCAAAGTACAGGGTGAAGATGGACGACAGGGATACTTACAGTGTAGGTTGGAAATTCAACGAATGGGAGCTTAAAGGTGTTCCGCTCCGGCTTGAAATAGGTCCTAGGGACATAAGCAGCGGCCAGGTGGTGGCGGTAAGGAGGGACACCGGCGAAAAAATTCCCATCGCTTTTGCAGAGCTGGAAGGGCGGCTGTCCGACCTGCTGGAGGATGTCCAGCTTGGAATATTCAACAAGGCGCTGCGGTTCAGGGACAGCAACATCCGTAGCGCCCGGGATATGGAAGAGATGGTTTCAATAATGGAAAATCAAATGGGTTTTGTAAAGGCTCATTGGTGCGAATCCGCCGATTGTGAAGCCAAGGTAAAGGAAAAAACCGGGGCCACAATCCGGTGCATGCCCTTTGAACAGGAAAATAGGGGCGGAGAGTGTATGGTATGTGGCAGAGACGCCGAAAGGTTTGCGTATTTTGCAAAAGCGTATTAAGGGTGGTATTAAACCGCCCTTATTTATGTTCGCCCGACATGGGCAGTAGCTTGGCGGTGAAAGTCCGCTATGGGCTTGGTAGTGGGAACCATTAGCTAAACAGCAAGGGTGTTCACCGTGAGGTGAAATCTGGAGGAAGCTGCAGGCAAAGTCCCGCACCGAC
>DASRVG010000011.1:0-4152 GCA_035655175.1 Clostridia bacterium | reverse complement strand
AGACATGCCATAGACGCAAGTATAATAGAATCTGCCCGGGGTATGGGAATGCCAGCACTTAAAGTGTTCTGGCGTATTGAACTGCCCCTGGCACTACCTGTTATTATGTCCGGTATACAAACCGCTGCGGTTGTCACGGTGGGTACGGCCACCATAGCGGACTTGATAGGCGGCGGAGGCCTGGGTAGGCTCATTTTTACAGGGCTTAGCTTTTTTGAACCGGAGCTAATATTCCTTGGCTCTGCGCTGGCGGCCGTTATTGCCATAGTGTTGGACCAGGTGCTTGGCCTATTGGGAAAATTGCTGACAACTCCCAGGGGGGAGTAAAAATAAAAAATGGAGGGATTTACTATTAAAGTTTTTTGTGCAAGGAATAAGGGAAGGATACTGGGGATTATTGTGAGCCTTTTGCTGGTGACGACAGCACTTGCGGGCTGCGGCAGCACAGGTACATCCGCACAGGGACCCACAATTACCGTATCGTCGAAGGCATGGACCGAGCAGTTTATACTGGGTAGCATGCTGCTGGAGCTTCTTGAGGCCAAAGGATACCCGGTGGAGGACCAGCTGGGGCTGGGCGAAACACCGACTCTAAGGCCCGCCTTGAAGTCCGGGCAGATAGACGTGTACTGGGAATACACCGGTTCCATCCTCGTTCCCGAAATGGGTGTGGAGGACATTAAAGAGGCCGAAGAGGCTTTCAATATGGTTAAAGAGTGGGACAAGGAAGAAAACGATATAGAATGGCTTGACTATGCACCGGCAAACAACACCTATACGCTTATGATGAAGGAAGAAAGGGCAAAGTCCCTGGGCATTGAAAGCATTTCCGACCTGGCGGACTATATAAACAGCGGTGGCGAGGATATAGTGCTGGCGACAAATATCGAATTTTTCGAAAGGGAAGAGGACGGTATTCCCGGCGTTGAAAATGTTTACGGTTTTGAATTTGACAGGGACAGCATGGTGTTTGTAACGACGGGGCTAACCTACGACGCCCTAAAAAATGACGACGCCGATGTGGCGATGGGTTTTGCCACCGACGGAAGGATTCCCGCCTTTGGGTTTGTGAACCTAAAGGACGATAAGAATTTTTTCCCGGTATACAACCCCGCACCGACAATACGCCCGGAAATAATAGAGGCCTATCCCGAGCTTCCGGAGCTAATAAAACAGGTATCGGAAAAGCTTGACGATGGCACCCTTGCCGAGCTAAACAGAAGGGTGGACATGGACAAGGAGGAGCCGGAGGACGTGGCCCGTGACTATTTGGTGGAACTGGGGCTTATTGATTAGAGTACGCAAGGTAAAGGCAGGGCGTCACAGCCCTGCTTTTTTACGCACATTATTAGCCATGAAGGCGATTGTTAAAAACCCTATTCAATTGATATAATATTATAGAATCCAAGGATAGGAATGATTTTTATGGCATACAAGCCCGAATTATTAAGCCCGGTGGGAAGCATGGAGGCCCTTAAAGCGGCGGTACAAAACGGTGCGGACGCGGTGTACATGGGCGGCCAAAGGTTTAACGCCCGACAATACGCCTCCAACTTCGATGACCGGGAACTGGCGCAGGCCATTGAATACGCCCACCTTCGCGGGGTAAGGGTTTATATAACGTTTAATATACTAATGGCGGATGAGGAATTGGAGCAAGCGGTCAAGTACTTAGAATACCTCTACCGCGTGGGGGCGGACGCGGTTATAGTCCAGGACTTAGCTATAGCGGCCCTTGCCGGGGAATATTTCCCGGGCCTGCAGGTCCATGCAAGCACCCAGATGACAGTATACAATGCGGAGGGTGTGCTGCTTTTAAGGGACATGGGCGTTGACAGGGTGGTGGCTGCAAGGGAGCTAAGCCTTGACGAGGTTGTGGAGTTAAAGAAACTGTCCGGCATAACGATTGAGGTGTTCGTCCAAGGTTCTTTGTGCATGTCCTATTCCGGTCAATGCCTTATGAGCAGCCTAATAGGCGGCCGGAGCGGCAACCGGGGAAAGTGTGCACAGCCCTGCAGGAAATGGTATGGCATCGTGGAAAGGGGAAAAGAGGACCGGGTCATAAAGGAAGGATACCTATTAAGTCCCAGCGACCTGTTTACGCTGGATAGTATGGACAAGCTGCTGGACGCAGGGATTGACAGTTTTAAAATAGAAGGCCGTATGAAAAGGCCCGAATACGTGGCAGCGGCCACCGGTGCCTATCGCAGGGCCATTGACAGCTACCTGGCCAGCGGCAGTATAGGCGATACCGACGACGACAGGGATGTCCTTACAAGGGTGTTCAACAGGGGTTTTACCGGCGGATACATACTAGGCGGTGACCGGGAGGATTTTTTAAGCGGTGACAGGCCGGACAACAGGGGGGTGCCGGTGGGTACCGTTGTTAAGAATGCTCCGGGAAGGGTTGCCATAGAGCTTTCCGACAATTTAACTACGGGCGATGGTATTGAGATAGATTTGGGCTCAGAGAAAGCGGGCGCGAGGGTATCATCCATGGCGGTAAAGGGTAAGCCCGTTGAAACAGCCCGCCGGGGACAGGTGGTGGACATTGGGTTTAAAAGACCTGCATCAATAGGAAGCGTTGCCTATAAGACCTACGACAGCCAATTGATGGCGAAGCTGGCCCGAAGCTATACCGATGAGCACATAAAGGTGCCGGTATACTGCTTTGCATCCTTTAAACGGGGCATGGTGCCGGAGGTTCAGCTTTGGGACCAGGGGGGGTGCTTTGTAACCGTCACGGGGGAAAGGCCGGTGGAAGCGGCGGCGAAAGTACCGGTGGACGAAGGCAGGATAAAGCAGCAGCTATGTAAAACCGGGGGTACTCCCTATTACATGGAACAGGTGTCGCTTGACATTGACAGTGGCATATACGTATCCTTTTCGGAAATAAACAGCCTAAGGCGAAGGGCCCTGGAGGACTTAAGCCGTATGAGGACCGGGATTGACCGGCCGGCGGTGGATTTGGAGGAACCGCTTAAGGATATAAACGAACGAAAAGTAAGAAAGGCCAGGGACCATAGCGAAAAAAGGCTGCGGGTTACGGTGGAGACCGGAAACCCGGAACTTGCCGGCCTGTTCATGCAGTCGGGGGCGGATGTTGTGATGTTGCGGTGCCATGCTGACAGGTTGGAGGAATACGAAGACCTCGGGGAGCAACTGCCCCTTTGCATTAAGTTTCCCCTGGTAACGGACAGAGACTATATGCGGCGCATTACCGGCCTAATGGATAGATTACGTGAAACCATAAGGGGCATTGAGGTATCAAACCTTGGGCAAATTTATGCCTGCCGGGGCTTTGAAGGTAATGTGGACATAATGGCCGGACGGGGTTTGAACATTTTTAACAGCCTTAGTGTAGCCAAAATGAAGGACCTGGGGTGCAGCGGCGTTGTGCTGTCCCCGGAGCTGACCCTAAAACAGGTAAGGGATATTACTGAAAAGGCCGATGCTTATTGCGAAGTGGTGGCCCAGGGAAGACTAAGGCTTATGACAATACGCTACCCGGTACTTGATGGACTTAAAAGGGGCAGGTACGGCTTTAAGGATAAGAAGGGTTATGTCTTCCCGGTTTACGAGGATGAGACCGGCAGGACGGAGGTGGGCAATTCCCAGCCGCTGTTTATGCTGGACAGGATGGAGGAGCTAAGAGGTACGGGGATTGGCGGCATAAGGCTTATACACCACGACGAGGACTGGAAGGAGTTTGCCGGCCTCGTTAAGAATTACAGGAGAGCGGCGGACGGTAAATCCTATGACAGGGGTTTGGCCGATGAATACATTAAGAGGGGAATAACCCGGGGACATTTTTACAGGGGAGTTTAAGGGATAGCACATAATTTGGAGGAGAACAGGACGATGAAGGAGAGTACGCTTAAAACGCTTGAGTTTGATAAGGTTGTGAAAAAACTTTCGGATATGGCCGCATCGGAGGCGGGAAAAAGCAGGTGCCTGCAGTTAAGGCCCTGCTGCAGCATGGAAGAGGTGGAGGCACTGCAGCAGGCAACCGCCGAGTGCATTAAGGCACTGGTCAAAAAAGGTTCGCCCCCGCTGGGAGGCGTTGCCGATTTAAGCCCGGTGATTAAGAGGGTGGAGGCAGGGGGGATACTGGATACCGAACAGCTACTTGCGGTATCCGACCTCTTAAGA
>DASRVG010000010.1:0-7811 GCA_035655175.1 Clostridia bacterium | reverse complement strand
GATGTGGAGCAGTGGTCCGAGACGTTAAACTTCACCAAGGAGGAATAGGATGTACCAAGGCAGGATTGTAAAGGGAATAGGGGGGTTCTACTACGTAAATACCGGTATTGGGCTTGTTGAATGCAAGCCCAGGGGTATTTTCAGGAAGGAAAGCCTGACCCCGCTGGTGGGGGATAAAGTGTTAATCTCCATTGTTGAAGGAAGCCCGGGCCAGGGAATTATCCAAGAAATCCTGCCAAGGGAAAACACGCTGATTCGACCCAGCGTGGCCAATGTACAGCAGTGCATTATAGTGGTGGCAATGGACAGGCCGGAACCGGACCTTTTGCTGCTGGACAGGCTGCTGGTGCTTGCAGGGGTCAACGAGTTGGAACAGGTCATTTGTTTTAACAAAACCGACCTTGGGATAAAGGATGAATACGCTGAAGTGATTGACACATACCGGCAGGCCGGGTACAGGGTTTTGTGCACCAGTGCCAAAACCGGCCGGGGGATAGACGAGCTGAGAGAGTTGCTTAAGGGAAAAATTTCGGTGTTCGCTGGAATGTCGGGGGTGGGAAAAAGCAGCATATTGAACAGCCTGCAGCCCGGGTTGGGGCTTAAAACCGGTGAAATAAGCGCCAAGCTGCAAAGGGGCAGGCATACCACCCGCCATGCCGAGCTCTTGGAACTTTCCTTCGGGGGGATGGTAGTGGACACCCCCGGGTTCAGTTCCCTAAGCCTTGGTGCAGTGAAGGAACTGGAGAACATGGACGAGAGCGAACTCGGTCA
Source organism: Clostridia bacterium (assembly GCA_035655175.1). Lineage (GTDB taxonomy): Bacteria > Bacillota > Clostridia > Ch29 > Ch29 > JAAYEV01. The sequence continues at coordinate 7,040 of DASRVG010000010.1, read as the reverse complement.
TTATTACCCCGAATTCCTGGAATACATGGACCATTGCAGGTTCAGGGGCTGCAGGCATGAGAATGAGCCTGATTGTTCGGTAAAGGATGCGGTGGAGAAGGGGAGTATTTCCGCCTTCAGGTACCGGAATTATATAAAGCTGTTGGAGGAACTGCGGCAGAGTAGGAGGAGAAAGTATGATTAAACTGGCCCCGTCCTTGCTATCGGCAAATTTTGCCAGGCTGGAGGACGAGATAAAAAAAGTTGAAAGGGGAGGGGCGGACTGGCTGCACGTTGACGTGATGGACGGGCATTTTGTCCCAAACATAACCATTGGCCCTCCCGTAATAAGGAGCATAAGGAGAGTATCGGCGCTGCCCCTTGACGTGCACCTCATGATTGAAAACGCCGACCGTTACCTGGAGGACTTTGCGGCGGCCGGTGCGGACATTATTACGGTACACTGGGAAGGTTGTACCCATATACATAGGAGCGTAACCAGGATAAAGGAACTGGGTAAAAAGGCGGGTATATCGCTAAACCCGGCAACACCGGCGGACGTGTTGAAATACATGCTGGCTGAGGTGGACCTGGTACTTGTCATGAGCGTCAACCCCGGTTTCGGGGGACAAAGGTTCATACCCTCCGCCTTGGAAAAGATTGAGTATATAAGCAGGCTGAAGGAAGAGGGCGGGTACGGCTTTGAGATAGAGGTGGACGGCGGCGTTAGCGCGGATAACGCGGAAAAGCTGGTAAGGGCCGGGGCAACGGTGCTGGTGGCGGGCTCGGCGGTGTACGACACCCCTTCGACGGAATTAAGCGTGCGGAGGCTTAAACAGATTATGAACCGGGGGCGCTCAAGATGACCGCAGCTATAATTTGTAACGGCTATATTGCCGATTATGAATTCTACGCAAGGCTGGTAGAAGGCTGCAGCCTGGTTATTTGCGCCGACGGGGGTGCATACCACGCCAAAAGGATGGGGATAAAGCCCCACGTTATACTGGGGGACTTTGATTCCTGCAGCCGGGAGTTTGCCGAGGGCTTCCCCGGCGTAAAGATTGTGGAGTACCCCAGCGAGAAAAATGAGACAGATACCGAGTTGGCCGTCGAATATGCCCTTTCAAGCGGCGAGAAGCATATAATGCTGTTGGGTGCGACCGGGACAAGGCTTGACCATACCATTGCAAACCTTGGCCTGCTCATGGTTATCGCGCAGCGGGGAGGTACCGGGGAAATAATAAACGAGCACAACAAGGCCTTTTTAATTACGGACAAAGCGGTGGTGAAGGGAAAGGGTTCACAGGTATCATTATTACCCTACTGCGGTGATGTGAAGGGCGTTACGCTGAAGGGTTTCGAGTACCCCCTTACCGATTTTACGTTGGAAATGGGGTCCACGCGGGGGATAAGCAATGTCCTTAGGGAAGAGACCGGAGAAATAAGCATAAGGGAAGGAATACTGCTGGCGGTGCTGGCAAGGGATTAAAGATACATAAAAAATTTTGTGTCAACAAGTAAGCTCCCTGAATACCATAGTATAAGGGAGCTTTTGTTCTGCGCAATTTTGGGTATACATGCCTGAACTGCACGGGTTCAGGTAGGGATTGGGAGGAGGAGGTTTTGAGAAGGTTCCATGTAAGGAGAATGGTGGGGCTGGCGGCAATCGCGGCAGGGGTATTGATAATAGTGGTCTTCGTACCCTCATGGGTATGGTACATAGTACTTGCCGCTTTATTGTGCGCTCTTGCTTATACCCTGTACTGTTATTACCTAAGGTGAAGCAGTGCTCCGGGTAAGGGGGTAGGGCTTAAGTTTTCCGCCGGTTTCGGCTACATAGCACAGGAAGCCGGAAAGCAGCGGAGGTGGTTCCGACTTGACGGGATTTAGAAGAAGGAAAAATAATAACCTGTTGGCCCTTGCATTTGTACTGGGGGTTGTTTGCTGCCTAATACTGCCCCTTTGGACCTGGTTGCTGGCGGTGGGGCTGCTGCTTATTGCCGCGGGGTGCAGGATACTGGTTGATTGATTACTTTTTGGGAGGTGCCGGTATGAGAATTTTTGTAGTAAAACCGCCAAAGTTTTTAAGAACCCTTCTGAAAAAAATATTCCGAGTAAAAACCGAAGAATAGTAAAAAAGGGAAAATAAAAAACGTGCCGAGAGGATTTTGCTCTGCACGTTTTTGAATGCTATACCGACCTTACCACCTTTCCGGAACGAAGACACCTGGTACAGACATAGATTCTTTTGGGGCTGCCATCCACCACAGCTTTTACTCTTTTTATGTTCGGGTTCCAGCGCCTATTGGAATGCCTGTTGGAATGGCTGACCTTGCTGCCCGTCTGGCGCTCTTTATTGCAAATATAGCAAACGTTCGCCATTAAAACACCTCCTCTTGTAAACATTCTAATTCTAACACATAACATTATTATTGGCAATAATTTAGCATTTAATTTGCCGTTTCCCATAAAATGCCGGCAGCGCCGGCGGCGACTTTTTACGAGGTTTTATTGTAAAAAAAACCGGTATATTATAGAATATAAATATCCTATCATTTGTTAGGAGGTTATTGTATGACGGCCAGAATAGACAATGCTCTAGGTAGTATATTTCTTTACGAAAATGTCCTTGCGGATATTGTCGGGATTTCCACCATCGAATGCTACGGCCTTGTCGGTATGGCCCCTAAGGGGAGTGCCGATGGTTTAGTGGAACTGCTGAAGAGAGAGCACCTCAGCAAGGGTGTTAAGGTATACATGGAAGAAGGCAAACTGGTAATAGACCTGTACATAGTTGTAGAGTTCGGTACCAAGATTTCGGCGGTTGCACAGAACATAATAGACAAAGTCAAGTATTCGGTTGAGACAATGACCGGGATGGAGGTAAAAAAGGTAAACGTAAACGTAAAGGGTGTCCGGGTTTAGGCTCGTAAAGGGGGGACAGATTTGAACAAGACCATAAGCATTGACGGAAGCACTTTAAAAAGAATGTTTATTAACGCTGCAAATACGCTGGACAACAATAGAGAGATAATAGACTCCCTGAATGTCTTTCCGGTCCCGGACGGTGACACAGGAACCAACATGTCTCTCACGATGTTTTCCGCTGTCCAGGAGCTGCAAAGGCTCAAAAAGGAAGAGGTGGGCGACGTTGTGGAAGCGATTGCGAACGGACTGCTGATGGGTGCTAGGGGCAACTCCGGGGTTATACTTTCGCAGCTCTTTCGCGGTTTCGCAACCAAACTGAAAAACTACAGGGAACTTGACACACCGGCCTTTGCCATGGCCCTTACCGAGGGTGTTGAAACGGCATACAAGGCGGTTATGAAGCCCACCGAGGGTACGATACTGACGGTGGCCAGGGAAACGGCACAAAAAGCAAATGAGGTTTGTGAAAAGGTAAGCCAATTTGACGAGTTTTTAGAACAAATACTGAAACAGTCGATGGCTACACTGGAAAAAACGCCGCAAATGTTAAAAGTGCTGGCCAAGGCGGGGGTTGTGGACGCCGGCGGGAAGGGGTTCGTATACATCCTGCTTGGTTTTCTGAACGCGATTAGGGGCGAGGAGATAGTACTAAACGGAGAAAACACTCTAAAGCTGCCGGTGGAAGAGGCGGTGGAAGATATAGACGACCATTCGGATATGCAGTTCCCCTATTGTACCGAGTTCATAATAAAGAACCCCACCGGTTCGGCACAGCAGCTTAGGGAAGCATACCAAGGCCTGGGGGACTGCACGCTGGTGGTGGGGGATGAGAGGGTAATCAAGGTACATATACACACGGATAAGCCCGGCAGGGTACTGGAAGAGGGCCTGAAACTGGGCGAACTGTCCCGTATCAAGATAGAAAACATGAAAGAGCAGCACCGCTCTACCATAGAGAGCGAAATTGAACAAAAGGAATTAGGGATAATAAGCGTGGTAATGGGGGACGGGTTCATGGACCTGTTTAGGGACCTGGGCGTGGATGCCATAATACCGGGAGGCCAGACCATGAATCCCAGTACCCAGGACATAGTAAAGGCAGTGGAAGGATTGAGAGCAAAGAATATTTTCATACTGCCCAACAATGGCAACGTCATACTGTCGGCCAATCAGGCGGGTGAGCTTACCGACAAAAAAGTGTTTGTGGTGCCTACAAAGTCAATGCCCCAAGGCATTTCGGCGATGCTGGCATTCAATTCAATGCGCAGTGCCGATGATAATTACAGTGATATGAAAAAGGCTATAGAGAACGTCAAAACCGGGCAGGTTACTTACGCGGTAAGGGACTCGGTGTTTGACGGGATAGAAATGCAGGAGGGGGATATTATAGGCATAGCCGAGGGCAAGATCTATAACAAAGGTGAGGACGTGGATGAAGTAGCCCTGGAGCTGGTATCCGCCCTTGCGGAAGGCGGCGGTGACGTGATAACGATATTCTATGGCGACCAGGTCAGCAAGGAGCAGGCGGAGGCCCTTGCGGACAAACTAGGGGCAATTATGCCGGATTGTGAAATTGAAGTGCATTATGGAGGACAGCCGGTATACTATTACCTGATCTCGGTGGAATAAAGAAGGACCAGTTGAGGTGAGGATATGGGCATACTGGAGCAGCCGGTTTCCTGTCTTAAAGGCGTGGGCGAAAAAAGGCAGGAATACCTGCGGAGGATGGGCATAGAAACCCTGAAGGATTTATTATATTATTTTCCTAGGGAGCATGAGAACAGGTCATGCTCTTATTCCATTGCGCAGCTGCCCCACGGCCAAAGGGCTGGCACCAGGGCGGTGGTGACCGGCAGTGCCCGTACAAGGCACCTGAGAAGGGGCATGACCCTGACCAGGGTACCAATCAGTGACGGCACCGCCAGGGGCTATGCGGTGTGGTTCAACAATCCCTATACTGCAAGGCAGCTTAAGGTAAACGGTGAGTATGAGTTTTTCGGGCGTGTTGACAGGTTCATGGGAGAGGTCCAGATACAAAACCCCCAGGTAGCCAAGGCGAAGGAGAGGGCCGGTGATGGGCGGGGGAGGCTGGTTCCCGTGTACCCAAAGCACGGCAAGCTGGAATCCCGGGACTTTGAAAGGATGATTGCAAGGGCCTTGGAGCTGGCCGCCGGCAAGGTTGACGATATTTTCCCGGCCCGGTTCAGGGAACAGTATGGGCTGGAGGAAATAAACCAATGCCTTAAGAACATACACTTTCCCTTGGATTTGGCAAGCTACAACAGGGCGAGGTACCGGCTGGTCTTCGAAGAGTTTTTCCTGCTGCAGCTTGGCCTGTTGATGATAAAAAGGGAAGTGAAGGAAAAGAGGGAGGGTATCTCGTTCAAAGAGTTGCCCGAAGAAGGAAGGTTCATGGACAGTTTACCTTACCGGCTTACCGGTGCGCAAATGCGGGCCTGGTCCGAAATCAAGGAAGACATGGAAAAAGGCGGCGTAATGAACAGGCTGCTGCAAGGGGACGTGGGCTCCGGGAAAACCGTTGTCGCTGTGCTGGCCCTTTTGAAGGCGGCCGCCAACGGGTACCAGGGAGCCTTGATGGTGCCCACCGAAGTGCTGGCGGAACAGCACTATCTGACGCTTAAAGGCATGCTGTCCGACTTTGGCCTAAGGCTGGAACTTTTGTCCGGCAGCTGCACGGCGGGCCGGAGGAAAGAAATATACGGCCGCCTAAAAGACGGGGATATTGATATAATAATAGGTACCCATTCGCTTATACAGGAGGGGCTGGAGTTTGCAAGACTGGGGCTTGTGATAACCGACGAGCAGCACCGCTTCGGGGTGCGGCAGAGGGCTGCGCTGGTTTCAAAAGGGGCCAACCCAGACATACTTGTTATGACGGCAACACCCATCCCAAGGTCGCTGGCTCTTATACTCTACGGCGACCTGGACTTGTCAATTATAGACGAAATGCCCCCGGGAAGGAAGAGGGTGGAGACCTACGTCATAGGACAGAGGAAACGGGACAGCGCCTACGGTTTCGTGGAAAAACAGCTTAAGGAGGGCAGGCAGGCCTATGTTGTATGTCCCCTTATTGAGGAATCCGAGCTTGTGGAAGCAAGGTCCGCCAGCGAGGTGTACCAGGAACTGGCCGGGAAGTATTTTAGAGGCTACAGGCTTAAGCTTTTGCACGGGAGAATAAGCAGCCAGGCCAAGGAAGAGGTTATGCGGGACTTCAGGGAAGGCCGGATTGACCTCTTGGTATCCACCACCGTTATCGAGGTGGGAGTGGATGTTCCCAATGCAAACATAATAGTGGTGGAAAACGCGGAAAGATTCGGGCTGGCCCAACTGCACCAGCTTCGGGGCAGGGTGGGCAGGGGGGAAAGCCAATCCTACTGCATACTGATAAACGGGAGCGGCAGCAGGGCTTCTTACGAGAGGCTGAAGGTGCTGGCGGATTCCAATGATGGGTTTTATATATCCGAAATGGACCTTAAGCTCCGTGGTCCCGGCGATTTTTTTGGAACCCGACAGCATGGTTTGCCGGAGCTTGGTATAGCAAGGCTGCCGGACGATATGAAAATACTAAAGGCGGCACAATCCACCGCCCTGTCGTTGGCGGAGGCCCCAAGCTTTTTAAATGACAGCAGCTGGTCACAGGCAAAGCGCGAGCTGGAACGATTTTTTGGACGAGAAGGCTGGCAGATCGGCGTAATATAATAACAGGCGCAACATTTATTGCTAGTTTAAAATACACCTTCCTGTACACAATAAAAATAGAATAGGTGACAGGAGGTGAATTTTTTGGATAACTTGACTGGAAGACCGGGTATAGGCGGCGGAACCAGCCGGACTCTTTACCCGGAAGCCAGGGAAGCCCTTGACAGGATGAAATTCGAGGTGGCTTCTCAGTTGGGAGTCAACTTAAAGGATGGATATAACGGAGACCTGCGGGCAAGGGATGCCGGGTCCATTGGCGGTTTCATGGTTAAAAGAATGATTGAGCAGGTAGAAAGACAAATGAGCGGCAAATAGGAATATACTTATAAGGAACGGTAAGGTCCGTTCCTTATTTTGTTTAAGGAGTAAGGTCGCGCCGATGCTAACGCGAATATACCCTGTTTGTGGAATAT
>DASRVG010000009.1:0-8137 GCA_035655175.1 Clostridia bacterium | reverse complement strand
AAAAATGGGCCCGGACGGCGAAGTCCAGCTCAGTAGGAGGTTTTCCCATGTAAGGTACAGGCTGTATGAAAGGAATTTTAGATAAATCATTCACAAGAGGGGTTAGGAATGACTGATACTTTGCTAAATCAACAAATGAGTGAGGCTGAAAAGCAAATAGACGAAAGATTAAAAGAGGCGGAGAACATCAAAAAACTTTTGCTTGATAATAACATGGACGCCGCCTTGGTGGTTTTCAAAATAATCCTATTTGCCGTGTTTTCCGTATTCATCTACAAATACGGCCGGCGCCTTGTAAATTACCTGGAGCAGGTTGAAAGCCTATTGCAGGGGGTGGACCTGTTCTGGATAGTGCCTGTGCTGGTTACCGGCTTTGCAGTATGCTTCCTATTGAAATGTGTAAGGGAGCTTCTGCTGCTGGGTAGGCTGCAGGGGATTAAACGGGCGATATCAAGCATTGATGGATTAAGCGAATACCTTGAAAACCAAAAGCAGCAGTTTGATACCCTGCGGGCCAAGTTTATCAAGGCAATGTCGGAGAAGGATGGGATGACCTTTTCACCTCCGGTTGATGTCACGAAGGAACTGGAGCGCCTTAGAAAACTGGCCCAAAAAGCCAACAGAACAGCCTTGGACAGGACAGTATGGCTATTATGTGTCACTTTGTGTGTCGTTACCGTTATCATTATTGTTGCATACCTATCCTTTGGGTATGACGGCAGTTTCACCATGCTGCAGAAAGATGCAGTAGAGGACATCGAAGGGGCTGTCAGCATATACGGCAAGCATGCAGTAGTCATGACAAGGGGAGGGGTTAAATATCCGCTGATACAAGAGGAAGGCTTTACAAGTCTTGTGGATGACCTGGACGATAACGAATTCATGATGGGAAGGGTTCGGGCGGACCTTAACCTCCGGAAGAGCTATACCACGTCCTCGGAGGTGTTGGATGTCATGAGACCGGACAGTAATTTCTTCATCTTGGGAGAGAAGAACGGCTGGTATTTCGGCTGGTATTATGAAGGCAAGGTCTATGGCTGGGCGTCCGGAAGGTTCATCAGCCCGAAAAAAAGCGACAGCGAGAAGCTTGGCACAATGTGGCGTGAACAGGAGCCGATAGGTTCGATGGATTAGTCAAAAAAAGAGCCGGGTAGTGTTTAACTGGGATTGTGAGGTGGGACAAATGAGCGGGCCCAAGGGGGGCAGATTGAGCCTGGGAGCACTAGTAACAAGATCGCTGGAATTGGAACGGCAGAGGCAGCTGGCGGCGGAGATTGCAAAAAGGCGGGCTGTAGATAAGTTTAACCGGGTCCTTAATGAAGCCGGTTTGCTGTTAACGGGGATAGAAGAACGTATATCAGGTGTTTTTTCACTGATGACGGACAGCATCCTGTTTAGCGACATAAAAGAAGAGGCTGAAAAATTAAGGGTGAAATACAGAGAAAAACTGCAGGCGCTGGCAGGTACCAAGCCGCCCCACGGAACAGCCGATATATTAAAAGCCGCCGAAAGGCTGGCATCGGAGCTGGAGAGGGTAGAAAAGCAGTTTTACGACGAGGTAACCAACATTGATGATAGGGTAACGGAGGCAAGGTCGATTGTACTGTCGGATAAAAAACAAAAAGAATTTGCCGATAGGCTGGCTTCCACTAAAAGAAATGAAAAAACAGCGACGGCCGATTTTGTCTTCGGCGGCGGGAGCGATAAAGAGAATAAGAAGCGCCAAGAGATTGTTTCAAACATGGCTATTAGCATCAAGAAAGTACAGGAGTATATGCAGTATAGCGGCCCCGACGCCGCATGCAAAAGGGAAGCGGCTGAGACAGTAAAACGGTGCAGGGGCTTCCTGGAAGAGGGCTTTGGCGGTACCGCAAGGGAAATAGAGCTTGTCAATAAGCAGTGCCAATACCTCAGGCTTATTGAGCAAAAGCTCAAAATGGATATATCCGAGTTCGATGATGCTTACGCGCAGTACGTGGTGGAATGCACGGAACAGGGGCTTGAAGCCAGGGACAAAATGTCCTTTGAAAGTACCAAGGACCTTCGTAAAGAGATACGCAAGCTGGAAGAGGCGGCAGTGCAAAAGGCGTCTCTAAACTACATAAAGGAACAGATCGCCGATGTCATGGAGGACATGGGATACACGGTTATTAACAGCGAAATCCTGAAACCGCAAAAGGGCCCGGGCCAAGATTATTACCAGTTTGACGATGACAGCGCCATTAGGGTTTCCATATCCGATGAAGGCACGATAATGATGGAAGTCCTGGGTACCGGGGACGACCTGCCCCCGGATGACAGGGAGATAGAAGAACTGCTTGCAAAGCAGGAAGCATTCTGCCAAATCCACCCCGAGATTCTAGAACGGCTTGAGGAAAGAGGTATATTAATAAAAGACAGGTACAACCAAAAACCCCACAGGGACTTCGTAAAAAAGGTGCCAATCAAAAAGAAAAAGACCGCCAGGAAGAAGGAAGATTCAAAGCGTGAAAGGAAGCTGGACATATTATGATACGAATGTTCAAGGTTTGCCCTAAATGCCTGCAAAAGAACCCGGCCGCCAGTGACGACTGCTCACGGTGCGGTGAAAGCATAATCTTTGTCAATGCCGAAGAGGAACAGCCCGAAGCCCCGGCGGCAAGGCCTGCCCCTTTAAATGCGGTGGGTAAGTACAGGAAATGCCGTGAGTGCGGCCACAAGAACTTTGTTGAGGATGAAAACGAGTATCTGAGCCACTGTAAAAACCCCGAGTGCAAAAACCCGGACATCATGAAAGAACCGGTGGAGGTTGAAGACACCGGGCGGGAAGTTACCCACGAGTCAGCGCTGTGCCTTGTATATAGAAAACCGGTAAAAAGACCGGGACCGTCCCGGGAAGGTGAAACCTCCGACAATCAAGCGGTCTACGAGATAAGGGTTCCGCAGGAAGGAGCGGTGCTGGGCAAAGAAGGGGACCTGGACGCGGAATTCTTTAAAAGGTTTAAATATATCTCCTCGTACCACTGCCGGGTTTATCAAAAAGGTGGTAACTGGTATGTAAAGGACCTGGGCAGCCGAAACGGTACCTATGTCCACGGCAGCAGGGAGCCTCTCGAACCGTACAAGGAATGCATTATAAGAGAGGGCAAGGTGCTGCGGCTGGCAGACTTGGAATTACTTATTACCAGGGGAAAGCCGCATGCAGATTGACAGGATAATATACCCGGTGAAAACCCTTGGTCCCGGCAAAAGGATTGCGGTCTGGACCATCGGGTGTACCAAGGGATGCTTCAATTGTTCAAACCCGGAGCTGTGGGCCGCGGATAAAAGCAAGGATATTCCGGTACCCGACCTTTACCGGTACCTGGAAGCCATATGTTCAAAGAACCACGTGGACGGCATCACCTTCACCGGTGGTGACCCCCTTGAACAGGCGGAGGAACTGTTGGCGCTGCTGGCCTTGTGTGAAGAACTGACAGGGGACATACTGGTGTATACCGGGTTTAAGATTGAAGAGCTGGATGATAGGACGGTAAATGAATTGTCCCGTCATATATCCTGCCTGGTAGACGGAAGGTACGAGGAGCAGAAAAACGACAACAAGAGCCCGTTAATCGGCTCAACCAACCAGAGGATATTCCTTTTCAAGGAAGGCTACCGGGACATATACAGCGATTACCTCTCCAAAGGGCGATGCGTCCATAACTTGTTTTACAGCGATAAGCTCATTTCGGTGGGCATACACAATAAAGACAAATGATTTAAGGATGTGACAGGGGTGTTTAGTGAAAAAAATATACCAAAATGGCAGCGGGAGATAGATTCCTTTAAGGGGATTAAAAGCACCTTCATAATTGAGGGAAACATAAACGATATATACCCGAAGTTTGTAAAGAAGGATAATGAGTACGAGATTAACGGTTTTGTCGACCTGAATAACATATTGTACACGCTTTTCAACGAGGCGGCCTATGACCTTCTTTTCTGTGACCCTATAAACGGTTTTTACAACCCGATTATAAGTACCGGTTTAAAAGACCTGGTGGACGAGTTTGCAGCCGGAAAAGTCCGGTACTCGGTCTGCGATAACCTGCTTCTGCGGCAGAGCATTAAAACCGACAGCAGCGTGGCGTTAAGCGAAATAATAAAAAATGCAGTTATTGGCAGCAGGGGCAAAACCGCCGAAGAAAACAGGAAGCCGGTGGCGGTGGTGATTAACCTTGCATCCAGGTATATAAACTCTCCCGGCAACCTGGAACAGGAAGAAAAGGACATGTTTCTCAACCTGCTTTATGCTGCGCTTAATTCAACGCGTATAAATAAGCAGAGAAACACGATGGTGCTGGTGGTGGAAAAGACCAATGACCTGCCGGCATGGTTCTATCTAAACAATCCAAACGTGAAGATTATTACCATTCCAAACCCGGACAGGAATGTAAGGGAAATTTACATTAACAGCAACTATGAGGAATTCAATACCGAGGACGGGGAACTGTTAAGGATTAAGGAAAACTTTATTGATATTACCGATGGACTGAAAAGCCTGGAGCTTAGGTCTTTGCAGGAATTGTGCATAAAGAATAATATCGAGGCCAGGGATATCGCCGATGCCGTTTCGCTTTACAAATACGGTATAAAGGAAAACCCGTGGAACAGCATAGGAAAATCCAGAATAGTTGCGGCAAAGGACAAGATCCTCCAGAGGGTAAAGGGCCAGGACTACGCGGTCGAAAAAGCGCTGGATGTCATTAAACGGGCGGTAAGCGGGCTGTCCGGCCTGCAGCATTCATCCAACACCAGCAAACCCAGGGGGATACTGTTCCTGGCAGGCCCCACCGGTACCGGCAAGACGGAGCTGGCCAAGTCGCTGGCGGAGGTGCTCTTTGGGGATGAAAGAAGCTGTATCCGGTTTGACATGAGCGAATACCAGCAGCCCCACTCCGACCAGAAACTGCTGGGTGCGCCGCCGGGGTACGTTGGCTATGAAGCCGGGGGTCAGCTTACCAATGCCATAAAGGAAAAACCCTTTTCAATACTGCTTTTTGACGAGATAGAAAAGGCCCATCCTTCAATACTGGATAAATTCCTTCAGATACTGGAGGACGGCAGGATGACCGACGGCCAGGGTAATACGGTTTATTTCTCCGAGGCCATAATAATTTTCACCAGCAACCTGGGCATATACAAGACTGTAAAAGACGGGGACCAGGCTGCTGTGAGGATTCCCGTTGTCAGCATGGATGACAGCTATGATATAATAAAAGCCCGCGTATCCCAGGGCATAAAGGACTATTTCCTGGGGTTGGGACGTCCCGAGCTGCTGAACAGGATAGGGAACAATATAATAGTCTTTAACTATATACAGGAAGAGGCGGCAAGGCAAATAGTCCGTTCCCAGGTAGAAAAGGTCATAAGAAATGTTATGGAACAGAAAAAGATTGAAGTGGTTGTGCCGGAAGAAACATACGAGGGATACTTTTATCCCGCCGCCTGCTCCAGCCGTGATAATGGAGGCAGGGGTATAGGCAACATGGTGGAGGAGCGCTTTATCAACCCCCTGTCACGTTATATATGCGACAACGATATAGCCGAAGGGGACAGGCTGGTAATCACGATGGACGAAGAAAGGGACGGAATATCAATAACCAGGGGATGAAGGTGATGCCGTGTTAATAGTATCGGCGATTGTGGATACGGGACTGGTAAGGCAAAAGAATGATGACCGTATTTTGCTGGACGATAAAGTTTACAGTACCGGCGAGTACAGCCATGCTGTCCGGGGATACCGGTACCTGGCTGCCGTGGCGGACGGAGTGGGGGGAGAGGACTTCGGCGAAGAGGCTGCTCAGACTGCCCTGGAGTGTATTGCCGGGATTGGCGGACAGGAGATTACCGAAACCATGCTGAGTGACGTTATCAGTAAGGCCAACGAGGCAGTAATGGGTAAACAGGCGGAGGACTTAGCCCGTGCAAGAATGGCTACCACGTTGGCCGGGGTGTATATCGATGGGGACGATTTGATTACCTTCAACGTGGGAGACAGCCGCGTGTACCGTATCCGAGACGGTCTCATGATGCGTTTGACCCATGACCATTCGGAGGTGCAGGAACTGCTGGACCATGGATATATCGATGAGGCTGAAGCCATGAACCACCCGAAACGGAGTATTATAACCCGCTTTATCGGTCACCCGCAGCTTTGTTTGCCCGATATTGTAAAATATGAAGGCAAGTTCCTTCCCGGCGACCTGCTGCTGTTGTGCAGCGACGGGCTGACCGACCAGCTGGAAGAAGAAGAGATAGAGAATATCATGGATGTTGAAGGGGTATCACTGCAGCTAAGGGCGTGGCAGCTGATTCACCTGACCCATGAGAAGGGCGGTTTTGACAATACAAGCATAATACTTATTCATAAAAATGGGGGTACGGATAGGTATGACGGATAAAAACAAGACCGAGAGCATGCCGGGGATACAGCCGAAAATGGGGCAGAGAATGGAGACCTCGGTTATGGGTGATGGTGCAAAGGGCTCCGCTGCTGCCAGCGAACTGTTAATAGGGCGTGTACTTAAAGGCCGGCAAAGGAATTATATAATAACCGATGTGCTGGACGCTTCCACCGGCGGCGAGTCCGATTTGTACCTATGCAAAGAGGAAGGCAGGGAGGAGGAAGATGCGCCGGTATTTACGGCCAAGGTTTATCACAGTGCCCGCAGGATTAACTTTGAAATAAGGGAGAAACTCCTCAACTTCCTGACCAATATCGATATGAATAAAAGCAATATTCTGCCAATCTTGGATTATGGAGAAATAGACAGCACTATTTTCGACATTATGCCGTACATGAAAAGGGGAGACTTGAGCAGGCATGGGAAGTTTAGCTTTAAGGAGCTGTTTAATAAAATCATTCCACAGCTAAACGAGACCCTCCGGGAGATTCACCGGGCAGGCTTTATTCACAGGGATATAAAGCCAAGGAACCTGTACATGACGGATGACGGCCGGGTTGTGTTGGGGGACTTTGGAATAGCTTCTGAAAATGTAAGTGAAATAAACATGACGCACGGAAGAGGGACCGACGGGTACAGGGCACCGGAACTCAACGATCATGTTGTTACCCAAAAGTCGGACTATTTTTCACTGGGTATTACCATTGCTTCGCTTTATAAAGGGGAGGAGATTTTTGACGGTATCGACGATTATTTAATTGGCTCCAGGATTATCGGCAAAAACCTGCCGCTGGATATTGATGAAGCGGATTCCGACCTCGGCAAGCTGATATACGGCCTAATTGAATATAACCCCAGCCTGCGCTTCGGTTACGAGGAAGTCAGGAGATGGTGCAGCAACCCAAAGGACGTAACAGTGCCGCAAACAAAATATACATACAGCATGGCATACAGGTTTGAACAGGGCAGCTACAGTGACCCTGTAACACTGTCGGAGGCCTTGGCGGTGAAATGGGACTGGGCCTGCAAACATTTATACAAAGGCAAGCTGGAAAAATATTTTGACGAGGTGGACCAGGAATTGGCATTGAGGGCCAATGAGATCGTGGAGAGGGAATGCAAGAATGACAGGGACCTTGGCCTTTTTAAATTTTTGTATTACCTCAACAGCGGCATTTCCTTTTACTGGCGGGGCAAAAAGTATAAATCCATTGCTGACATCGCCAGGAGGATTTTTGAGAACCCGGACGTGATAGACCCGGACATATTAGCTATGTTAAAAAGCGGCGCCATTTCCTGGCGGATTGAAAGGACGCGGGGAGAACCTCCCGGTACAAAAGAAACCCTGGACAGGATAAGGAGCATAGAAACGATGGCCAAAAAGGGTAGGGATGGGATGGCGTACTACCTTTTTGGGTACGAGTACACCGATGACAAGTACTTTCCCATTGGCAAGTCTAGGGCCAGGAACGTGGATGAAGTGTTTGATGCAATTACCGGCAGCGCGGCGGATTTTTATGCCCACTGTGATAAGCTGCTCTCCTCAGACCATTTTTATGCCTTTATCACGTTTTTGGGGTACGGTGATGCCGCCCGTGAACTTATTAATTCACTGGGCGATGACAAGGTGGACAACTACAACCTACTGATGACGCTGTTTTATGAAATTGTATCCGACAAAAAGGCAGTGGCGGATTTCTATATTAAGT
>DASRVG010000008.1:0-11666 GCA_035655175.1 Clostridia bacterium | reverse complement strand
CCGCCATAATATTCCACGCAATCAAGGGAATAGGATTGACCGGGCTGCAAAAAATAATAATTATTACATGAAAGGATGAGCAAAAATGACCGCTGACAAAAAGGGCGGGCATAAAAACTATGGCGATTACGGCCGCTTGCCGGACAATGTATTTGAAGGCTACAATCCCGAAAAAAACCCCTCAATCTACAGGACCACAAATGCACTGGTTTTTCCGCTGAAGCTTATCGACGACGAAGAAGTATTAAGGGGCGATGACCTGTCCGCTGAAATTGAAGGTTAATATCGTTACCGGGGAATAATTTCCATGAAAATGCGACATCCTATTACTAAATGAAAATAACAACAGGAGGTGAAATGTTGACCACTTTTCATGTAATACATGTTGTTGTTGGTGCCGTACTTGCGGCCGTAAACTTCTGGGGCCTTATGGACGAGGCTAGCAGGGCATTTTTTAATTCTATAGTCGGCCTGGTTGTACTGGCCTATAACGCCTATTACCTGTTTGTCAGGCAAAACGTCGATGAATCGGGCAGGGAATCGGGTTCGTAACCCGGTTCCCTACTTTATGCCGTTATTTTGCTATATCCGTTCTGTACTGAACGCCTTCAAACCAAACCTTTTCCGCAGCACCGTACGCCCTCTCCCGGGCCTCTTTCCTGTCGGAACCCAGGGCGGCTATTCCCAGCACCCTGCCCCCGTTGGTATAGTGCCTGCCGTCCTTAAGGACGGTCCCCGCATGGAAAACCAAAACCCCGTCCCCGTCAACGGTGTCAAGGCCCTCAATGGGGACGCCCTTTTTGTAGCTGCCGGGGTAACCGCCGGAGGCCAGCACCACGCATACGCAGGACTTGTCCGACCAGCGGACTTGCTGCCGGGACAGCCTTCCGTCCACCACCGAATTCATAACCTCCACAAGGTCGCTGTTAAGCCGCGGCAGTATAACCTGGGTTTCGGGGTCCCCGAAGCGGCAGTTGAATTCCAGGACCTTTATGCCGTCCCGGGTTACCATAAGCCCGAAGTACAGGACGCCCTTGTATTCAATGCCTTCGCGGTTCAAGGCCTCAAGAACGGGCAGCATTATATCGTCTTGGAACCGGCGCTCTATGCCGGGAGTATAAACGTCGTTGGGGGAGAAGGTGCCCATACCGCCGGTATTGGGTCCCCTGTCGCCGTCGAAAACTCTCTTGTAGTCCCTGGCGCTTTCCATTGGGACAATGGTTTTCCCGTCCACAAAGCACAGCATGGTCATCTCGGTGCCTTCGAGGAACTCCTCCACCAGCGCCCTGTCGCCGGCGCTGCCAAACTTTTTATCCAGCATAATCTCCCTAAGGGCCGCCTCGGCTTCCGGCCTGTCCCCGGCTATAATAACACCCTTCCCGGCCGCCAAGCCGTCCGCCTTTATCACCACCGGGAAACCGAACACATCCACCTGCTCCACCGCCCGGTCGTAATCGGTGAACACCCTAAAGTCACCGGTGGGAATACCATGCCTTCTCATGAACTCCTTTGCAAAAACCTTGCTTCCTTCCAAGCGGGCGGCCCCGGCCTTGGGACCAAAGACCCTTAGGCCTTGTTTTTCAAACTCGTCGGCAATCCCCGCCACAAGGGGCGCTTCCGGGCCAACCACCGTCAGGTCTATCCCTTCTTTTTTGGCAAACCCGGCAAGGGCTTTTATGTCGGTGTCCTTTATGTCCACGCACTCCGCTATTTCCGCGATACCGCCGTTGCCGGGGGCGGCGTAGATTTTTTCCACAAGGGGACTTTGGGCAATCTTCCACGCGAGGGTGTGCTCCCTACCCCCGCTTCCCACGATGAGAACTCTCATATCCGCACTCCTTTCTATTATGGAATGGGGACACATATCCCACTTCACAAATGAATGTCCCCAAAGCGCATATAATCAAAAGAACCGTCCCCATGATTACATGATTAGTGTTTGAAGTGCCTCATGCCGGTGAACACCATCGCTATTCCCAGCCTGTCCGCCGCCTGTATGGATTCCTCATCCTTCAGCGAGCCCCCCGGCTGTATTATAGCCTTGATGCCGGCCTTTGCCGCCGCTTCCACGCAGTCGGGGAAGGGGAAGAAAGCATCCGACGCCATTACAGCCCCCTTAAGGTCCTTCCTCGACTGCCTGATGGCGTTTTCCACCGCCCAAATCCTGTTTACCTGTCCGGGACCTATTCCCAGGGTCTGTCCATCTTTCGCCAGTACTATTCCGTTGGACTTGATATGCTTTGCCACCCTCCATGCAAACAGCAGGACCTCCAGTGTTTCCGTATCGGGCTTTTCCCGGGTGACAACCTTCAGGTCGTCGAGCAGCAGCAGGTCGCTGTCCTGGACCAGCAGGCCTCCGTTTACCTTCTTAAGGTCCATTATCGAGCTGTTCCTGGTGCTCGTAATGTTGTCCAGTTCCAGGATTCTTATGTTCTTCTTGCTCTTTAGTATCTCCAGCGCTTCTTCGGTGTAGGACGGGGCCACAACTATCTCTATGAATATATCGTTGATTTCCCTGGCCGTTTGTTCATCCACTTCGCAGTTGGCCGCGACAATACCGCCAAATATCGAAACCGGGTCCGCCTGGTAGGCCTTCCGCCAAGCCTCATATACGGTATCACCGGTGCCCACGCCGCAGGGGTTGGTATGCTTAACCCCAACAACCACCGGCTTTGTCGGCTCGAATTCCTTCAAGAGTTCTAAGGCGCCGTTGGTATCGTTTATATTATTGAATGAAAGTTCCTTGCCGTGAAGCTGCTGCGCCTCCACAAGGGACCCTTCCCTTTTTCCTGTTTCCCTGTAGAAGGCAGCCCCCTGGTGCGGGTTTTCGCCGTAACGGAGGTCCTGGACCTTCTCATAGGTTAAGGTAAGGTATTCGGGAAAATCTACGCCATTTTTTCGGCTGAAATAATCAGTAATAAGGGCATCGTAGTGGGCGGTGTGCATGAACACCTTGGCACAGAGTTCGAACTTGGTCTCCGGCGATACTTCTCCTTTTTCTCTCAGCTCCTCCAGGATGCTGCCATAATCCGCCGAGTCCACCACCACCGCCACATCCTGGTAGTTCTTGGCCGCAGCCCTCAGCATTGTGGGCCCGCCTATATCTATGTTCTCAATGGCTTCCTCCAGGCTGACCCCAGGTTTTTGTATGGTTTCTTTGAAGGGGTACAGGTTTATCACCACCAGGTCAATGGGCTTTATGTTCAGCTCTTTAAGCTGCTTCATGTGCTGGCAGTTATCCCTCTTGGCAAGCAGCCCCGCGTGAATATTGGGGTGCAGCGTTTTCACCCTTCCGTCCAGGCACTCGGGGAAACCGGTGACCTCCGGAATAGCGGTAACGGCTATTCCGGCTTCCTCCAATGCCCTTGCGGTACCGCCGGTTGAAATTATTTCAAATCCCAGCTGCTCCAGTCCCTTTGCCAGTTCCACTATACCTTCCTTGTTTGAAACGCTGATCAACGCTCTTCTTTGCATAACGCACCTCCATATTTTTTTGCCCGATAATGCGGCCGACTGCTCGGCGCTGCCCTTCAATCCGCCAAAATCCATACCCTTCTTCCTTCTATTTTGAGGCAGCCCCGGCAGTACAGGTCCACCGCCCTGGGAAGCAAAAGGTGTTCCACCTTCAGCACCCTTTCGGCAAGGCTTTCCACCGTATCCTCCGGCAGCACTTCCACCGCCTGCTGCAGTATTATCGGCCCGGTATCGGTACCTTCGTCCACGAAGTGCACCGTGGCGCCGGTGACCTTCACGCCGTATTCCAGCGCTTCCCTGTGCACCCTCTCCCCGTAGTATCCCTTTCCGCAGAACGATGGTATTAACGATGGATGAATGTTTAATATTGCTTCTTTGTACGCCCTTACAAAGGCCGGGGACAAAATCCTCATATATCCCGCCAGCACCACAAGTTCTATTTCCCTTTTTTGCAGCTGCCCGATTAATTCGAAGTTGTACTCCTCCCGTCCCGGGAAAGCCGCGGGGTTTATCCACAACGCCTCTATACCGTTTATCCTTGCCCTCTCCAGCGCATAGGCCTTCGGGTTGTCCGAGACCACCAGCCGGAGGTCCGCATTTCTAATCTTGCCGGATTTCAGCCCGTCTATTACCGCCTGCAGGTTGGTACCCCTGCCGGATGCCAGCACCGCTATCCTCTTTTCGGCCATAATTCTACTCCTCCGGTTCCCCTGGATATACGCCCTATAACTACGGCGCCGTCGCTTTTCAGCCCTTCCAGCAGCCCATCCGCCTGTCCCGGGGCTACCGCCATGACAAGGCCTATTCCCATATTGAAGGTCCTGTACATTTCCTGCTGCCCGATATTGCCCCGGTCCTGGATGAATTTGAACACCTCCGGCACTTTCCAATCCTCCATGTAAATATCCGCCTTCAGCCCTTCGGGTATTATCCTTGGAATGTTCTCCAAAAACCCGCCGCCGGTAATATGGGCTATGCCTTTTATATCTGCGGTTTCCACAGCCTTAAGCGCCTGTTTCACATAAATCCTGGTAGGTTTTATCAGTTCCTCTCCGAGGGTACAGCCGAAGTCCTCCACGTAAGTTTGGGCAGACATTCCCTCCTTTTCGAACAATACCTTTCTGACCAGCGAATAGCCGTTGCTGTGAAGTCCCGAGGAAGGCAGCCCCACCAACAGGTCCCCTTCCTTGACCCTGCTGCCGTCTATTACACCATCCCGGTCCACGATGCCCACCGTAAAGCCCGCCAGGTCGTACTCGCCGGGGCTGTAAAAGCCGGGCATTTCCGCCGTTTCACCGCCTATAAGGGCGCACCCCGCCTCGCGGCAGCCCTCGGATATACCCTTTACAATGTCCGCAACCTTTTCCGGCTCCAGTTTCCCGGTGGCTATATAGTCCAGGAAAAATAACGGTCTTGCCCCCATGCAGGCGATATCATTCACGCACATGGCTACGCAGTCTATGCCTATGGTATCGTGCCTGTCCATCATGAAAGCAATCTTCAGCTTGGTACCCACGCCGTCCGTACCGGCCACCAGCACCGGCTCCTTGTACCCGGCAAGGTCGGGGCGGAAAGCTGCCCCAAACCCCCCTATGCCGCTTAACACCCCAGGAATACGGGTTTTGGCAACGTGTTCCTTCATAAGGTCCACCGCCCGGGCTCCGGCGTCAATATCCACCCCGGAATCCCTGTAGGTCATCCTCTCCATAATAACCCTCCCATTCTTCTTACCTCTCACTTCTCACTTCTCAATCGGGTAGTTGCCGCTGAAGCACGCGTGGCAGTAACCGTTGCTTTCCCCCACCGACTCCAGCAGCCCTTCCAGGCTCAAATACCCCAGGCTGTCCGCCTCTATTCTATCCCTTATCTCCTCAATGCTAAGGTTTGCCCCTACCAAGTTTTCCCTTGTCGGCGTATCTATCCCAAAATAGCAGGGGTGCTGCACCGGCGGGGAACTCACCCTGAAATGCACCTCCACCGCGCCGGCGTTCTTGAGCATCCTGACCAGGTTGCGGCTGGTGGTGCCCCTTATTATGGAATCGTCCACCATTACCACCCTCTTGCCCTTTACCATGTCCCCCAGGACGTTCAGCTTTAACGCTACGCCTATCTCCCGCTGCTTCTGCCTGGGCTGAATAAAGGTCCTGCCCACGTAGCGGTTTTTTACCAGCCCTTCCATAAAGGGGATTCCGGAAGCCTCCGAATAGCCTATGGCCGCTGCGGTACCGGAGTCCGGCACCGAAATCACGATATCGGCATCCGCCGGGCACTCCCTGTAAAGGTTGGCTCCCGCTCTGCGGCGGGTCATGTAAATATTTTTGCCCCCCATAACGCTGTCCGGCCTGCCGAAGTATATGAACTCAAACACGCACAGGCTGCTTGTCCTGGGCCCGCGGCAGTGAAAACTGCGAAGCCCCTCCCGGTCAATCACCACAATTTCTCCCGGCTCAACATCCCTTATAAGCTTTGCCCCCACCGTGTCAAAGGCGCAGCTTTCGGAGGAAAGCATGTAAAAATCGTCCTTTCTACCAATGCTTAGGGGACGTATCCCGTTGGGGTCCCTAACCCCTATCAGCTTGTCGCCGGTCATTATTATCAGGGCATATGCCCCTCTAATGCAGTCCATGGTCTCCAGGACGGCCTCCAAGATGTCACCGCGGTCCTTCCGCGCCACCAAGTTTGCAATTACCTCGCTGTCCACCGTGGTCTGGAAAATTACCCCCTCCTGCTCCAGCTCTGCCCGCAGCTTATCTGCATTAACCAGGCTGCCGTTATGGGCCAGCGCAAGGCTGCCGTTCCTGTATTTTACCACCAGTGGCTGGGAGTTTATAACGTGGCTGTCCCCGATGGTGGAATACCTCACATGGCCGCAGGAAATACTTCCCTCCAGGTCCTCCAGTATCGAGTCATCGAACACCTCTGAAACAAGGCCCATCTGCTTGTGATACTTGATTTTGCCCTCTGCCGCCACTGCTATGCCGGCGCTTTCCTGGCCCCGGTGCTGCAGTGCGTACAACCCGTAATAGGTTGTCCTGGAAATTCCGGTGCCCTCTTTGCCGTATATCCCGAAAACGCCGCATTCTTCGTGCAGCTTGTCGTCTCTTATCCCTGCATTATACATTCCACAGCCCCCCGCCAGTTTGTTTCCAATTCCTTAACAGAAAGTCCTATCATTCTTTGACCATCTACTGCTATTTCCAGCCTTTCACCCTCAACCCGTCCCAGCACCGTGGCGGGCACTCCAAGTTGGCCGGCGGTTTCCAAAAGGTCCTCCAACCGACCCTGCTCCACCGTGACCAGTATCCTGGACTGGGTTTCGCCAAACAGCAGCAAGTCGCTGCGTTTGCAGCCTTCAAACTCCACCCGGGCTCCTTTTCCCCCGGATATGCAGCTTTCGGCAAGGGCTACCGCAATGCCGCCTTCGCTACAGTCATGGGCGGATTTTACAAGCCCGTTTCTTATGAGTTCAAGGCAGCAGTCCTGCACTTTCTTTTCCCGGTCAAGGTCAAGGACCGGCACGCTGCCCCTTTCCAGGCCGTGAATAACCTTCAGGTACTCGCTGCCCCCGGCTTCTTCACCGTTTTCGCCCAGCAGCACTATAACATCCCCCCGGTCTTTGAAGGCCTGGGTGGTTATATGGGCCGTGTCTTCTATAAGTCCCACCATGCCCACCACCGGCGTGGGGAACACCGCGTCGGTATCCGTTTCGTTGTAGAAGCTTACATTGCCGCTTATAACCGGCGTACCCAGCGCCCGGCACGCTTCGCTCAGCCCGGACACCGCCTGGCGGAACTGCCAGAACACTTCCGGCTTTTCCGGGTTGCCAAAGTTCAGGCAGTCGGTTACCGCCAGCGGCTTCGCCCCGCTGCACACCAGGTTCCGGGCAGCCTCCGCCACCGCAATGGCTCCGCCCACCCCCGGGTCAAGGTAGCAGTACCTGCCGTTGCAGTCGGTGGTTAAAGCTATTGCCTTTCCGGTTCCCCTTATCCTTATCACCGCCGCATCCGAACCGGGCACCACCGCGGTACAGGTCCTCACCATGTGGTCATATTGGCGGTACACCCATTCCTTGCTGGCGATATTTGGGCTATTAAGGAGGCTTATCAGCACACCGTTAAAATCGGCCGGCATTTCAAGGCCTTCGATATCCAGGTCTTTAAGCTGCTTATAGTAAGCCGGCTCCTTATAATCCCTGTGGTAAACAGGGGCATCCTCTGCCAGTGACTTTGCCGGGACCCTGCCCACCACTTCGCCGTTTTCCCTTATGGTAAGCATCCCGTCGTCGGTTACCCTTCCAATAACCGCCGAGTGGAGTCCCCATTTTTCAAATATGTCTCTTACCTCTTGTTCCTTTCCCTTTTCCACTATTACCAGCATGCGCTCCTGGGATTCCGAAATCATGACTTCCACCGGAATCATGCCGGTTTCCCTTCTGGGTACCAATGCGACGTCAATGTCCATGCCGCTGCCGCCGCGGCTTGCGGTCTCGCTTGTAGCCGACGTAAGCCCCGCCGCTCCCAGGTCCTGCATGCCCACCACGTACCCGGTTTTAAACAGCTCAAGGCACGCCTCCAGCAAAAGTTTTTCCATAAAGGGGTCTCCCACCTGCATCGGCGAACGATTTTCCTCGGATTCTTCATTTAATTCCGCCGATGCAAAGCTGGCACCTCCTATTCCGTCCCTGCCGGTAAAAGCCCCTACAATCATTACCGAGTTCCCCACCCCGGCGGCGGTACCACGCTTTATATCGTCGTGGCGGATAAGGCCTACACACATTGCGTTTACCAGGGGATTGCCCCGGTAACAGTCGTTGAAATACACCTCTCCACCCACGGTGGGTATACCTATGGAGTTGCCGTACCCTGCAATACCCTCTATAACCTTTTCGAAAAGGTACTTTGTCCTTTCATTATCCAGTTCGCCAAACCGCAGCGAATTGAGCAGCGCCACCGGCCTTGCCCCCATTGTGAATATATCCCTTACAATGCCGCCAACCCCGGTGGCTGCGCCCTGGTAAGGCTCCACCGCCGACGGGTGGTTGTGGCTTTCAATCTTCATTACCACCGCAAGGCCGTCGCCAATGTCCACTATGCCTGCATTTTCTCCCGGTCCCTGCAGCACCCTTTCGCCGGAGGTGGGAAACATCCTAAGGACCGGCTTTGAGTTCTTGTAGCTGCAGTGCTCCGACCACATAACGCCGTACAGGTTCAGTTCCAGCTCGTTGGGCTCTCTTCCCAGTATGTCAACAATCCTTTGGTATTCCTCCCTTGTGAGCCCCACCTTTTCATAGGGTTTCCTTTCCACCGGCAGTACCTCCCTTCAAGTAGTTGATTATCGATTGGAAAATCACTATTCCGTCCCTGCCTCCCAGTATCTCTTCCACGCACCTTTCGGGTTGGGGCATCATTCCCAAAACATTACCCTCCCGGTTGCAGACACCGGCAATATTTTGCAGCGAGCCGTTGGGGTTGGATTCATCGGTTATATGCCCCTCCGGGCTGCAGTACCTGAATACCACCTGCTTGTTCTCTTCCATTTCTCTCAGCGTATCACTGTCCGCGTAATAGTTCCCGTCCCCGTGGGCTATCGGCATTTTCAGCACCTGCCCGTCACCGCATAGGTTTGTAAAGGGAGTACCGGAGTTTTCAACCTTTATATACACATTGTCACATATGAACTTCATGTTCCTGTTACGGAGCATGGCCCCCGGCAGCAGGCCGGCCTCGGTCAGCACATGAAACCCGTCGGAAATACCTATCACCGGTTTGCCGCTTTGGGCAAACTCCATAACCCTTTCCATAACCGGGGAAAACCTGGCAATGGCACCGCACCGCAGGTAGCCGCCATAAGTGGACCCCCCCGGCAGCACTATGCAGTCAAAGGAATCCAAGTTGGTGGCCCTATGCCAGATATATTCGGCGTCCTGCCCCATCACGTCCCTTAGGGCGTGGTAACAGTCAATATCACAGTTGGAACCCGGAAAAACCACCACTCCGAACCTCATGGCTGTACCTCCGTAATCTCGTATGAATAATCCTCAATTACCGTGTTGGCCAGCAGTGTATCACACATTTTCTTTATCCTCTCCTGCGCCTTCGCACTGCTGCCATCCTCCAGCTTAATCTCTATCAGCTTCCCCATGCGGACGTCCTTTACGCCGTCGTATCCCATGGATAAAAGAGCCTCTTTTATCGCGTTCCCATGGGGGTCAGCTATGCTTTTCTTTAACGTTACAAAAACCTTTGCGTAAAACACGTTATCTACCTCCCATTTGACCACTGATTCTTGCGTCCTTTTCCTTTACCGCATCCGCCATTTCAGCCCTATGCCTTGCCAGTTTTTCTTCCAGCTCGGGGTACTTCAGCGCAAGCATCTGCACCGCCAGCAGCGCGGCGTTCTCGCCGGCGTTTATGCCCACCGTAGCAACCGGTATGCCGCCCGGCATCTGCACTATTGAAAGAAGTGAATCCAGCCCGTCCATGAAGGGCGACTTAACCGGCACCCCGATAACCGGAACGGATGTCATGGATGCCAGCACCCCGGGAAGGTGGGCGGCCTTTCCGGCAGCCGCGATTATTACCTCCACCCCCGACCGCTGCGCCCCCTTGGCAAACTCCGCCGCTGCGTCCGGTGTCCTGTGGGCGGATATAACCCTTACCTCCCTATGGATACCAAAATCCGCAAGCAGGTCAATAGCCTTTTCCAGCACCGGAAGGTCGGAATCGCTTCCCATTACTACCGCAACCTTTGGCATACATCAGAACTCCTTTCGAAAAATGTTCAAACCCTGCGGTTTATACAGGTGAAACCTCCGCAGGGTTTATCTTACGGGGGGTACAAAACGTACACGGGCTTAAAATGGCAAGCCCGCTTTCACCCATAGTCAGGCGATTTACGGTCGCCTGGTAGAAACTCGCGGGCCAATTCCCGCCATTATATGAGCGAAACACGTATCTAGCTATATTCTTTCCTTTAATTTAAATATTAACAAAGGGGATTGACAGTGTCAATAGAAATAACGAATAAATCACTTTATAAGCCCTGGTTCGTATATTATATAACGTACATTCCGTGTTTTATTTTGTTGGTTGTTCGTATTTTTTTATGACCCCCGAAAGACGGGGCAATTATTTAAGCGCGGCCTGCTGGTAAACCGGCGGGATTTTTGGTAGAATGCTTTTGACGGCATTTTGAGGGGGTTTCAATATGAAAAAATTTAAAATAGCGGTCGTTCCCGGGGACGGCGTGGGAAAAGAGGTAATGAAGGAAGGAATAAAGGTCTTGAATGAAATCGCCCGGCTGCACGGCGGCCTTTGCTTTGAAATCGACCATTACGACTGGGGATGCGAATATTACCTTAAACACGGCAGGATGATGGCGGAGGACGGGCTGGACATTCTGAGGGGATACGATGCCATCCTTTTGGGGGCGGTAGGCTTTCCCGGAGTCCCCGACCATATATCCCTAAGGGACCTGCTTCTTAAAATAAGGCAGGGTTTTGACCAGTACATAAACCTAAGGCCTGTAAAACTTTTGCACGGTATTGAATGCCCGGTAAAAAACAAGGGACCGGCGGACATTGACATGGTTTTTGTCCGTGAAAACACCGAAGGGGAGTACGCCGGCGTCGGCGGCTTTGTACGGCAGGGCACCGATGAGGAAACGGCGCTTCAGACCAGCGTTTTCACCAGGAAAAACACCGAAAGGGTTATGAACTACGCTTTCAGGCTGGCACAGCAAAGGAGCGGGAAACTTACCAGCATTACCAAGTCCAACGCGATGAACTACAGCATGGTGTTCTGGGACAGGGTGTTCAGGGAGCTTTCCGGAAAGTATCCCGATATAGAAACCCGGTCTTTCCACGTGGATGCGGCAGCAATGTACATGGTTCAGAATCCGGAAGACTTTGACGTAGTGGTGGCCTCCAACCTGTTCGGCGATATTCTTACCGACCTGGGCGCTGCGCTGCAGGGCGGGCTGGGGTTTGCCGCAGGAGCGAACTTAAACCCCGAGGGCAAGTATCCGTCAATGTTCGAACCGGTTCACGGCTCGGCCCCAAATATTGCGGGCAGGGGGATATCCAACCCAATAGCCATGATATGGACGGTTAAGCTTATGCTGGACTTTTTAGGCCACGGGCAGGAAGGCTCAGCCATAATGGACGCTATCACAGATATACTCAAGCATAAAGA
>DASRVG010000007.1:0-4639 GCA_035655175.1 Clostridia bacterium | reverse complement strand
GTTTTTTTGGTGTTCAAATAATCCGGGGTTCTTTCCTCGTTCCATAAAGGGAAGTTTGTGACGGCGCTTTTCGGAGATTTTGTCAGCGGAGCTACAGGAGCAAGGTAAGGCACGCCAAAGGACTTCATGCTGCTTAAGGCTGCCAGCACGATGAAGGCGCTAAAAGCTATGCCGAATAAACCCAAAACGGATGCCAAAAGGATATTTATGAATCTTGCTGTCCTGGCCGCAAACGAGAACGAATAATTAGGCAAGGCAAACGATCCTATCCCTGTTAACGCCACAATTATAATTACTACCGGGCTTACAATATTGGCAGCCACTGCAGCCTGCCCAAGTACAAGCGCCCCTATAATACCCAGCGTGGGACCGATTAATCCAGATATCCTTATACCCGCTTCCCTAATCAATTCAAAAGAAACCTCCATGATAAGGACTTCCACAATTGTCGGAAAGGGGACTCTCTCTCTGGCGCCTGCAAAAGAGAACAACAGGTCTGTAGGTATCATTTCCTGGTGAAAGTTTATTATTGCTATATAAAACGCCGGTAAAAAAAGAGTCATTGTTAAGGCAAAATACCTCAGCATTACTAAAAGCGTCCCGAAACCGGAACGCAGGTACCTGTCTTCCGGCGACTGAATGAACTCCCAGAATGTTACCGGTACAATAAGCACATTGGGTGAATTGGATAAGACAATTGCTATTTTACCTTGTAATAATGACGATACCACCATGTCCGGCCTTTCAGTATTAATTACCTGCGGTACAAGCATGTACGGATGGTCTTCGATAAACTGCTCCAGTCCTCCTCCATCCGGAAGGTAATCGGTCTTAATGCTGTTCAGCCTTCTTTTTACTTCCTTAACCAGCGAAGGATTTGCAATATTTTTTAAGTAAATAACGGAACAGGTATTTTTCTGCTCCGACCCAATATATACGATTTCATTCATCAGGTTGTGACTTGGCAGCGACCTCCGTATAAGGCTTATATTTGTCATGAAATCTTCATTAAAGGCTGCCTGCGGCCCTTTTACGGTCTTTTCAATAACCGGCTGCTCAACGTTTCTGGTTCTCCACCCGCTTGTATCTATAAGCAATGCCAGCCTGGAATTACCAACAAAAATAGCGGTTTTCCCCTCCAATATGCCGTCTACAACCTGCCCGTAAGTTTGTCCCTTTACAACCAGGTTTGAAGGAACTATTTTTTTCAATATATAATCAACAACTTCGCCTTTTTCATCTCCTTCACCATCGTACTGCATTAAAGGGTAAATCACCGTATTATGGATTGAGGCCTTATCGACAAGGCCATTTATAAACACTGCTGTAATCCTGTGGAAAGTACCGATTTTTACCTTGAACTCCCTGAAAATCAAGTCGCCGTTTTCCGGGTAATTAAATATTTCCTTGATTATTTTAAGATTGTTATGGATATTTGTTGACATTGACCTTTCCTTGTAATCTACGCCGTCAACCATATCCTTGGCCGAGCTTTCACTGTTCATAGGCTTCGTTTTATTTAATGTATCCGGCCGAGGTCCCTTCTTCTTTCTTTTGATTATTTTGGCTTTTTGTAGATTCGGCTTCCCCTGTTTTTCTTCATTCTGAATACTGCCCGTTTTCCTGGAATCGGTTCCTTGCCGTGTTTCATCGGAATCCTCGTTTTCCTTACCCGGATTTTCATGGGGACTTTCCGGGAGCACGAATGTATTGCCCTTTTCAGGTTTTTTTAAATCAACGACTTTTCTTATATAATCTAAAAAACCCATATTCAAACCACCTCGAATTAAAATGATTAATGAATGTAATTAAAGTCTAGCATATTTATTTTTTTCAATAAGTGTTTATTTATTCTTAAGCGCAGGGATTGCGGCACTATTGATCGAATCTATGCCCCGGTGCGGACGTTGAAACGGCTTAATTGACAAAAGGCCTGGATAATGTTATCATAGTTAAAATTAATAAAGGCATGGTAGAGGCGCATCTTTCATCAGTAAGTATCCTAAGGAGGAGGGACTCCGTTGAAGGATAACGAAAGGGAAAAATGCCGAAGGCGGTACCCCTCCCTGCGGAGTGCTGCCTGGGTATCCGGTTAACAGCCGGATAACTGTCACCGTAACCGGTGGAGCGCTACCGTAAATAAGGCCTGCACAAACAGTAGGCCTGTGTGGATATGGCATCTGCCGGCGCCTATTGGTGTCGGCTTTTTTATAGCTTCATAAATATAAAATATTTCCTTACATAATAATATTGTATTAAGGAAAACTTTTCTTGAGGAGGAGAGGACTTGAGAGGTTTCAGGCTGGCAATCGTAGGAGCAACGGGAATGGTGGGCAGGACATTCCTCAAGGTACTGGAGGAACGGGACTTCCCGGTGGGTGAACTTTACCTTTTTGCATCCGGCAGGTCGGAGGGCAAAACCCTTAGTTTTAAAGGGAAAGAATACCTTGTGGAAAAGCTGGGAGAGGATTCCTTCGACAGGGGCATAGACCTGGCACTCTTTTCCGCCGGCGGGGAAATAAGCAAAAAGTATGCGCCCATAGCCGCCTCAAAGGGAGCCGTGGTGGTGGACAACAGCAGCGCCTGGAGGATGGATATGGACGTGCCGCTGGTGGTCCCGGAGGTAAACCCCCAGGAAGTAAAAAAACATAAGGGTATCATAGCAAATCCCAACTGCTCCACCACCCAGGCGGTGGTGGTGCTTAAACCCCTGCAGGACAGGTATGGGATAGAAAGGGTTGTTTTCTCCACCTACCAGGCGGTCTCCGGCTCGGGTTACAAGGGGGTTAAGGACTTGACCGACGGACTGGCTGGAAAAGGACCGTCCCTTTATCCCCATCCGATAGTCAACAACTGCCTGCCCCACATAGACGTGTTCCTCGATAACGGATATACCAAGGAAGAAATGAAGATGATTGACGAGACACGCAAGATACTGGGAGACGATACAATGAGGATAACGGCTACCACCGTCAGGGTGCCTGTGGAAAAGTGCCACAGCGAATCGGTTAACGTGGAGTTGAAAAAGGACTTCGACCTAGAGGACCTCAAGGAACTCCTTGGAAAAAGTCCCGGGATAAAAGTGATGGACGACCCGTGCAGCAACCTGTATCCGCTGGCAACGGTTGCCGCCGATACCGACCTGGTGTACGTAGGCCGTGTAAGAAGGGATGAAAGCGTTGAAAGCGGCGTTAACCTCTGGGTGGTGGCGGACAATGTCAGGAAGGGTGCCGCTACAAATGCGGTTCAAATTGCGGAACTGGTTATCGGGAAAAGCTAAGGCATACGTACAAAAGTGGTGAGAAAAACCGTTTAGCAGCCCGGCACCGCTCAAGCTCGGGAAAAATGTTTCAAAAAAATATAAAGCTGGTCAACCAGCAAAAATAGGAGGATGATCTTATGTCAGTATTTACCGGATCAGGAGTTGCCATCGTAACTCCTTTCACGGAAAATGGGATAGACTTTCAAAAGCTTGGTGAGCTCATCGATATGCACGTTGAGCGAAAGACCGATGCCATCATTATCTGCGGCACCACAGGAGAAGCGTCCACGATGACCGAGGAAGAACTTAGAGCAGCCATAAAGTATGCCGTGGAAAAAACCGATAAGAGAATACCGGTAATAGCAGGCACCGGAACAAACGATACCGCCAAGACCATAAAGAGGAGCAAGTACGCTCAGGAAGTGGGGGCGGACGCCCTACTGGTCATTACGCCGTATTACAATAAATCGACCCAGAAAGGGCTGATGGAGCATTTCACCGCCGTAGCGGACAGTATTGACATCCCCATAATAATTTACAACGTACCCGGAAGAACCGGTATGAACATTACGCCGGATACTCTCCACAAGCTGTGTGAACACAAAAACATATCAGGGATTAAGGAAGCCAGCGGAAACTTTACCCAGATCGCAGAAACCGCGTACCTGTGCGGGGATAAACTGGACCTATATTCCGGAAACGACGACCAGGTAGTGCCCCTTTTGTCCCTCGGCGGTAAGGGAGTTATCTCGGTAACTGCAAACATAATACCGGAAGAAATGCACGACATGGTGGTCTCCTACCTTGAGGGTGACGTACAAAAAAGCAAGGAACTGCAGCTTAAGATTATGCCCATCTTTAAAGCACTGTTCTGCGAGGTTAACCCGATACCTGTAAAGACTGCCATGAACCTCCTGGGGTACAACGTGGGCAAGCTGAGACTGCCCCTTACCACCATGACCGACCAAAACCTTGAATTCCTCAAAAAGACGCTGGTGGACTATGGGTTTACTCTGAGGGGGTAAGGGCATGATAAAAGCCATATTGAACGGTTGTAACGGTAAGATGGGAAGGGTGGTTTCGGAGGAAGTATCAAAGGCATCCGATATCCAAATAGTGGCTGGCATAGACAAAAACACCCAGCCCAGCCCCTATGGGTACCCCGTTTTTGAGAACATCGATATGTTCGAAGGCAGTGCGGACCTGATAATAGACTTTTCCCGGCCGGAATCCATACCCGCGCTGGTATCTTACGCCGAGAGAACCAAGACGGCCCTTATGGTTGCAACCACCGGCCTGGGCAAAGAGCATACGGAACTACTGGAGCAGGCGGCAGAGACGGTACCGGTTTTCCATACCGCCAACATGTCGCTGGGT
>DASRVG010000006.1:0-2990 GCA_035655175.1 Clostridia bacterium | reverse complement strand
GGAAGATAGGCGTAATATGGCATACCCAGGGGTCGGGCAAGAGCCTTCTTATGGTTTTCTACACCGGCAAACTTGTGCTGTCCATGGACAACCCGACCATCGTCGTTATAACCGACAGGAACGACCTTGACGACCAACTTTTTACCACCTTTGCAAAGTCCAAATCGCTTTTGCGGCAGACCCCCGTCCAGGCCGAAAGCAGGAGCCATTTAAGGGAACTACTCACAAGGGAAGCCGGGGGTATAATATTT
Source organism: Clostridia bacterium (assembly GCA_035655175.1). GTDB lineage: Bacteria > Bacillota > Clostridia > Ch29 > Ch29 > JAAYEV01. The sequence goes on along the minus strand of DASRVG010000006.1, from coordinate 2,739 downwards.
ACCACCATACACAAGTTTGCCCCCGAGGAGAAGGGGGATACCGTTCCGGAGCTTACCGATAGGCGAAACGTAATCGTTATAGCCGACGAGGCCCACAGGAGCCAGTACGGGTTTGCAGCGGATGTGGTAGAGGAAAGGGACAGGGCATCGGTGAAATTTGGTTATGCGAAGTACATGAGGGACGCACTGCCCAAAGCTTCCTTCATAGGCTTTACCGGTACACCGGTAGAGCTTGAGGACAAGAACACCCCCGCCGTGTTCGGCGATTATATCGATATTTATGACATGACCAGGGCTGTTGAGGACGGCACGACGGTAAAGATTTATTATGAGAGCAGGATTGCACAGCTTGATATACCAAAGGAGGAGCTGGACCTCATTGACCAGGAGTACGACCAACTAACAGAACACCAGGAACTTGACCAGAAGGAAAGGCTAAAGTCCAAATGGTCCCGGCTGGAAGCCCTTGTAGGGGCTGAAAAAAGACTTAAGCTTATTGCAAAAGACATGGTGGAGCATTACGAAAAACGCCTGGAGGGCATGTACGGCAAGGCAATGATAGTCACCATGTCAAGGCGGATAGCTATAGAGCTTTATAAGGAAATAATTGCCCTAAGGCCGGAATGGCACAGCGATGACGACGACAAGGGAATGATAAAGGTGATAATCACCGGGGCGTCGTCCGACCCGCCCGATTGGCAGCCCTATATAGGCAATAAATCCCGCAGGGAGTTTCTTGCCAAGAGGATGAAGGACCCGGAGGACGGGCTAAGGATTGCGATAGTGCGTGACATGTGGCTTACCGGGTTTGACGTGCCCAGCCTGCATACAATGTATATAGACAAGCCTATGAAAGGCCACAACCTTATGCAGGCTATTGCAAGGGTGAACCGGGTATTCAAGGATAAGCCGGGCGGTCTTGTAGTTGATTATATAGGCATAGCGGATTCCATTAAGAACGCACTTGCCTGCTATACCAGAAAGGACAGGGAGACCGCAGGGATTAACACCGATGTGGCGGTAAATATTATGCTGGAGAAGTACGAGCTTATTAAGGACCTCCTGCATGGTTTCGATTACAGCCGGTTTTTCACCGGGAAAGCCTCGGACAGGATGAAAACCATTGTCGCTGCTGTTGACCATGTACTGGGTTTAGGGGAAGAGCCCAAGAAGAACTTTATTAAGTATGTAACCGAGCTTTCAAAGGCCTATGCCCTGTGTGCCACCACCCAAAAGGCCCGGGAACTTAATGTGGAAATCGGGTTTTTTAAAGCGGTGAAATCGGGGCTTATAAAACTGATACCCAGCGGCACCGGTGGGAAGACGTTGACACAGTTGAATGCACAGCTAAGCCAGCTGGTGTCAAAGTCCATAATCTCGGAAGAGGTCGTGGATATACTGGAAGCGGTGGGCTTAAACAAACCGGATATAGCGATACTGTCCGATGAATTCCTTGAGGAAGTAAAGGGGATGAAGCACAAGAACCTGGCGGTGGAGCTATTAAAGAGGCTTCTTAAGGGTAAGATAAAGGCCGTCGCCAGGAGAAACCTTGTCCAGTCCAGGAAATTCTCCGAGATGCTGGAGCAGGCACTTGTAAAATACAACAACAGGGCCATTGAAACCCTTATGGTTATAGAGGAACTAATAGACCTGGCAAAGGAACTGAACAAAGCCGGTAAAAGAGGCGAGGATACAGGCCTTTCGGATGACGAGGTAGCGTTCTATGATGCCCTTGCGGAAAGCAAATCGGCAAGGGAAGTAATGGGCGATGAAATACTGAAACAGATTGCCAGGGACCTTACCCATTCCCTGAGAAACAGCATGACGGTGGACTGGAACCTGAGGGAAAGCGTTAGGGCCAAAATGCGGGTCACGGTAAAAAGGCTGCTTAAAAAATACGGGTACCCGCCGGACCAGCAGCCAAGGGCAATCAAAACTGTCATGGAGCAGGCGGAGCTTATGTGCGGCAGCGAGGCGGAATACTTGCTTCATGAAGAGCATGCACCGGCAGCGGAGGATGAGGAGGGCTATTATTGACGATGTTTTGGCAGTTTTGGAAGCCGATTATGATATTAAAGATGCTCTACAGCAGTATCCTACACTTGCAAAAGAAGAAGAAATTATTGCAGCATTAGCCTATTATAAGTGAACGTTCTATAACCCATACGCATATCTCAAGTACCTCTTTGAAAAGCTGCCTAACGTGGATATCCAGGACAAAAATGTGCTTGATAGTATGTTTGCACAAAAATAGGCGGCAAAACAAAAATGCCTGAAACCTTTTATATACAAAGGCTTCAGGCATTGCTGTTCTTACTCAAGAACCGCCGGTGACGACTTACCGTTTTAGCTTACTCCTCATCTATGAAAAATATGACATCGTCTCCGACTATCCAAATCTCTTCCCGGCCGTCAACATTTACTTTAACGGCCCGGGCCATTTTCAGGCATCCGAACCTTTCAGCAATATCCATGTCGACAACATCACTGTCGGGAGGATAGACTTCATCCTCATCAACCATCCAGTTGCGCCCATCATTGGAGGTCAGCACTACTTCCGAAACCGGTTCGTCATCATACTCGATTTTTTCGGTCATGCCCTTAGCCAGGAACCGGTCACCCACATATACCACATCTGTAAGCATATAGGGGAAGTGCTGTTCTACCAGGGTCCATTCCGCAGCATCCTCCGAGATATACACGTAACTTAGGAAGTCGTCATCGTTCAAGTAGTTCTGT
>DASRVG010000005.1:0-22005 GCA_035655175.1 Clostridia bacterium | reverse complement strand
AGCTTCACAGGAAACCTTGGCGGGGATGCGTTTTAAGAAAAAATAAAAAGGAGGGTTTATTCATGATTAGAAGAGCAGTTTTGCTTGCGCTATGCTTCATGCTGTTACTTCCGGGGCTGGTGTATGCCGAGGAGGAGCACCCCGCCAGCCTGGAAAAACCGGCCAGCCTGTCTGTCCGGCCCGGTGAAGTCGGTGAATTGCTGCTTAGACTTACTCAGCCGCAAAGTATAATGAAGCAGATGGATGATGACGAATACTACATTTATTATGAGTTTGACTGGAAGATTAACGACGGCCCGTGGAAGTTCAACAAAAGCTGGGATAGGCCCGGCGATGTATCATTAGATGTATCATTAATTGAATATTACAAAAGCACGTATGACTTATGGGATGTCTGCGGTTATTTAAACAATATAGGCCATGACGAAAGAAACGCCATAGACCTTTGGGCTTTCCCGGAATCTCTTGGGTTGGACGCCTTTGATTTGCAGAATAATACCTATTCTTTTCGTTGCAGGTATGTCTATGAGTATCATGGCGGGGATGGGTACAGTTTTATTGTATCACCCTGGTCGGAAGTGGCATCCATTGGCAAGACATCCGCTGCCCAGATTCCAAACAGCCTGGTAGCGCCGCAAAACCTTGCCGGAGAATTAAGAAAGCAGGAAAACGGCCAGCCCTATTTCCATTTCACCTGCGATATCCCGGAAAGCGTTGAGCAGGCCAACAAGCTGACCAACGTATGGAACGCCCTGGACTGGAAAATTGGCAGCGGCAGTTGGGCAACCGAAAGCGGGAGGCTGCCGCTTGAAAAGGCTGACCATATGCTGTTCGATAATGTGGACATAGACCCCATCGATGAAGGCGGTTGGGGCGAAGTAAACATTGAGGAGAACACGTATTATTTCCGCATGTTTTTTGAACTGCAAAAGCCTGATGGAACAAGGGTGCGCTCACCCTTCTCCAACGTAGTTGAAATAGGCACCCCGGCCTTTTACAGCGGCGCCAGCAGCTGGGCGGAGCCTGAACTTGACAAGGCTGCCGGGTACGGGCTTATACCCGATATATTAAAGGGTGCGGACATGACAAAACCCATCACGCGGGAGGAGTTTGCCGAGCTAGCGGTGCTGCTTTACGAAAAGGCAAGCGGCAAGACCGCCGTTCCGGTTTCCCCCAATCCTTTCACCGATACAAATAACCCGCAGATACTGAAGGCCTTTGCATTGGGGGTCACAGTCGGGACTTCCGCCACCACCTTCTCTCCCAACGTTTTAATAGACAGGGAGCAGTGCGCAACCATGCTTTACAGGGCAATAAAAGCCATAGCCCCGGATGCTGACTACAGTATAGCCGGAGTTGCCGACTTCCCGGACCAAAAAGATATATCCGACTGGGCGGTGGAAGGCACCAAGTACATGTTCAAGCTTGGCATAATAAGAGGTGACGCAAGCGGAAACTTTATGCCAAAGGCAACCACCACCGCACAGCAGGCTGCGGGCTACGGGATGGCTACCAGGGAAGCGGCAGTGCTTATGACGGTCAGAACCTACGAAAAAATGGACGATATCTCCGCCACCAAGTCGGTTTCGGATACCGGCGGCGGCGATTCCACATCTCTGCCGGAGGGGTACCCGTCAAGCCTTATTCCTTTATACAAAAACGGTAAAATTGTATCGGTTGAGAAAAAGACCTTTGATACGGGGGATGTGGGTTACGCAATTACCATCGATTATGAAGGCGAAAAAACCAGCGAAGTTAACGGGCATTATGCCAGTTTAATGTTGCAAGCGGACAACTACGATGGAACGATTGGCGTAAAATCGCATCATTATGGCAACTTGGGCGGGTACAGGATCGAGATTGATTTTACCCAGCATTTTCCGGACCAGTACAGCTGCACTGTAGTAATTGCCTATTACAAAACCAACTGAGGGCGGCTAAATTGTGGTAAGGGTATACGAGGCATACAAATAACAGGGTAAATCAGTAATACAGGAGGCAGACAGGAAGGAAATGACCCTGTCTGCCTTTCCCTCCATTAGACGGCATTGAGCGGGGGACGGGATTTGTTGTATATAGTTAGGGTAAGAAATGAATGGAGATGAGCTAAATTGATTATGAAAAAAAAGGTTGTTTTGTTTGTACAGGCAGCCCTGGCAGTGATGCTTATTCTTACCGGGTGCGGCAGCTCAGGCGTTTCGGAAGAAGGCCCGGCTTATTCGCTGCAGGTTTACCCCGCATTGGTGGAACTCCCGGTGGGGGAGGCAATCAGGCTACAGGTTAGCACGCAGTCAGGCAATGCTAACAGCAGCGAAGTGGAATGGAGCAGCAGTGACAGCCAGATAGCGCAAATCTCCGCCGACGGCAGGGTTGAGGCAAAGGCCGAAGGTCGGGCGGTAATAGAGGCACAGCTTGCCGGCGATAAAGGCAAGAAAGGCGCCTGTCATGTTGTGGTTGTACCGGAGGGCCCGATACTGTTATTTGACACTACCGATATTGACGATATGCCCGGCGGCCAGTCAGGCGGCGAGAATGACGGGGAAGGGACTATGATTCCCGGATTGCCCGGCGGCGGTGGTTCGGGGCAGGAGGTGCCGCCTCCCGACGATAATCCCGGCGGGGAAGGGGAAGGAAAACCGGAGGCCGAAGGCGGGGACGGGGAAAACATACCCGTGGAACACGACCCGGAGATTGATATCCCTGTTGAACATGACCCTACCATTGATGAGTTTATATGGACCATACGTATAAACGATACCATCACCGAGGAATTAGAAGACCCGGACATGCCCATGAAAGTCAAATATAAGCTTAAGCTCAACGCTGTCAAAAAGGGCGGTAAGACCTCAAAGGGTTTATACAAAGGAACCGCATCCCTGGAATTTAAGGTTGACGCAAGCGAGGCAACCCAGGAGGTAATCGATAAGGCAGAGGGTGCACTGGTCAACTTTTCTGTGAATGTTGGAGGCAGTTACACTGCGGACAGCCTGTCAATGGAGGTAGTGCCGTACAATCATATGGAACTGACAGACTTTGGTTCAGGCCCTGCGGGCGGTTCGGAGGGTCCTAAGATAGTACCGCTGGTACCGCAGCAAGGCCCTAAGATAGTACCGCTGGTACCGCAGCAAGGCCCTGAGATAGTACCGTTAAAACCCAGGCCAGAGAGGCCCGAGATTGTTTCACTGGTACCCAAATACGGTATGGCCTATGGATATGAACTGTTTGAGGGGACAGGGGCATATGACATATCTGTATCGGATGCCAGAGGGCTAAGTTTAGGCGAAGCGAATCAAATAGGAATCCCAATGGCAATGACCTATAAATTGAGCATAGGTTCGGCCGGTAAGGTGGAGCTGCAGCTTATGGAACTGAAAACGGGACGGGCCTTTAAGGGATGGCTTAGTAAGAAGCCCACCTATTCCAAGTAAAATGGGAGTGATATGAGAATGGAAAGAAACCGGGTAAAATCCTCAAGTTTTATGGCGGTGGCAGTAATTATAGGAATATCGATACTGCTGACAGGATGCGGCGGGCAAAAGGATGCCGGGACAGAGCAGCCTTCGGGTGTCAGTGACCAAAACGCAGCCCCTTTGGCGCAGGAGGGCCAGGATGCCGGGGGTATACCGGAGGATGTATTGGATATAGTTGGCCAGGAGGTTTTGGATAGGGTTATGCAGACCGGCAAATTAACCAGAGAGGGCTGGCCGGAGGGCAAGGTCCCTTCAGAAATACCTGAGTACAAAAATGGGAAAGTGGTTAACTCCGGCGGAGACAGCCGGGAATACACCATCCTTGTGGACAAAACAAATCGCGGGGACCTGGATGAATATCTTGACTTGCTTGAATCCTCCGGCTGGTATGTCCAAAGGGATGATTCCTATCCCACCGCCAGTAATAAGAATATACGGCTGGACTTTCAGTTCAATTCCAAAACCCTTTTGCAGGTAAGTGTGTTGGTGGAGGAACTGGGCAATTGGCCTGCCGGCCAGCTTCCGGAAGACATTTTCCCGCCACAAAAGGGTATGCTGGTAGGGACGGTGGACATAGTGGATAACGGATACAATGGCTCTGAAGTCTACAATATCACCTATGAATATTCCGGGCTTACCGATGAAGACGTCGAAGAGTACATGAATGAATTGATGGACAGCGGGTGGGAGGGAGACCGGTACATGGTGAAAAAGATGGTCAACTGGAAGGGCAAGGAGTTTAAAACAAACATAGAACCTATGAATTATGAAGGGAATATAGTCTTCAGCTGCAACCTTATAGGGGGTGAATAATAATGAGACTGCCAAGGGTCATAATATACACACTGCTGTTGATGCTTGTCCTGACCGGCTGCGGCGGCAGTGACGGGGAGCAGTCTACCGGCGCAGGAGCCGGTGAGCAGACTGCGCAGTCGGAAGGCGCGCAGGATAAGCAAGTGCCGGAAGAAACACCGAAGGAAATACCGGGGGAGCCCAAGGGTAAGGATTGGGTGATACGGGTAGACGACACCGTGTCCGGAACCTACGATATACCCATGACCGGGAAACCCCTTGATTATGAAATAACCTTAGGTATTATGGCTGTCAAAACCGGAGGCGAGGATATTTACGGCGAATACGAAGGTGTAGGCTATATCACATTTGGATTTGACGAATCTAAAATGTCGGACCAGGAATTAATGTATATTGGTGGAGGAGCATTTAACAGGGAGTGCAAGGATTTGAAGTTTGAAATAGTGCCCTTCGACCAGGAAAAATATATCGAAAGCATACCTCCCCTTCCCGGGGAGCCCAGAATTGCTCCGCTGGGGAATTTCAACGGTATGGCCACCTTTCGGTCGGACTGGGTTACCAAGCTTAAGCTTAATCAGCAGGTCATAGACCGGGAAACCGGGAAGACCCTTACCGACCAGAGGGGAAGCTACACCGACGGCGAGAGCGTACCTATGGGTATTACCATACTGGTGGCAGGGGAAAGGGTGACAGTGGATATACCCACCTACGGGAAAATGTGGGGCGCCGGGTATTTTTACGGTAGCATTACCGAGAAGCCATACGGTGAAGGCGGCCTCGGTGAGCTGAAAAGCCCCTTTGAGGACGGAAACGGTGCCGGAAGCCCGGGCAATGGCAGGAGCATGCCCGGCCCGGATGCAGGAGGCAGCGGGGAAGCCGGTATGAATGATAGTATGAGCCATGGCCAGACTACCTTCAACCCGGACGGGACATTTCAAATCGACACAAACGGCGATGGTGTGATAGACATGTACATGGACGCAGAGGGTAATATGTACATGGACATAGACGGCGATGGTATACCCGAGAAAATCGAGTCGGAATTCAGCGACGGTTGATAAAAGGCCGAATCCCCGATGAAACCGGCAGCAGTTTCATCCGGAAAGCCCGGTGCTGCGTAAGACCGGGTGGTTCCAATTGCTGCAGGGATGCAAAATATATCTATAAGGAGGATGAGAAATGGTAAAAGTAAAAACAAGTATTAGGCCGGGAAGTTTAGGCAAAATGCTGGAACAACCCGGGTCCATAGAACCCTGCCCGGTTTGGTGACCCGGTAGCCTTAAAAACCGACTGGGAGCCACTCAATACAATAGGCGACAGCTTCCGCAGCCGCAAGCTGGTAAGGGTGGGCCCGGACAGGATGGAATTCCGCCGGGTAATGAGTGCTGTGGCTATGTTCGCTGTTTTCCCTCTGGCAGGAATACTGATACTTATTTACACATTCACCCATAGTATAAGCGCTTTCGCCCTGTTTTTGGGCCTTGGCTTTACGCTGATCGGGGGCTTCCTGGTATATTCGCAGATGGCACCCATAGTGTTTGACAAATCCAGTGGTATGTTTTCAAAGGGAAGAAATAGGCCCGGTAAGGTACCGGATATTGAAAACCCCAAAAAAGCAATTGGCCTGGAAAGTATTCATGCGCTGCAGCTTCTGTGGAAACCCGTGTACAATGGAAAGAAACAATACTACAGTTATGACTTGAACCTTGTCTTAAAGAACGGAAAACGTATTCTTGTCCTAGGTCATGCCGATAAAAATGCCATGAAGGAAGATGCCAGGGTTCTTTCGGAATTCTTGGGAAAACCGCTCTGGGATGCAGCCGAATAGAATAACCCCTCCTTAAAGGGGAGCATCCGCACAGTCGCAAAAGAAGCGCGGATGCTTCTTTTTTTTGGCTTTGTGGAGGTTTTTAACACATTATGGTGAAATACTATATGAGAAGTGGGAAGTGGGATGTGAGATGTAGAGAGGAAGTGTTTTAGCTTGGGAAAACCCAGGATGATAGTTATCGATGGAAACAGCCTTGTAAACAGGGCTTTTTATGCGTTGCCGCCCCTTACCACAAGACAGGGGCTGCCCACCAACGCCGTTTATGGTTTTGTCACAATGCTTTTTAAGATATTGGAGGAATACAGGCCGGATTACATAAGCGTCGCCTTCGACAGGAAAGAAGCTACTTTCCGTCATAACGAGTATTCGGACTATAAGGCCCAGAGAAAGGGCATGCCGGAGGACCTGGCGGTGCAGGTACCGGTATTGAAGGACCTTCTGGATGCCATGGATATAAACCGTATGGAGGCAGCCGGTTTCGAGGCGGACGATGTAATAGGGACCCTTTCCCGGTACGGCGAGCGGGAGGGCATGGAAGTGCTCATAGTGACCGGCGACCGGGATGCGCTGCAGCTTGTAAGCGACAGCGTGAAGGTTATATATACCAAGAGAGGAGTATCCGATCTTGAACTTTGCGATAAAAGGGGCATAAAGGAAAGGTACGGGCTGGAGCCCGCCGGGCTTATAGACCTTAAGGGACTTATGGGAGATAAATCCGACAACATACCGGGAGTACCGGGGGTTGGTGAAAAAACCGCCCTAAAACTGTTGCAGCAGTACGGCAGCCTTGAAGCGGTGCTGGAGAACGTAAACAGTATGCCGGAGGGTAAACTTAAGCAAAGCCTAATCTCAAACGTACAGCAGGCGGTTTTGAGCAAAAAGCTTGCCACCATTTGCAGGGATATACCCATTGTTTTGGATACCGGCCGGTGCAGGAAGCCGAGCCCGGATATCAATAGGGTGGCGGCAAAGCTTTCGGAACTGGAATTCAACAGCCTGATAGACAGGGCCAAAGACCTCTTGGGCAACGGGGATATAGCCAAAACCCCGGGGAGTGAAACGCCGGAATGCACTTATACCTGCCTTGAAACCCTCGACGGTATGGACGCCGTACTGGAGGACATACGGCTGAACAAGTGCATGGCCTTTGAAATAGTGACCAGCACCGACGACGATATTGAGTTTGAAGTATACGGCATATCAATAGCCTGGGACCGGGGAGAAGGGGTTTACATACCAACAAACCATCAGGGTTACGCCTTGGATGCAGCGGCGGTTTTCAACAAACTAAAGCCAATAATGGAGGATGAAAAGATTAAAAAGCTGGGGCATCACCTGAAGCAGGATATAATAGCCCTTGCCAAACGGGGTATCAGCCTTGTCAATTATACATTCGATTCGGAGATTTTTGCTTACCTTTTGGACCCGGCCGCCAGCAGTTATGACCTGGAGAAGATTGCCATAAAATACCTGGGTGAAAACATAGCCGGCATAGAGGAGATTGCCGGTAAGGGCAAAGACCGTATCCGGTTCAATCAAATAGAGATGGAGAGAATATGCCGGTACCTTGCCGACAGGGCGCGGTGCATGTTTGCCCTGAGGGATGTCTTGAAAAAGCAAATCAGGGATACAGGAATGGAGGACCTTGTCTACAGCGTGGAACTTCCGCTTATACAGGTGCTGGCAAGTATGCAGCTAACCGGGATTCGGCTTGACCGAAAGGCATTGGAGCAGTATTCGGAAAAACTTGAGAGGAGCATAGACGCCCTGACCCGGGAGATTTATTCCCATGCCGGGCAGGAGTTCAATATAAACTCTACAAGGCAGTTGGGGGAGGTTTTGTTCGTAAAGCTGGGCCTGCCGCCCGTAAAGAGGACCAAGACAGGCTATTCCACCGACATGGAGGTGCTGGAGCAGCTTAGGGACAGGCACCCTATCGTGGAAAAGGTATTGGAATACCGCCAGCTAATAAAGCTTAAGTCCACCTACGCCGAGGGCCTGATGAAGGCGATAAACCCGCGCACCGGAAGGGTGCATTCCAATTTCAAGCAAACGGTTACCACCACCGGTAGGATTAGCAGCACCGAGCCTAATTTGCAGAACATACCGATTAAACTGGACCTGGGCAGGGAGGTAAGGAAGGCCTTTATCCCGGGCAGTGAAGAGTACCTGTTTGTCGCCGCGGATTATTCACAGATAGAGCTTAGGGTCCTTGCGCACGTATCCGGCGACAAGAACCTGATAAAGGCGTTCCGGGAGCAGCAGGATATACACAGCCGCACCGCTGCCCAGGTGTTCGACGTAACTCCGCTGGAGGTTACCCCGGCCATGCGAAACAGCGCAAAGGCGGTGAACTTTGGTATCATATACGGTATAAGCGATTTTGGGCTGGCAAGAAGTTTGCGCATCCCGCGCAGTAAAGCCGCCGGGTATATAAAAAGGTATTTTGAAGTATTCAGCGGCGTAAAGGAGTACATGGACCGGGTTATCAAGGAGGGCACCCGGCGGGGGATGGTTAGAACAATGCTGGGCAGGACCCGCTACCTGCCGGAGCTTAAATCCGGCAACAGGAATATAAGAAGCCTGGGCGAGAGGCTGGCGATGAACACGCCGATACAGGGCAGCGCGGCGGACATAATCAAACTGGCAATGAATAAGGTGTATAATAGACTGAAAGAGGAAAACTTGAAGTCCCGGCTTGTGCTGCAGGTGCATGACGAGCTCATTATAGAGGCCCACAGGGACGAGCTTGACAGGGTGAAAACTATCCTGAGGGAATGCATGGAAGGGGCGGTGCACCTTAAGGTGCCGCTGGAAGTTAAAATGTCGGTGGGTCGGAATTGGTACGAAGCCTAGAAGCAGAGGGAAGCAGAGGGTAGGAATAAGCAGTTGACGGGAGGCGGGAAATTGTTAAAGATTGGGCTTACGGGAGGGGCTGCGACCGGGAAGTCCACGGTCGGCAGTATACTGAAGGAACTGGGGGCCTATATAATAGACCTTGACATAATCGCCAGGGAGGTTGTGGAGAAGGGAAGCCCTTGCCTTGAGGAAATTGCAGCGCAATTTGGGAAGGATATACTGCAGCCGGACGGTAGCCTTGATAGAAAAAAACTGGGGGACTTGGTTTTTTCCGACAGGGATAAACTAAGAAAGCTTAATTCAATTGTGCATCCCGTAATGATTGATAGGGTGGAAAAAGAGCTTGCGGAGCTTGAAAAAAGGTCGGATATACCGGCAGTGGTGATAGATGCCGCCATCCTGGTTGAGATGGGCCTTCACAGGCTTGTCGACAGCGTGTGGCTGGTGAAAGCGGACAGGGAAACCCAAGTCCGAAGGCTGGTAGAAAGGGATGGAATGTCCAGGGAAAAGGCGGAAAATATAATAGATTCGCAGATGCCGATGGAGGAAAAGGGAAGATACGCGGACATTATTATTGAAAACATTGGGACAAAGAAGGAGTTGGAAACCAAAATCCGTAAACTGTGGAGAAAACAATAAACATATTGCATATAGGGGTCAGCGAATAATATAATGAGATAGTATACATTTCAGGAGTGTTGTACTTGAATGCAGTATCCAGAAGGCGCAGTATTTTAATCGTGCTGGTCATTACGGCGGTTATGCTGATGGTTTTGATAAATAGTGCCACATGGGTAATGAAGGTTTTGTTTCCGGTATACCACCGGGATATAATTTTCAGGTATTCGGAAAAATACGGTGTGGACCCGTATCTTATAGCTGCCATTATAAGAGCCGAAAGCAAGTTTTATCATAAGGCTACGTCCCGTAAGGATGCTCGCGGCCTTATGCAGATATCTCCCATTACAGGCATGTGGGCGGCACAAGTCCTCGGGATTGAAGGCTATGATCCGGAGATGCTGTATGAGCCGGAAACCAATATAATGATTGGCTGTTGGTATGTACATATGCTTAAAAAGGAATTCGGGGACAACCTTAAAACGGTAATAGCCGCGTATAACGGGGGCAGCGGTAACGTGACCCGGTGGCTGGCTGATGAAAGGTACAGCAGTGACGGCAGGGCCCTGGACCATATACCCTTTGGCGAAACCCGGGGCTATGTGGAAAAAGTAATAAAAAACTATAGGATATACAGCAATCTGTACAGGAAATAGAGGTAAGCAGTACCATGCTGCATAAACATTTTCGGAAAGGAAGGTAGGCTATGTCAAACAAAGAAGAGCTTAAAACGCTCAAGGATGTACAGGATTTCAGGGTTGATATGGACAGGCTGCTGCATTCCGCCACCCATGAAGAAATATTGTCCGGAAAAACTACCGATATCTATTTTATAAGAACAATGGAGATACTTACGCATATGGGTCTGCAGGAAAAAGTTGTGACCGCGGAGATATTCCCCAGAAAGGCCGGCATAATGGCGGGCGTCCGGGAGGCGGAAAATATCCTAAGGGATAAGAATATAAAGATTTGGGCCATTGAAGAAGGGGACAGCTTTGAGGCAATGGACACGGTGATGAGGATTGAAGGCCCATACAGCGAGTTCGGCATTTTCGAGACGGTGGTGCTTGGGTGCCTTTCCAGTGCCAGCGGCTGGGCCGCCGCAGCCCGCGACTGCAGGCTGGCATGCGGGGACAAGCCCTTTGTTTGTTTCGGGTCCCGTCATGTACACCCGGCGGTAGCGCCGGTCATGGAAAGGGCCGCCGTCATAGGAGGGGCAAACAATGCCAGCTGTATACTGGGTGCAAAGCTTTTAGGCAGAGAGCCCACCGGGACCGTGCCCCATGCCGCTTTCATAATAGCCGGGGATACCCTTAGGGTGGCGGAAGTATACGATAGAATAACGCCGGAGGAGCACAGCAGGATTATACTGGTGGATACCTTCAAGGACGAAGTGGAGGAGACCATGAGGGTGGCCAAGAGGCTTAAAGAGAGACTTGGCGGCATAAGGCTGGACACCCCCAGTGAAAGGGGCGGCGTTACACCAGGGCTTGTCAAAGAGTTAAGGGCAAGGCTGGACCAGGAGGGCTTCAATTGGGTAAAAATATTCGTATCCGGCGGCCTGAACCCGGACAAGATAAGGCTTTTGTCCGAAGCGGGGGCCGACGCCTTTGGCGTAGGCAGCTACATTTCATCCGCGGCGCCCATAGATATGACGATGGATATAAAGGAAGTTGAGGGAAAAGCTATAGCAAAAAGGGGAAGGATTCCCGGCCTTATTCATAATGATAAACTTAAGAGGATAAAATGAGGGGGGAGCGTATTGTTTACGGCGAAAAGGATTTTGGCGGGCGTGCTGGCTGCGCTGCTGGCGGCTGCGCTGATAGGCTGCCAGCCCAGTATTGACGGTCCTGAGCAGGAACCGGAGGTCCCTGAAAACCCCGTAAAGGGCGGGAAGGTTACCTTTGCCGGGACCGAGCCAAAGACTTTAAACCCCATTGTCAATACCGAAAGGGATGCGTTTCATTTCTTGAAACTGGTGTTCGAGGGACTGGTGGACTACGATGAAAGCCTCGAAATAAGGCCGGTGCTGGCAGAGGATTGGAGCGTTTCGGAAACCGGCAATTCCTGTACCTTCACGCTGAAAGACAATATAAAGTGGCATGACGGTACCCCGGTCACATCCAGGGACGTAATATTCACACTGGAATACCTGAAAGCGCTGGGGGATGCTGACAGCCTTTATACCACAAATATAGAAAGGGTTGCATATTTCGAAGCCCTGGCGGACCGTTCGGTTAAAGTGGTATTTGACCAGTGGTTTAATGGGGCCCTTGGCATAATGACCTTTCCGCTGCTGCCCAGCCACCTGTACACCTCTCCACAGGACCTGGCCAAAGGTACCTCGGAGTTTCAGTTGGTGGGCACCGGGCCTTACAAGTTGAAGGAGCACAAACCCTTCAAGTATTTGGCCCTCGAGAGAAATCCCGACTGGTGGGGCGGCGAGCCCTACATAGACGAGGTTCACATGCAGTTCGTGGTTGACGAAAACACCGCGCTGACTTCATTTAAGAACAGTGACGTGGATGCGGTGATTGCGACTTACCCCGACTGGGAAAGGTACCGGGAAGAGGGGAAGTCATACATAAAGGAGTATACCACCAACAAGTACGATTTTTTGGGGCTTAATTTTACAAAACCGATTTTCCGGGACAAGGCTCTTCGACAAGCCATCCAGTACGGAATAAACAGGGAAATGATAGTGGATAAGGTTTACCTTAAGCATGCAGTAATAGTTGATACGCCTATTCCTCCCCATGCCTGGATTTACTCGGAAGATGTCACCGGTTATTCCTATGACCCGGAAAAGGCAAGGGCACTGCTGGAGGAGGCGGGCTGGGCGGACAGGGACAATGACGGGCTGCTTGAAAAGGAGATAGACGGTGAAAAGCATGACCTAAAGTTTATGCTGTTATCAAATTCCGACAACCCAAAACGATTTGAAGCGGCGGGGATGATAAAGGACGATCTTAATGCCCTGGGTATGGCGGTGGAGCTAAAAGAACTTAGCTGGGAACAGCTCTTGGAAAGGGTGAATAAGAAGGACTTTGACGCGGTAATGCTGGGCTGGAACCTTGCGAATTACCTTGACCTGTCCTTTGCCTTCCATTCCAACCAGGTGGAAGAGGGAAGCAATTTTGTATCCTACAGCAGTGAAGAAATGGATGTTTTACTGCAGCGGGACTTCTGGGCCACTGAAGAGTTAAGGCGGGAAACCAGCGCAGCGGTGCAGAAGCACATAGCCGAAGAACTGCCCTATAACAGCCTATATTTCAAAACGGCCGCGTTGCTTGTCAAAAACAGGGTAAGGGGCGAAGTGGAGCCAAGGGAACATAATATATTCCTTAATATAGAAAAATGGTATATTCCGGAGCAGCGGCAATAGGTATTGACATAACAGCTGGTTGTTTATTATAATATATTCTGCAGCTTGATTTGATACTCTTGCGCCGTGGTGGTGGAATTGGCAGACACGCTATCTTGAGGGGGTAGTGAGCCACGCTCGTGCTGGTTCGAGTCCAGTCCACGGCACCAATATTAGCCGAAGGAAATCGCCTTCGGTTTTTTATTTTATGTTTACCTATTGCTGCCGGGAGGGGTTATTTTCATGGTTTGTGGGAAAAAATACAAGGGAGCTATTCTGCCTGCCTTTGAATAATCTCGCGGTATGTTTATTTGAACCCCCAAATTGTATATAATTATATAGGAGAGGGCGGTACTTGACCCGGGGGGGTCATGAAACATATCCAACCCGGGAATGAAGGGCTATAGGCAGGTTATACGCCTGCCGTTTCCAGCCCAAGGGGGTCATAAAGGGAAAGCCCATAGACGGTTACAAGGGCGAGTGCGTACAGGGCAGGGCATTCCAGGATATGATAGGCAGCCCCTTTATTTTTAATGATGACCTGTTTGAAATGCCGGCGAAAGGAAATCTATTTCATAAAGGAGATGAGGCCTATGGGAAACAAGATACTAGAATGCGTGCCCAACTTCAGCGAGGGGAATAACAGGGAAGTGATAGAAAAAATAGTGGAACCTTTCCGCAGGACAGACGGGGTTAAGCTTTTGGACTATTCGGCGGACAGGGACCACAATCGGTTGGTGGTTACGCTGATAGGTGAGCCGGAAGGCCTTAAAAGCTCCCTGCTTGGTGCCATGGAGGCAGCGATACGGGAAATCGATATGAACCGGCACCGGGGCGAGCACCCCAGGATGGGGGCGGTGGACGTGATACCCTTTATCCCGGTGAGAAATGTGAGCATGGACGAGGCAGTCGAACTATCGAAGAGCCTGGCGGAAGAAGCGGCCGAAAGGTTTAACCTGCCGGTGTACCTGTACGAGGCATCCGCTACCGCACCCGAAAGGCAAAACCTGGCCAACATAAGAAAGGGCCAATTTGAGGGATTCTTCGAGAAGATTAAGCTTCCCGGATGGGAACCGGACTATGGCCCCAGGGAGGTACATAAAACGGCGGGCGTTACTGCGATAGGGGCCCGTATGCCGCTGGTGGCCTTCAACGTTAACCTTGCCACCGACAACCTTGACATCGCAAACGCCATTGCAAAGAGGATACGCCACTCGGGGGGAGGCCTGAGGTACTGCAAGGCCATAGGCGTTGGGCTGAAGGAAAAGGGTATGGTCCAGGTATCCATGAACATGACCGATTATACCAAGACCTCGCTGTACCAGTCCTTTGAAATGATAAAAATGGAAGCCAGAAGGTACGGCGTAAACGTGGCGGGAAGCGAGCTTGTGGGCATCCTGCCCATGCAGGCGCTGACCGACGTTGCGGCCTATTACCTGGGACTTCAGGACTTTTCGGAGAAACAGGTCCTGGAGAACAGGCTCCTGTGGGTAGATTAGGTCAAAGAATTGAACGGTGAATAATAGGCCCTGCAGCAGCGCCTATTATAAAGCGGTGAATAAATTGATGAGAGAACAGGAGGAATACATATTGCTGGCTAATATGAGCATTAAGGAGTTTTTGGATAAGACCGCCTCAAGCGATCCCGCTCCCGGAGGCGGAAGCATTGCAGCCCTTTGCGGCGCTGCCGCCTGCGCCCTTACCTCGATGGTTGCAGCCTTGACCGTAAACAATAAGGAGTACGTAGGGGTAAGCGAGGAAATGGAAAAACTGATACAGGCCGGTTCCGGGCTTATGACATTCTTCATGGAGCAGATGGATGCCGATGCGGAAGCCTTCAACGGAGTCATGGATGCTTACCGGATGCCCAAAACCGGTGAGCAGGAGAGAGCTGCCCGAAACGCAGCAATACAACAAGGGCTCAAAAAAGCGGCGGAGGTGCCGATGGGGGTTGCCGAAAGGGCCCTGGAGGCCATGGACATGATTGAAACCGCCGTAGAAAAGGGGAACAAGCATGCGGTTACCGACGGGGCTGTTGCGGCGATGATGGCACGGAACGCGGTGCTGGCAGCACTCTACAACGTGGAAATAAACCTGGCATCCATTAAGGACGAAGGATACTGCGAAAAAATGCGGGACCGGATAGGGGAGCTCAGGGATAAGGCAGCTGCCAGGGAAAAACAGATACTGGACAAAGTAGTGTTATAGGAGGCTTACAGGCCTCCTATCTTTTTGATGCCGCCGGGAATTCCCATTCACAAAAAACCATCCAAAATCATAACATATATTGCAGTAAGATACATGGAGGTGAAAGGCAGTGGAAGACAAGGGCGTATTCGGCGGCAGCGGATTTGGCGTAACATTTTTACTGTTGATAATAATTATAATATTCTTCGCAGGAGGCACCAAGTGGTAAAATGACCTGTCACAATCCAATAACAGAAAATTAAAAGACATAGCCGCGGTATCGGGATTTTTCCGATACCCTGGCTTTTTTGTATCTAATTTCATTACTCTTATCACTCTGCTCAGTTTTCAGCCCGCCAGGCTATTCTTGACTGCTTAATAGCTACATATTGCCGGTGTTACCGTACCGGCTCCGGAAGTTCATTATTCAATGCCAAGCCCGGGCTTTATTCGACCTTGATGAAATGCAATAGTCCAGGAAGCTTTTGAGAGCAGGAGTATGCTGTATTTTATTATTCCATAGAAGACTGATTGTTCTGCTGACAGTTTTCCCTTCAAAGGGAATAGCGATTACTTTATAGCTGTCAAGTGAAGGAATTTTGGGCATTATAGCTATTCCAAGCTGTGCTCCCACAAAAGAAGCCATGGAGTTGCATTCATCAACTTCAAAAAAGATATCGGGTGTTACGTTGTATTTCTTAAATAAGGAAATAGTTTGTTGGTAGAGGTCCGTGCCTTTCTTTATCATTATGAATTTTTCATTTTTGAAATTATCTATTGTCACTGCGGTGTATTTTGACAATGGATGATCCTTATACACGACGAGATAAAGTTCTTGCTCGAATAAAGGGATAGCGCTAATGCATTCGCTCACAGCTTCGGTAGATGGGGCGATGACGACATCAACCGATCCCTCAATCAGTTTCTCTATTAACAAATCTGTTATATTTACTTGAAAGCTGAAGCTAATATTGCGATTACCCCTATAGGCATAGTACTCGTCTATTAATTGCGGTATTGCATCAAAGCTTACAGAATAAATATATCCAAGGGTAATGTTTCCGTTTGAAGGGTTACTCATTCTGTTAAGTTGGGCTTCCCCTTGGGCAAGAATTTTGAGAGCACTTTCAGCATATGGAAGAAAGGCTTCACCATATTCGGTCAATGAAACCTTTAACCCTTCTATTTTAAACAAAGGTACGCCCAGTTTTTTAGATAGCTGGGAGATAGCGTAACTGAGGCTGGGTTGAGATATATTAAGCCTTTGAGCCGCTTTAGTATAATTTAGTGTATGTGCGACTTCTACAAAATATCTCAATTGCTGTAATGTCATGGTACAGCCCCCCATTAAGTTTAAATTTGCATTATACTAAAAAGTTAATTATTTATTACTATAACACAAAAGTCATAGAGAACTTCTATTAAATTATACAAAACAAGTATTGGACAGTCAAGGGGAAATAATATATTATTATCTTAACATATAAAATATCGGATATTTAAATTCAGCATCAAATTTAGCGGAGGAAAGTAAGCACATCACGAACAAAGACCTAAAGCATCTTGGAACTTGTAATTTGCAACACGTCCCCGAGGGTTCAGAGAATAAAAATGCATGCAGTAGTCATAGACACACTAAAGTTTAATTTTCGATATTACTTTTACAATATTGTAAGTGCGTTTAACGTGCCGAAAAAGAATAGAAGCATAAGCTAAATGGCTTTGATTTTGTGGTAACAAATGACCTAATCCTCTTTCTAATCCTTAATTCTAGCAGGTTTGGAGACTGGGAGGTGAAGTTACTTGTTTCCAGTTATAATAAATCAAATAAAACCAAGGAATTCAGCTTTGTTGAACACTGACAAACATATAAGTGAGGGAAATATTAAATATGATTGCCCGCGTATTTAAAGAGCTTAATGACCACATAGAGGAATATCTGATGGGTGCTTTGCTAATTATGTTGACATCTGTCATGCTACTTCAAGTATTTTTGCGTTTTGCATTCAATACAGCATTATCATGGCCAGAGGAATTCTGTCGGTATTGTTTTGTTTATTTTGCTTTTTTGACAATAGGATACTGCGTGAAAAACGATTCTATGCTAAAACTGGACCTTATTAGAAATCTGCTTCCTAAAAAGATTGGAGATATTATATATTTACTAATTCAGCTATGCTGTTTTGCCTTTTTTACTTACATGCTGATATTTTCATATTCACTGGTTACTATGGTTAAGAACACATCTCGAACAAGTCCTGCTATGGGGATTCAATTCTATTATATATACATTTCAACCATTATCGGCTTTACTCTTGCCGTAGTGCGTAGCTTACAATTTATTATAAGATTCTTGAGAGACAATCTATATAAAGGGAGCAGAGGAGAGACAATTTCATGACAGTTACTATTCTGATTGTATTTATACTGTGTATGGCTTTATCCTTCCCGATAGCCATAGCAATGGCACTTGGTGCATTAGTGCCCCAATTTATTGATGCATCAACGATTACAGATACGATATACATTATCAGGACAATGGTGGTCGGTCTGGACTCTACACCAATCCTTGCTATACCCCTCTTTATATTATCAGGAGCGTTGATGTCAAGAGGTGGAATATCACAAAAATTATTCGATGTTTTTGCGTATATAAGCGGCACCCGCACCGCCGGATTACCTTGTGCTGTGATAGTCACCTGTTTGTTCTACGGCGCAATCTCAGGGTCTGGACCAGCAACATGTGCTGCCGTGGGCTCTATGGCTGTGCCGTTGCTGGTGTCACTAGGATATGATACAGCCTTCAGTGCAGCAATGGTAACTGTTGCAGGCGGTCTAGGTCTGATAATTCCGCCCAGCATTTCCTTCATAAACTACGCACTGGTTACAGGCACATCAGTTACTTCATTATTTGTCGCCGGTATTTTTCCCGGAATTCTAATTGCGATTTTCCTTATGGGATATGCTTACTATTATTGCAAGAGAAACGGGGAAGACAAGGAAAAGATAGCAATAAATTATAAGAAACTAAGAGAACGCGGTATTCTGGGAGTACTTCGTGACGGTTTTTGGGCGTTGCTTTGTCCAGTAATTATATTAGGAAGCATATACAGCGGTATATGCACTCCAACGGAAACAGCAGCACTATCTGTAATTTATGCGTTATTGGTATCAGTGATTGCTTATAAGACACTCAAATGGAATCAAGTATGGTCGGTTGTCTTGGAAGCAATAAAAGCAGTTGCACCACTGTGTGTTTTGATAGCTATGGCAACAGCTCTTGGGCGAATTCTAACGTTAGCAAATGCGCCTCAGCAACTAGCAACTTTTGTTGAGAGTACAATGCAAGGTAAAGTTTCTTTTTTGATTATTCTTAATATCGTGTTATTGGTATTAGGTATGTTTATTGACGGTGCACCGGCAATACTTATTCTTTCACCGCTTCTAATGCCGGTTGCACAAGTATATGGTATTGATCCAGTACATCTTGGGGTTATCATTGTCGTTAACATGACCATTGGACTGGCATCCCCACCATTTGGACTGAACCTGTTCGTAGCAAGTTCTATATCAGATGTACCTATAACTGAGATTGGGAAAAAGACAATTCCATTTATTATTATGTTCGTATTAGCATTGGTGTTAATTACGTTTATTCCAGGAATATCAACAATACTGGTGAAGTGATAGAAGGTATGTAATACACATAATATGCCTGTCTAAAGTAATAAACCGTTTTTCAGACAATAAGCATTAAGTATGAATGGTGCCAGCCACAATAAAACTACAGCAAACATCTGCTATCTCAAATGGAAGGACATTATGAGGTGTTGTACGTATAGAAGAAGTGATTGATCGGAAATTGTGTTAAAGAACGTACAGTGGAAAACCACTGATGAAATAAATAAATTTACTGTACAAGGAGGGAATTTTATGAAAAAGACGGTTTGTATTTTGATGGTTGTTTTTTTGGTTTTTACATTAGTTGGGTGTAGTGGAGATGCACCAAAAGCAACTGAGGAGTTTAGGTTCAAGATAGGCACTTCTGCAACCAGTGAATCCATTATCGGTCAGACAATGCAGTATTTCGCAGATATTGTAGCAGAACGTTCCGATGGGAAAATCATAGTAGAATGTTTTCCGGATGGTCAATTGGGTTCTGACACCGAATTAGTTGAAGGAGTGCAAATGGGCACTATCACTATGGTAATCGGTACCACCGCGCCCCAAGTTTCCTTCATTCCTGATTTGGCACTGTTCGATCTTCCCAATGTATACGATGATATCAATACCGCTCAATTAGTGCTCACAGAGTTTAGAGATAAAATGGGACCAAGTTTTGAAGGCACAGGACTTCATTTAGGTGCCATGTTTCCGACGGTATTCAGATACATGTCATCAAGCAAAGAAGTGCGAGGTATAGAGGATTTTAACGGTATAAAAATACGCACAATGGAAAACCCATATCACATGGCATACTGGAATGCACTGGGGGCGACAGCAACTCCTCTTGCATTCTCCGAACTATATGTCGGGTTGCAGCAAGGACTAGTACACGCGCAGGAGAATCCGTTGGATATATTTATGAGCTCAAAATTTTATGAACAACAGGACTACGTAATCAATACAAAACATATTGCATTTATTGCGACGATACTAATGAATAAGGAACAATGGAATGCATTGCCTGCCGAATATCAGACGCTTATGAATGAATGCTTTGCAGATGCAAGCATCTATGGTTCTACCAATGCCAAAAAAGTGGAAGATGAGAACAAACAGAAAATAATAGAAGCAGGTGTAGAAATAATTGAATTGGACGAAACAACTCTTGCAGCAATGGTGGAAAAAGCGGCACCGGTGTATGACATGATAAGGGAAGCAGTTGGTTCTGAATTGGTAGATGAGTATCTTGCAACAATTGAGGCATTGAAATAGTTATTTTATTGATGGCTTGTGCAGGAGAGAAATCTCCTACACAAGCAAATTAACCCGGCGGCAAGAAATCAATAGGCAAACTGGAAAAAGATCTTTGAAAAAAGCATATTTTTTAGGCTGATTTGGCGCAAAGAGGGAAACCTTAACAAGCCTTGCCAGATGTACTGGAAAAACAGGGTACGACATGGCCAACGGAATAATATTCCGTTAAGGGAATGTATAAAAGATTGCTACACAGCAGGGTATAGACCAATCGTACAAGTTACCTAGCAGTCAATGCGAGTACTCTTTAGTGTGGCCTCTGAGGTAATACCTCAAATAACGGTTACCCCAAGATATAAGGTGTGTATTATCAGCGGTATACTTACCGGACAGGTATTTGCTCCGGCATATACAGGTTAACTTGGCCAAATTAGCCAGTTTCCTAAACCGGTTGATATCAACAATCTCGGCTATGATAACTGTCGCGTAAACCGTACCGATACCCTTGACTGGGGTAAGAGTATTAGGTATAACCTTCATCTATACCTCAATGTCTTTATCAAACAGTTTTAACTAGCCTTTTCAAGCACGAATGGCTATTAGATAAATGGCCAGGACTTGACTGACAGAATTATCAACAGTCTTGGGCAGGTGGTATGAACTACGTGCAGCCTTTTGAATGAGCTTGGCAATATCTGCCGGCATACTAAACTTACCCTGGAAAGGAACTACTCAATAACAGCAAGGGAAGTAGTACTAAACTTGTCCAAGAAGGCTCTCTCCTTGGTAAGGGAAGAAAACTTCTGGAACAGGTGGTTCGCTGTATACAGAGATAGCTTCAAGGCCAATAACGAGGGGGTCGAACTGGTTCGAGGTTATTATACCGGTTATTTTATAAGCAAAAACTTTGGCACTCGAATAGTTATTAGTTACCTAAGTTTCGTACAAACAACACAGTTGCAATAGGTTAATCCAGGAACCTAAGCTGTATATATTTCGGCTGCAACAGTGCTTCTATCAGAAGCTCTGCCAGTTTGCTAAGGGGCGGGATTATTACCTTAATACCATCTATGGTTCTTTCCACAAACCCCTTAATCCTGGAACACTTTTTCACCAGTGTCTTTACCCCGACGCCTTCAAGTTTAGTACCATATAGTTTAGTAGCCCTAAACCAGGTGATGAGGTTATGTGTCATAAAGACCATCCATAGGAAGGAGTAGATACCATAGAATTTTCGGGTTCTAAGGTTTTTAATACCATACGTATTCTTTGCCATCTTAAAGAAAGCCTCTATGGTTTGACGACCATTGTAAAAGTGGAAAGCTTCAACAGGAGAAAGTTTATCTCTAGCAATATTGGTAAATAGAATCGTATAGGTAAGTTCTCCTTTTGTACCGAGTATTTGAACCAATATCCTTCTAACCCCGTTTTCCAAAGAGGGAAGTTCATATACCCAGGTAGCTTCATCAGCCTTGGTGTACGAACCAAAAGGTACAGTTTTAGCAATTTTGGCAGCTTGCGTAGTAGAATACCCCTTTACTACAAACTTAAGACCTTTTAAGTTTGCAAGATACGCAATATTCTTTGAAGCACCATAACCACTGTCTAACCGGACGATAAGCCTTTCCTGGCGGATTTGGTCAGGATACTTTGATAAAATAGATCCTAATAGATCCTCCAACCGGTTCTGACAGTGTGTATTACCCGGGTCCAGGTAAAGGGCTATAGCTTCAGAGTAATCCCCTGCAAAGGCGGCAGATATTTGGTAGCCAGTTTTAACTCTTTTTCTAGGGAAGTAGCCCTTATCGCTTAGTTCATAAGTTTTGCCTCCTGCTATTAGGCCGGACATATCAATATCTACTACAACGTCTTGGCTAGATGCAGTGGAAAGGCTGAATTTACTAAATATCTCATTATGAATATTCTCAAGCTGCTTTATGCTT
>DASRVG010000004.1:0-17415 GCA_035655175.1 Clostridia bacterium | reverse complement strand
CCATAATCAATCCGCGCATGAATCTATTATCCATATCAACACTCCCCTTATTGTTTTTGGTTATTGAGTTTTAATAAATTTTCAAGCCCCCCGGGGCTGTCAAGGCTATCGACTTCAATTGTATCCAGCACTACGCATCCTTTACCCACCGCCGCAGTATTGTCCAGCCTCAAAAGTTTTCTTCCCTTTATTAGGTCTTCGAAAAGGTCTCCGGCAACCATGTATCCCTCGATTGTACCGCTATTTTCACCGATAACCGTGTCCTTTATCACGCCGATTTCCCTTCCATCGGCGGTAAGCACCAAATACCCGGTAATGTCCTCCCCATCCACCGGGCGGCCTATGTCCGGCATGTCCAGGTCCCTGCCGGGTGCCCTGTCGTTTACTATCAAGAGGTCGTCTCCAAAACTCAGTATATCCCTGTAATGCACAACTGCCCTTCCCCTGCCGGGCTTTTTCCTTTTAAGGGCAATTCCCAATACCCTTCCCCTGGTCCTGGAGCATATTACCCTTTCCACCTCGCCTACGGGATTGCCCTTTGAATCCACAACCGTCATACCGATTATGTCCGAAACCCTTTTCAATAATACATCTCCCCGGATTCTTGCTTTCCATATTAGTTTTAAACATAAACAAACAAAAATGCACTGTAATTAAGTGCATTTTTGGCAATTACTGTATCAGTCCTTCTATTATACCCCCGCCCACCACCAGGTCCTGCTGGTAAAAAACCGCCGACTGGCCTGGAGTTATAGCCCTCTGGGGGGTTTTGAGCCTTACCTCCACCTTCCCGTCGTCTCGCGGAGAGATTTCGGCATCCGCCGGCTGTGCCGAATACCGTATCTTAACCTTGACCTGCATCGGAACATGCAGCCCGTCTATGGATATATAGTTTACGTCCTTTACCAGGAACCTGTCTTTGAACAGTTCTTCCTCTTCCCCCACCACCACTACGTTGTTTTCAGCGTCTATATCAACCACGTAAACCGGTTTGCCGAGGGCAAGCCCGAGGCCCTTTCTCTGCCCTATGGTGTAGTTCACTATTCCCCTGTGCTTTCCAAGGACGTTCCCTTTGGTATCAACGAAACTCCCGCTTTTTATCTCTTTCGAAGCCCATTCGGCTATAAAGCGCCCGTAGTCGCTGTCATCCACAAAGCATATCTCCTGGCTGTCCGGCTTGTCCGCCACCATAAGCCCAAGGCTGCGGGCAATTTCCCGGGTCTTGTCCTTTGTATACTCCCCCATCGGCATAAGGGTATGCTCCAGCTGGTACTGGGTCATATTGTACAGTGCGTAGGTCTGGTCCTTCTCCGGCGTAACCGACTTTCTCAACAAAAACCTGTTCCTGGTACAATCGTACTCTATTCTTGCATAGTGCCCGGTGGCTACATAGAAAGCGTCAAGGGCGTGGGCCCTGCGCATCAGTTCCTCGAACTTGACGTAACGGTTGCATGCAATGCATGGGTTTGGGGTTTTGCCCTCCAGGTATTCTTTTACGAAATACTCTATGACTTTCTCCTGGAAATAGTCCTTGAAGTTCATAACATAATAGGGAATGCCCAGGCGGTCCGCCACCCTTCTTGCGTCCTCCACCGCCGAAAGGGAACAGCATCCTCCTTCCCTCTTGGAGGCCGCTGCTGAATCCGGCCAAATCTGCATGGTCACCCCTATAACTTCATAGCCCTTTTCAAGCAGCAGAGCGGCAGCCACCGAACTGTCAACGCCGCCGCTCATAGCTATTACAACCCTGTTCCTATTCATGTTTTCACCCGCTGTTCCTTGCTTCCTTCTTTTTTGACCTGTAGTCTTCAATAGCGGCCCGTATCGCTTGCTCCGCCAGCACGGAACAGTGAACCTTTGCCGGCGGAAGACCCCCCAGCGCGTCCACCACGTCCTTGTTGGTAAGGGCGAGGGCCTCTTCTAATGTCCTGCCCTTTACCATCTCGGTCATTATGCTGCTGGATGCAATGGCGGAGGCACAGCCGAAGGTCTTGAACTTAATATCCTTGATAATATTATCCTCAACTTTCAAAAAAATTTTCATAATATCCCCGCACTGGGGGCTGCCCACTTCTCCCACGCCATCCGCATCCTCTATCTCCCCGACGTTTCTCGGGTTTGTAAAGTGCTCAATTACCGTTTCGTTATACATTTGCCTTTCCCCCTTCACATTGTTTGAATAATGGTGACAGCGCCCTTAACCTTTCCACTATCGGAGGCAATTCATCCAGTATATAATCTATATCCTCCCGGGTGTTTATTTCCCCGAGGCTCATTCTAAGGGACCCATGGGCTGTCTCGTGGGAAAGGCCTATCGCCAGCAGTACATGGGACGGGTCAAGGGAACCGGACGTACAGGCCGAACCGCTGGAAGCGGCAATCCCTACCATATCAAGGCTGAGAAGCAGCGCTTCCCCTTCAACAAATTCGAAGGAAAAGTTTACGTTGTTGGCAAGCCTTTGGGTGGGATGACCGTTTAACCTTACATGTGGTATCCTTTCCATAATGCCGTTTATCAGGGCATCCCTTAAGGAAGTCATCTTATGAACATGCTGGTCCAAGTTTTCTACAGCAAGCTGGACCGCTTTACCCATACCCACCACCGCTGCCACATTTTCGGTACCCGACCTTCTTTTTCGCTCCTGGGCTCCCCCGTGAATCAGGTTGTCAATCCTTGTTCCTTTTTTTACATAAAGAGCTCCTATTCCTTTTGGTCCCATTATCTTGTGACCGGAAATGGACAGAAGGTCGACGCCCAGTTTGTCCACGTTAATGTCCACGTTGCCCATGGCTTGCACCGCATCGGTGTGGAAGTATACGGCCCTTTTCTTTGCTATTTTGCCTATTTCTTCAACCGGCTGTATGGTGCCTATTTCGTTGTTTGCAAACATCACCGAAATTAGTATTGTCCTGTCATTTATCGCCCTTTCCAAGTCATCCGGGTTTACCCGGCCGTACTCGTCAACGTCCAGGTAGGTTACTTCAAATCCTTGCCTTTCAAGGTATTCGCAGGTATGGAGTATTGCATGGTGCTCGATTTTAGTAGTAATTATATGATTCCCCTTTTTCTTGTTTGCAAAGGCAACTCCCTTCACCGCCCAGTTGTCCGCCTCGGTCCCACTGCCGGTAAAGTATATCTCCTCCGTCTTTGCTCCCAATCCCAGGGCAACCCGTTCCCTGGCCTTATCCATAGCCTTTCTGGCTTCCCTTCCAAAGAAGTGGATGCTGGATGGGTTGCCGAAGCTTTCGATAAAATAGGGCATCATCTCTTCCAATACCTGCGGGTGCATCGGCGTGGTTGCGGAATTGTCAACATAAACTCTTCTCTTTTCCAAGGTTTTCCCTCTCTTCCTTTGTAAAGTCCTTGCCTATCCTTTCATAATCGTCCACCATATCTTGCAGGCTGACAGAATCTATAACATTGTTAATGCTGTCCCTTATCTTCTCCCACAGTATCCTGGTAACGCAGTAGTCCGCCTTTATGCATTCCTTGTCCCGGTCGTCCAGTACGCACTCGGCCGGCGCCAGGGGCCCCTCCAGAGACCTTAGTATATCTCCTACGCTTATTTTTGATGGATGCCGCGACAGCATATATCCTCCCTGGGCCCCCCTGACACTGCTCACTAAACCGTCCTTCCTGAGAACCGCCATAAGCTGCTCAAGGTATGGGTCGGATAGGTTTTGCCGCTCGGCGATGTTCTTCAATGGAATGGGCCCTTTTCCATATTGCAGGGCAAGTTCGAAGGCTGCCCTTACTCCATATCTACCCCTTGTAGACAGTATCAAACCATACTCCCCCCTTAATCCCGACTTTTTTAGTAGGGATTACTAGATTTACAATATCACAGCGGTTTTTTGTTGTCAATACTTTTGGTTTTATTTTCTACTATTTTACTCGGGATTATTCCCATAAAAAAATCATACCCCGTGAATTATACTGTCCCTTCCTATCCACAGCCTCACCCTGTCCGGGTACTTGTTCTTTTTTACAGCACTGCCCTGGCCGATTATACTCATATCTAACGCACAGCCCACGTTTTCCAGAATGCAGTCCTCCATTATTATACTGTTTCTTATATCGGTCCCAATCACGCTGCTGCCGTCCCCCACCGATGTGTAGGGCCCGATACGGCACTCTCGCAGAACCACGTTGCTGCCTATGGTGACAAAATCTTCTATAACCGAATCCTCTACTACCGAGCCTTCTCCTATAACCACTTTTTCGCCTATTACGCTGTTTGCGTCAACATGTCCCCTGACATCCCCTACAAGGCCGCCCAGAATCTTCCTGTTGGCCCGCAGAAGGTCCTTGGGCCTTCCCACGTCGCTCCACCAATCCTTTGTAATCAAGTGGCTCACCGGGAGGCCTTCCTTTACTATTTCCATGATCGCGTCGGTAAGCTCCAATTCCCCCCGGGGGGACGGCTTAATCCTGTCTATGGCATCAAAAATAACGCTGTCAAATACGTACATCCCCACAATAGCATGATCACCGACAGCCTCCCTGGGTTTTTCAACCAGCCCGGTTATTTTTCCGTTATCAATAAGCGCAATCCCAAACCGCCTTGGGTCTTCTACTTTCGAAAGTAGAATCGTGCCGCGGGCACCGGTATCCATATGATGTCGCACCAGGTCCCCAACAGGATGCATTATCAGGTTGTCTCCAAGTATGGTAACAAAGGCTTCTCCCTTTAGGTGTTGTTCACTTACCTTTACGCCGTGGGCCAGCCCCAGCGGCTCATGCTGTCTAATATAGCTTAGGGATACCCCCCAGCTGCTCCCGTCTCCCAGCCTGTGCCGGAATTCTTCCTCCCTGTCTCCCACAACCACGCATATATCCTCAATCCCTGCCCTTTTCATTGATTCAATAATATAGAATATTACCGGCTTATTGGCCACCGGCAAGAAATGCTTGGCGCCGGTATACGTGAAGGGCCGCAGCCGGGTCCCCCTTCCGCCGCACAGTATAAGGCCTTTCATATTATCAACTCCTGTTAAGTCCTGACCCCTGCCTTTCCGATTTTCAGTATAATTTATGAGCCCTTTATACATTATGTTACCCACAAGGCCGGTGTCCTTGCGGCATGTAACAGCCTCCATTGCTGGAATATAATACATTTGCAGCATCTGGTATATGGTTTGCATTATGTCTACCAATCCGTTATTATTTAAAAGAGGTATCCCGCGTTTGGCTGCAAGTTCAAAGGACACATCCTGCAAAAAAAATCAAAGAGGTGATAATTTGAAGAAAAAATCTTTGTTGGTATTGTTGATATTAACCCTGCTATTTGGTGTATTATTCGCGCAGAGCGCCCTGGGGGCAAGCTGCTACTGGGCTAACGGACAGAAGATTTCCGATGCCCAAAATACGGTTACATACAAGGGCATTGTTTCAGTTATTGGCGGAAAACTAAAGCCCGTTAATGCCGGTACACAAAGAATATATTACGTGTACCCAACCGCAGACCAGAGCGTGGGTTACTATAAGGTTTTTGTGAACAGGTATTTCGGATGGAACCCACCTTCGGACAGGCAGCCGCAGGAGCCTCAGAAACCACAGCAGCCACAGGAGCCGCAGCAGCAGCCGGTACAGCCCGAGCCTAAGCCGGAAGAGCCGAAGCAGCCCGAGCCAAAACCTGAGGAGCCGAGGCAGCCCGGCGCCCATCAGTTGACGGCCGATGAACAAAAACTTATAAACCTCATAAACAGCGAGAGGACAAAGGCCGGGCTCAAACCCCTGGCAATCGATTACAACCTTTCCAGGGTGGCAAGGATAAAATCGGAGGATATGAGGGCAAACAACTATTTCTCCCATACATCCCCCACCTACGGCTCGCCTTTCCAGATGATGAAGGACTTCGGGATAACCTACAGGAGTGCAGCGGAAAACATTGCAAGAACGTACAGCGTGGACAGCGCCCATACCGGGTTTATGAACTCGGAGGGACACAGGAAAAATATACTCACCCCCGGCTTCACGCATGTAGGGGTTGGAATATCGGGCAATTACTACACCGAGATGTTCATAAGTAAATAGATTGGACAAGGGGCACCGATACTGCGTGCCCCTACCGGTAAAGATGGCTGTTTCTAAACCTTAAATGCATACAAACTAAAGGGGTTGTGCCTTTTTGCACAGCCCCTTGTGATTTCAGTAGATTTTTGCATAGTTGGAGAAATAACCCGTTTGTATTTCCTTATAAATTCCCCTGACCGACATTTTGCATTTCTGGATTTGGCTCCGTATATTGTCTATCTCCTCAGGCCTGCCAAGGGCAACCAGCGATGTATTACAGCTTTTTGCAATCTTGGAAGGGGTAGGTCTTAGCTCCACTCTGTATCCCCTTCCCCTCAGCAGTTCTTCCATATATACAGCCTGGTTCCTGGAGTTGAACACAAAAAAGTAGCGTTCTGCCAAGCCAAACACTCCCCAATAATTTATTACAATATATTATTGGCTTGGTAGATTTCTGGTGACTATTGTCAATTTTTTATTATTTTATCTACCGTTTCAACGGTACGCTTCACATCATCCCGGGTGATGTAATAGTGGACTGCAAAACGCACCACCGACGAACTGGACCCGTTTATCAATATGCCGCTTTGTTTAAGCCTTTCGGCTACCTGCATTCCATTTAGACCGGTACCGCCAAAGTCCACCATGATAAGGTTTGTCTGCACCCTGTCAGCATCAACCGATACGCCTTCCAGGGAGTTTAGCCCTTTGGCAAGAAGCAGTGCATTGTCATGGTCCTCTTTAAGCCTTTTGGTCATCTTTTCTATCGCAATTATCCCGGCTGCCGCAAGTATTCCCGCCTGCCTCATCCCGCCGCCCAGCATCTTTCTGAACTTCCTTGCCCTTTCAATAAACTCCCGGCTTCCCGCCAGCACCGATCCCACCGGTGCGCACAGTCCCTTTGACAGGCATACGTTTACCGAATCGCAGCACTTGGCAATCTCCCTTGCTTCCACCCCAAGGTAGGTGGCTGCATTGTATATGCGCGCACCGTCCAGGTGTACCGGGATGCCGTGTCTTTTGCCCACATCGTGTATTTCCTTCATCGCCGCAAGGGGCACAACCCTCCCCCCGGCCATGTTATGGGTGTTCTCAACACATATCAGTGAAGTTTTGGGATAATGGATATTCTCGGACCTTATTTTTTGTTCCACCGCCCGGGCATCCATCACCCCTTCGGTTTCAGTCACCAGAGCCGCCTGTACGCCCGCCAGGTATGCTATACCTCCCACTTCGTTGACATATATGTGGCTCTTTTCCCCCAGTATTATTTCGTCTCCCCTATGGGTGTGCGTCATAACCGCAACCTGGTTTGCCATGGTGCCGCTGGCCACGAAAAGGGCCGCCTCTTTTCCCATCTCCCGGGCCACCAGTTCTTCCAGCCTGTTGACGGTTGGGTCGTCCCGGTATACGTCATCCCCCACTTCCGCTCTGTACATGGCTTGCCACATCTCTTCGGTGGGTTTTGTTACCGTATCGCTTCTTAGGTCTATAACCTCCATCTCTCTTCCTCCTTTGATATGGCTCCATTTAATAATAACAGTAATTCTATAAAGACACAAAAATACCTTCCATCACGGAAGGTTAAGCGTACTTGCCAATTCTACTGCCCCATTTACCGCACCGGTCTCCCCAGCAGGCTATTCCAACACCGTCCCTTATTATTTCGACTATCTCGCACATGTTGGCACAACCACCGCAGTCTATCGGCCTTACCCCGAAATGACATTGCGACACATCAAGCCCCTTGAAACTGGTAGTGCACTTGCCTCTTACCGCCTCCCTGGCTATCAGGGCCGCCCCAATTGCCCCCATTACATCATAATGGGCAGGCACTTCTATTTCCATACCCAGTTCCCTTTTAAAGGCCTCCCTTATTCCCCTGTTGGCTGCAACACCGCCCTGGAACAATACCGGCGGTTTGATATCCTTGCCCTTGCCCAAGTTGTTCAGGTAATTGCGAACCAGGGCCTGGCACAGCCCGTATAATATGTCCTCAACCCGGTGACCCAACTGCTGTTTATGTATCATATCGGACTCTGCAAATACTGCGCACCGGCCGGCCACCCTTACCTCAGTCGTTGACTTTAGGGCCAGGTCGCCGAATTCCTCTATGGGTATCTGCAGTCTTGCAGCCTGCCGGTCCAAAAACGACCCGGTACCCGCTGCACATACCGTGTTCATGGCAAAGTCTGATACTATTCCATCCCGAAGGATGATTATCTTGGAATCCTGACCGCCGATTTCAAGAATGGTATTCACCGCCGGATTGGTATCCAGCGCCGCCACCGCATGGGTGGTTATTTCGTTCTTGACCACGTCGGCCCCCACCATTATACCGGCAAGTTTTCTCCCGCTTCCGGTGGTACCCGCACCTGCTATTCTAATATTCCCCATTCTTTCCTTTACAATCCTTAACCCTTCCTGCACCACTTTTATAGGCTGCCCCATCGTCTTTAAGTAATCCCTGTACACCAGTCCGCCTTGGTCATCCAAAAGTACAAGGTTTGTACTCACCGATCCCACGTCAATTCCCAGGTAATACTTCTTCATAGGCCTTATCTAGCTCCTTTTTCCTTCTAATTAAATCAATAAAGCCTTCCAGCCTTGTCATGTATCCTGCCTCCCCCGTCAATTCATCCAGCACCAAAGTCATAACCGGAATGCAGTATTGGCGGCTTACCTCCGGTAAAGCACTGCGGGCAACAATCTCCGGCATGCAGGTAAAGGGGAGAAGGTGTATCACGCCGTCGTAACCTTTTCGCTTGTACAGAACTGTGTTTGCCACACTTTCCTGACCGTGGCCACCTACGAAACTTCTCAGGTACGGGTAAGAGGCTTTGTTTAATTCCCGCTTGTTATGTAAATGCAGGGCCTCTTTGATTAAATGGTTGATTACCCAGTAGCTAACCGTAATGGATTTGTCAACCTCCGCCCCAAGGGAACCCAACTTTTCAGCTATACTTAGGCTGACATAGGGTTCTATCACGGTATATATTTCCCCCACTATGCCTATTCTGAGTACTTCTTTTCCCTCAATAACCGCCACGTCGGACACTTTATTTTTGTATTCCCCTATCAGCGCTGAAAGCTGGCTTGAGCCCCTTGCCCTATAGGCCTTCGAATGGAATTCCTTCATAAGACGGCTGACGGTACCGCTAACCCTTTCCCGCGGCCGAACCTGCCAACACAGTTTTTCCAGCTCATCCATCAAGACTGCCACCCGGGTTGCCCTTTTAATTGAGGCTAGCACCTGCATGACGCTCTTTCCGCCCGTTATCACGGAGAGTTTTTTTACAAAATCCCTTACATTGCCCTGGGGCCTTTCCAATACCACCATTTTGAAACTGTACCCGAGGTCCTGGAGTATTTCCCTTTGCACCTCGGCATAATAACCGAACCGGCAGGGACCGCACCCGCCCGCCATCACTATCACCTCGGCACCCCTTTCCAGGCTTTCGATATAATTTCCTATATTAAGCTTCAGCGGAAGGCAGGCCAGCTCCGGGGAGTGCTTTGCACCAAGCTCCAGGGTCCTCTTTGTGCAGGGCGGCGGCACCAGCACATCCACTCCCAGGTCCTCAAGGACCGATTTCATCGCTATATATGCATTTCCCATGTGCGGAAAGGTTACAAGCATTCTTGGGTATCCCTCCATTCAATCATATCGATAAAGGCTTCCAGCCTTGTGTCCACCCCTGCTTCGCCGGTATGCTCGTCTATGGTAATCATGCAAAAAGGAACACCCTTTTTGCGTATCCTGCGCTCCACCAGGTCCCCTACCAGTGCATCCAGGCCGCAGCCGAAGGCTACCAGGTAGATAATGCCCCTTACCTTTCTTTGGTCTATTAGATAGGAGGAGGCAGCCATAATTTTTTTTCCGAAGCTCCAGAACATCGGCTTTGGAAACCCCTCGGCAACCCGGTCCAACACCTCTTTGCATACCATGTCCTGGGTCAGCACGTTTATTCCCCTTCCCCTCAGCTTTTCAATGATACCCATGCTCACATAGTTATCGTATATATTGTAAGGGTGCCCTATAAGGCCTATGGAATATTGGTAGTCCGCGGGGAGAGGACCCTTTCCGTTAAGCGCATCAAGGGGCGTGGCACCGTTTAACATCAGCCTCTCGTAGGCTGCAAGTTCGACGGCGGCTTTTTGGTACGCCTTGTAAATCCTGCTAAAGCTGCCGGTAAAGAGCCTGCCCACCTCCAGCACAGCCTTTCTTAAGCTTTTATTCCCATTCCTTAGATTAATGGTGCAATCTATCACCGTCGGCAGTCCCTTTACCGAATTAATAACCATATCGGGAAGCCCGCAGAATTTCGGGCATATATACTCGTTTTTTTCAACGCTTATGAGCCTTGGCACAAACAAATAGTCAACCCTGTTCTTCAAATGGACCGCATGCCCGTGGAACACCTTCATGGGCAGGCACGCATCATCAACACAGCAGTTGACCCCGTCGTCCAGTATTTTTTTATTGGTGAGGCCGGACAATACCACCTCGGCCCCCAGCTCTTCAAAGAAGACCTCCCATAGGGGAAAATAATTATAATACAAAAGTGCCCTCGGTATCCCCACTTTCGGCATCTCCCACCACCTCTTCCGCATAATGCTTTCCATAAGCCGATTAACCCCGGCTATAAACCACATCAGCAATTATTCTTACCATACCGGCGGTTTTCTAAACAATTATGATTCAAGAGGCACTTTTTTCGCCTGATGCATGCTGCTGCCCGACGTGCTAAGTTGCAGGAAAAAGTGTGTACATTGTTCGAATAATAATATATACTAATAAAAAAGCCCATATTTTTTAAAAGTCCGGATTATCGTTCCTTCTCGCTGCCTGTTATCACCCGAAGATTAATCCGACCCAAATAAAGATAATGGGCAAAGTAATGAGGAGGTTTTTTCATGTACCAGGACAAAACTTTGAACTGCAGGGAATGCGGAAGGGATTTCATATTCAGCGCATCGGAACAGGAGTTTTACGCCGAAAAAGGGTTTGAAAACGAGCCTGCCCGTTGTCCCGAATGCCGAGCCGCAAGAAAGGCTGCCCACAGGGGAGGTCGCGGCTATGGCAGGGATAGGCAGATGTACCAGGCGGTATGCGCAAAGTGCGGTAAGATGGCCGAAGTACCTTTCAAGCCAACAAGCGACAGGCCTGTATACTGCAAAGACTGCTATTCCAAGAGAAATAACTACTAGATCTTCAGAAAAACCCGCACAGCGGGTTTTTTTATTGAAGCTGCTTATACTCATCCGTCATGGGAATAAATAATTCAGGACGGTCCAATAATACTGTACTGGAGCGGGTCGGGTATGAACGAATTAATTGAAACGCTTCGGGAAAGCACTTTGTTCAAAGGGTTTGGAAACGCAGACATGTCAAGGCTGCTTGCTGGAACCAGGTACAGGGTTTCTGCCTATTCAAGGAACCAGGTAATTGCATTGGAGGGGGATGACGCCTCCAGTGTTGGTATAGTTTTGGAAGGAATAATAGAAGTACAAAAAATCTACCCCTCCGGCAGGGCCATAACCATAAGCCGGCTTTCAAGGGGAGACATATTTGGCGAGGCAATTATTTTCTCGCGAAAAAAGATATACCCCGCCACTATTGTTTCGACGGGAAGTTCAAGAGTACTTTTCCTATCCGGGGCGGATATTCTCCGGCTTTGTGCCACAAACGCCATATTTCTCAACAATTTCATGGGCATACTTTCCAATAAGGTGCTCATGCTTAACGAAAGGCTCAAGAACTTGTCCTACCAGACCATACGGGAAAAAATTGCAAGCTATCTGGCCGAGGAGTACAAAAAACAAAAAAACTTAAAACTTAAAATGTTGGTTTCCAGGAGAGAGATGGCAGAACAGTTCGGCATCCCAAGGCCTTCCCTTTCAAGGGAACTGGTATCTATGAAAAAGGACGGGCTGATTGACTTTGACAGGCAAACCATCACTATACTGGACATTGAAGCATTGGAGGATATACTGTTTTGAAAAAGGCGGGGACTTAAGTCCCAGCCTTTTTATTATTCGCCCATGAACATCTTTATATCTTCTTCAACGCTTGTTATGCCGCCTATACCGAAGTTTTCAACCAGCACCTTGGCCACGTTGGGTGACAGGAATGCCGGAAGCGTCGGCCCAAGATGGATATTTTTGACTCCAAGGTACAAAAGGGCCAAAAGTACTATTACCGCTTTTTGTTCGTACCACGCAATATTGTACGAAATGGACAGCTGGTTTACATCTTCCAGGCCGAAGGCCTCCTTAAGTTTTAAAGCGGTGAGTGCCAGCGAATAGGAATCGTTGCACTGGCCGGCATCAAGCACCCTGGGTATCCCGTTTATGTCACCGAGGTCAAGCTTGTTGTACCTGTATTTCGCGCAGCCGGCGGTCAGTATAACCGTATCATCGGGCAGTTTTTTGGCAAACTCGGTATAATAGTCCCTTGCCTTGTTCCTTCCGTCACAGCCTGCCATCACAAAGAACCGCTTGATGGCGCCCTTTTTGACCGCTTCCACCACGCTGCCCGCAAGACCGGCCATGGTATTGTGCGCGAACCCTCCTACGATGGCGCCCTTTTCAATTTCGGTAGGCGGCTTGCAGGATTTGGCATGCTCTATGATTTCGGAAAAGTCCTTGGGTTTTCCATCCACCCTTGCCTGTATATGCTTTACACCCTCAAAACCCACCACACCGGTGGTGTAAACCCTGTCTTTGTAACTGTCCTTGGGCGGTACCAAGCAGTTGGTTGTCATCAAAATGGGCCCATTGAAGGCTTCAAACTCTTTATCCTGTTTCCACCATGCGTTTCCATAGTTGCCCACAAAATGCTTATATTTCTTAAAGGCGGGATAATAGTTGGCCGGGAGCATTTCCCCGTGGGTGTACACGTCAACACCGGTTCCTTCGGTCTGAACAAGCAGTTCCTCCAAGTCCTTCAGGTCATGTCCGCTTACCAGTATCCCCGGGTTGTCCCGTACGCCGATGTTTACCCGTGTAATCTCCGGGTTCCCGTAGGTGGAAGTGTTGGCCTTGTCCAGAAGCGCCATTGCATCCACGCCATGCTTACCGCATTCCATTACCAATGATGTAAGGTCCTCCACCGTCAAATTATCATCGGTGGTTGCCGCTAGAGCTTTCTGCATGAAGGCATACAGATTATCATCCTCGTACCCAAGCACCGCTGCATGCTCTACGTATGCTGCCATTCCCTTCGCTCCGTATATAAGAAGCTCCCGCAGCGACCGTATGTCCTCAT
Source organism: Clostridia bacterium (assembly GCA_035655175.1). Taxonomy (GTDB): domain Bacteria; phylum Bacillota; class Clostridia; order Ch29; family Ch29; genus JAAYEV01. The sequence goes on along the minus strand of DASRVG010000004.1, from coordinate 4,129 downwards.
TGGGTGTGGACAGCACGCCAACTTGGGCAGCTTTCTTATACAATTCCTCTTCAGTATCAGCCGTCCACAGCGCTGCATCATGAAGGTCGTCTTGTACCTGCTCGGTTTCTTTTATTAGCCTTTCCTTTAGGCTTTCCCTTATCTCAAGCCCTTCCTTTATCCTTTTTATAAAACTTTCTTTGTCAAAATTTACGTTGGTTATCGTGGAAAACAGGCTTTTGACAACAAACCTGTCCGCCCGTCGGTCTATTATGCCCGTCCCCCGGGCCTTGACACCGTATATTGAAATGCCCTTCAACGTGTAAATGAGAAGGTCCTGCAAATTTGCCGTATCCTCGGTTTTACCGCAAACCCCCCTTGCCGTGCAGCCGGCACCCTTAGCGGCTTCCTGGCACTGAAAACAAAACATTCCCATACATAATACCTCCTGTTTATGTGTTTATGTTGTTCCGGATTATTAATATCCCCGGTACAAGTTTTGAAACATTGTTATTTCAGCACCGGTCTCCTTGAATATACACCCTGGGCACAAAAAATTCCGTAACCTATGTTACGGATTATTATAAATTTTTCCTAACTCCATTTATAACCTGGTCCTTACCCGATTGCTTGGCCATATACATTAGCCTGTCCACCCTCTTGAACAGCGATTCGCAGTCGTCCCCCGGCCGGTACGTGTCTATCCCAAAACTGCATGTAATCTGGCCCACCGGGTTTATATATGTACTGCTAATACGAGCCCTTAGCCTGTTTGCCAGCAGCGTGGCATCGTGCTTGTCAGCACCCGTCAGAATAAGGGCAAACTCTTCGCCGCCCCACCGGGCAAAAAAGTCTGTTTCTCTTATTTCCGAGCTCACAATATCGACAAACTCCACCAGCACCTTGTCGCCCACCAGATGACCGAAGTTGTCGTTTACAGCCTTAAAATTGTCTATGTCAAACAGGACCAGGGAAAGCTGAGTACCGTACCGTTGTGCATGTTTTATGGTCCTTAGCAGTTCCTCTTCGAACCGGTACCTGTTGTAAATGCCCGTTAAAGCGTCCCTTGAAGACAGCCTTTTTAGGGCCTTAATATCCAGGTAATTGATGCGCTTGTACCGGTTGACCAACAGGCTGTATAGTGAAAAAAACACAATAACCAGGCCGTTATGAACAATGGAAACTATAAATTCGCGACCCATTATCGCCATACCGGTAATACTCGGGATTAAATGGAAACAAAGGCTTATGCCCAGCGAAACCGTTACGGTATATACCAAGCGGTTTGGAATGATGAATATTATAAGAAGCAGTATCAATATATTTAGGTACTGAATCAAGAATATGGGAGCCTCATGCAAAAAAAAGGTCCACATCAGGAAAAACGCCCCGGTAATTTCATAGGCGGTAATTGAAAGGTAGTAATTTGCCGGCCTCTTGGCGTTCCTAAGAAAGAAACTAAACAGGATACTGATGGTCAAAAATAGTATTCTGTTTAATAAAAACAGGCTTAATACCTTTTTATCGCCAATCCTGGAAAAATCCGCAGCGACCAGTGCGAAATACAGCACACCCAGCAGCAGCGCTGCAGAACGTACCGACTTTATTGTACGAATCATTTCCTGATCGGCGAACTCCTTCTCAAGCTCCTTATCAGTGAATTCCCCAAGAATGGATATACTTGCCCGGAAGGTCTTCTCCCCAAAAGACCCCATAAAAATCCCCCTAGATTTACATATTATATACCGTTTAGACTTTTTCCGCCCCCTGCCCGGTCGGAATATAATACTTCGCCCCCTCCAGTTCGCTGGGCAGGTACTGCTGTTTCACATGGTGCCCTGGATAATCATGGGGATACTTGTACCCCTTGCCATGCCCCAGAGCCGATGCTCCGGGGTAGCTTGCGTCCCTAAGATGCAGCGGCACTTCACCTATCCTGCCGTTTTTAACATCTTCCAGGGCACGATCTATGCCAAGGTAGGCCGAATTGGACTTGGGCGACAGGGCTACCATAAGGGCAGCTTCCGCAAGTATAATCCTTGCTTCCGGTATACCTATCATCCTCACTGCTTCGGCCGCAGCCACCGCAACCTCAAGGGCTCTGGGATTTGCCAGGCCCACGTCCTCCGCTGCAGCAATAATAATCCTTCGGGCTATGAAATTGATATCCTCACCTGCGTGCAGCATCCTCGCCAGGTAATGCAACACCGCCTGAGGGTCGGAGCCCCTCATGCTTTTTATGAAGGCGGAGATGATGTCATAATGCTGGTCTCCCGACTTATCGTACCGGATTGCCCGCTGCTGGATTGAATTCTCTGCAGTCTCCAGCCCGATTATTATCCTGCCTTCGCTGTCCGGTGCCGTAGTCTTCAGCGCCAGTTCCAGCGCGTTCAACGCTCTTCTTGCATCCCCGTCGCTCACACGGGCTATATGTTTTGCCGCCTCCGTCTGCAATTCTACGGTATGCCCTTCATAAGCATTCCCTATCGCATTTAGCGCCCTCTCCAGCAGAAGTAAAATATCCTCTTCCGCCAGTGGATAGAACTGGAACACCGTGGAACGGGAAATAAGAGCCTTGTTTATTTCAAAGTACGGGTTCTCGGTAGTGGCGCCTATAAGTACTATGGTACCGTTTTCCACATAGGGAAGCAGCACGTCTTGCTGCCCCTTGTTCAGCCGGTGTATTTCATCAAAGAACAGGAGTACCCTGCCTCCGGGGTTAAGTATTGGGTTTGCCGCCTCTTCCGCCACCTGCCTTATCTCTTTTACCCCGGCGGATACCGCGCTTAACTGTTTGAAAGAAAAACTGCTCTCCGCGGCGATAATCCTGGCAAGGGTTGTTTTCCCTGTGCCGGGAGGCCCGTAAAATATGGCGGAGGACAGCCTATCCGCCTTAATAAGCCTATACAAAAGCCTTCCCTCTCCTACCAGGTGCCTTTGTCCGACAAAGTCCTCCAGCCTGCCGGGCCTTACCAGGTGCGCCAGCGGGACCCTTGCACATTTTTTGCTGTTCATCGGTCGTCACCTCCGCTGCCGGGACCAGGACCCTCATTCTACCAAAACCTTATGTACATAGGGAGATGTCATGCCCCCCAGCATGCCGCCATAGGTAAGATCAAAGGACAGTACGTCCCCAACCCTATAATCCGCTTCACAGTCGGAAATATCCAGTATGGTATGGTCGCTGCTGCCCCCCAGCACAATTATCCCCTTGTCATGGGGGATAAGGGTATCGGGGTGAATATCCTGCTTCCCAACCGCAATTATCGCTCTTTTTCTAATACCCCGGTCGGTAAACACCGGGACATTGCCGAAGGCGTCCCTACCAATCTCGCCTATGGGTATGGACGGTTTTTCCTTGACCTCGACTATCTCGGCCTTCAGTATAAACGTATCGTTGTAATAGTTTTCCCTTTCTATTCCGAATACCGTCTCCCTGCCCAGCAGGATTGCCTCGCCGATCCTCAGGTTGTTAATCCTCGAAGGAATGCTGCCCTTATACACAAGGTGCATGCTGCTGGAATTGCCGCCGGAAATTATACCCACTTCAATACCGTACCTTTTCTCGATCTCTTCCGCAAACCCCACAAGAAGGCCTAAATTTTCGCAGCTGGGCACAACGCCCCCGTAACAGGATAAATTGGTCCCAATCCCGGCGACCTCAATGCCCTTTATATCCAACAGTTCCCCGTAGGCGGGCACTATATCGTCAAGCCAGAAACCTTCCCTGAGGTCGCCTAAGTCAACCATGGCCAAAACCCTTTGGGTAATTCCCTTCTGCACTGCTTTCCGTCCAAGAGCCTTGGCGGTTTCTATCTCGGATATGAGAACCAGGTTCGCAAAGTCAATCACGTCGTCCAGTTCACTCATCATCGGAATCCTCAGCAATACTCTCTCCACGTCCAGACTTATAAGCTTCTTTAAGTTGTCCACCCTGGAATCGGCAAGGGCTTTAACCCCGCCCCTGATAAGACTCTTGGCAATTTCCGGGTATGCACAAAAACCCTTTGTAACCGCGGTCACCCCTATCCCGTGCTGCCTGCACAGTTCCACCGTTCTCCTGCAATTGCTCTCTATTTTGTCGGTGTACACCTCAATCCTGGGGTACCGTTCCATTTTTTCACCCCCGTTCTCCGCATCTTTATTATAT
>DASRVG010000003.1:0-5641 GCA_035655175.1 Clostridia bacterium | reverse complement strand
AAAAATCCTCTTGCCCTCCATCTCCAGCACAAGTTCGGAAGGAGTATCGGCATCGATAAAAAAATCGCAGTTCCCGCTTACCACGTACAACTGTCCCGGGTGAAATTTCCTTATATACTTGCCGTCCTTCGCATAATCGCCGAGGTGAATAATGGCATCCACGCCGGTCATCTGCTTTACCGCCTTTTCGACGGCGTTATTGTCACCGTGGCTGTCGCTTATTATCCCGATTTTCATGCCTTGTTCCCTCCGGCACACGAAAGCAGCTGCTTTACCCTAAAAAACGCTTTTGCCCTGTGGCTTATGGAATTCTTAGTCTCGGCGTCCAGCTGCGCAAAGGTTTTGCCAAGGTCCGGGACGAAAAACAGCGGGTCATAACCAAAACCGCCGGTGCCCCTTGGCTCAAACAGTATTTGCCCTTCGCATTCACCCGTGACGGTAAAATACGTCTCGTCGGGGAACACCACCGTCGCTGCGCATACAAACCTGGCTCCCCGCTCGTCCTCGGGGACTTCTTTCATCATTTCAAGAAGCTTTTGGTTATTGCTTTCATCGGTGGCACCTTCGCCTGAAAACCTGGCGGAAAACACTCCCGGCTTTCCCCCCAGGGCATAAACCTCCAGCCCCGAATCGTCCGCAATGGCGGTCTTGCCGGTAGCCTTCATCACTTGAAAGGCTTTTTTATAGGAGTTTTCCTCGAAGCTAAGCCCATCCTCCTCAATCTCAATGTCCGCCCCCGCTTCATCCATGGACAGTACCCTCCAGCCCAGGTCCTTTAAGAGTTCCATCATCTCGACAGCCTTTTTTCTATTCCTGCTGGCCACCACCATTATCTTTTCCGTCATTTCTCAAACCTCCCGGCAGTACGTCTTCCAGGGCCCTTTTCTGTACTTCCACCAGCTTTCCTATACCGGCCGCCGCCAGGTCAACCATCCTGTACATTTTGTCCAGTGAAAAAGGAAAGGCCTCACCGGTACCCTGGATTTCCACAACTTTCCCGGAGCCGGTCATCACCAGGTTCATATCCACCTGCGCCCTGCTGTCCTCCTCGTAGCACAGGTCCAGCAGAACCTCGCCGTCCACTATACCAACGCTGACCGCCGCCACCAGGTCGGTAACCGGTATTTCCCCTATGATTCCCTGTTTTTTCATATAACCCAGCGCATCGACCAGCGCTACGTAGGACCCGGTTATGGACGCGGTTCTTGTGCCGCCGTCCGCCTGCAGCACGTCGCAGTCTATCCATATGGTGTATTCGCCGCCCAGCTTGTCCAAGTTTACCACGGACCTAAGGGACCGGCCGATAAGCCTCTGGATTTCATGGGTCCTGCCCTCCGGCCTCCCCTTGGTTATTTCCCTCACCTTCCTGACAGCGGTAGACCTTGGCAGCATTGAGTACTCCGCAGTAATCCAGCCCTGGCCCAAGCCCTTCAGGAACTGGGGCACCTTATCCTCCACCGACGCGGTGCACAGCACCTTGGTGTCCCCGGTTTCTATCAGCACCGATCCTTCGCCGTACTTGGTAAAATTCTTGGTAATCCTTACCGGCCTCAGCTCGTCAAACTGCCTTCCATCTATCCTCAAAGCCCATTCATCTCCTTCTCCCGCAATAGCGGCCCGCCGCCTCACTTTTGGACGGGCCGTCTGGGTTAGTTTCTTATATAATATCACAATTTATACCTATTTGTACTGGTTTGCAAACACCGGCACATCAATAACGCTTTCCAGTATCACACCGGTGGGCAGTACCGCCGGCTGCCCGTCCACCAGGAACACCACCCCGGTCACCGCAGGGTATTCCTTAAGGGTAAGGGCAATGGCCTTTACAATTCTCTCGCCCACGGCGTCGCTCCCTTCGTAGTCGAATATTCCATCCTCAAAGTTCAGGTAAGCAATACCGTTCTTTGTTCCCATTCCATTGATTTTTACATCCACCGGTATGGCTGACTGCAGGCCGCTGCCCTCCGGCGGACCCTCCAGCAGGCACTTTATTGCCACGTCCATGCTGGACCCGGCGGTACCTGTACCCAACGTAACCGGCACGAAGTATTCGTAGCCTTTCTCGTTCACCCTGTGAAAAAATACTGTTACGCTGGAACCGCCAACATTCCCTATCGTGTTTATATTTTCCCTGGATATTGGGCTTCCGGTGCGGGTCCCGTATGTAAGGCTTTCCGGCACTTCCCCTTCAACCATAAACTGTACCCTGTCCACTGTATTAAACTCGGTCAGAGTATAAACCACAGATTTTATCATCAGTTCCTCTTCCTCCGCCGAGGCGCAGTCAATAGCCTCCTTCGACAGGTCCACTTTGGCCAGCCCGTCCCTGATTGTAAGGCCCAGCACCCGGGTACCGGCGGGGATGGCTGAAAAAAGCCCGGTATCCTGTGCCATCACCGACAGCTCGTCGTCGGATATCAACCTTTCCAGCGCCGCCCTGGCTATGCCCTCTTCCCACTCTATATCAACCGAAACGGGAACAAGGTATCCTTTGCTGTCCCTGTAATACAGCACGGTGTCCCTCATCCGTACATCCGACACCGTATCGGCGCTTTCTTCCTGCTGCGGCGGCTGCGTATCCGGTTCCCCGGGGGCTTGTTCCCCGCCGGTTATCCAGTCCAGCAGCATCCGGACAGGGTTTTCACAGCCGACCACAAGGAAAGCCATGCAGATTATTATCGCTCCCGCTAAAATGCGTTTATACATCCTAATTCCTCCCCAATTTTCTTTGATCGGTGCCGGGAGACGCCTATATGTCCCCGTTATAAAATATATTAGGGAGGAATGGACGCTATGAGCTTTTATTTTTTCTTGATCCTGATTATATACCCGCCCCTGGTCTCCCGGGCGTCGCTTACCGTGACAAAGGCCTCTGCGTCGGTCTTTTTCAGGTAGTCCATAAGCACCGGCAGTTCCTTCCTGTTCAGCGTGGTATCCAGCATGCAGACAGGCCCGTCCTTGCCTATGCCCTCTATCATTGTAACCCCGAAGCCCATACTTCGCAGCTTGTCGGCCAGTTCCTCGTCACATGCTTTTTTGGGGACAATTCGCACCATGATGGTTCCTATTGCTATCTTGGTTTCGATAATGCTTCCTACGATGTTGCCTACGGCAAAACCCGAGGAATACGCCAGTATGTTTACCCAATTATCCAGTGAACTCATAACTCTGCCGAGAGCCAGAATGTAAATGGTTACCTCAAAAAACCCCAGGACCGCTGCAAGGTATTTTTTCCCCCTGACTATCATCAGCATCCTGACGGTAAGCAGAGACACGTCCACGACCCTGGCAAAGAATATAAACAGAAAATTAAATAAAGCTCCCATATGATTGCCTCCATAGGATTAGTATTAAAAATTATGGTCTTATAATTTAATATTCATTGAAAATACTAATATTTCCTGCTTATAAAGTCAACACCAAAAAAGCCGGGGAATGAAATCGCTCCGGCCTTTTTGCGTAATTATCCCTAGTTATTGGTCAGCAGTATATCATTCACATAACGCACTATTCCGTTCGCCAGCGCCTGGGCGCACCTCTGCCTGTACTCTTCGGTAAGAAGCAGCGCCCTTTCCTGGCCGTTTGTAATGAAGCCAAGCTCGGCAATGACCGCCGGCATCTTTGTCTCCCTTGTCACCACCAGGTTCGGCCTGGAAATTATACCCCTGTCCATGGTTTTTAATTCCGTAAGCAGCGCCTGCTGTATTATTTTTGCCAGCGTGTAGTTGTCCCTGTTGTCGGTTTCGCTCTTTTCCGACGGATAGTACAGTGTCTCCACGCCGTATATGGAACTGTCGGTTTCGTGGGCGTTTGAGTGCACGCTTATATACAGGTCGGCATTGGCGGCATTGGCAATGCCCGCCCTCTCGTACAGGTCCACGAAGCTGTCCTTCTCTCTTATCATCAGCGTCCTGAAGCCCAGTTCCTCCAGCAGTGCCCTCAACCGGTGGGACACGTCCAGGTTAATATCCTTTTCCTTAACTCCGTTGCGGCTGGCCCCCGGGTCCTCGCCTCCATGGCCGGGGTCTATTACTATAAGCGTATCCTGGTAAAGGGAGGGTACCGCCGACAACTCCAGCACTATTTCCCGGGCCCTTTCCGATGAAGCTACCTTGTACCTGGCGTCTTCCTTGAGGTAGACCACTATAAAACCGGCTTTCTTGGAAGAAACATATGGTGTTGATACTATTCTTTCCACAACGCCGTTGTTGATGTACACTTCCCCTTCCTCGATAAAGGCGTCCCTGTCGGGTATTTCTATGGTAATGGTCTTTTCGTCCTTGTCGTATTCTACGTCGTATTTAACCCTCTTCTTGGCATCTATCGTAAGGATACCGGTTTTCCAGCCGGTGCCGACGTATTCAATCGCCGAAAGCGGGAAGCCGTCAATGAGTACCTCCAGCCCTTTTTCGCTGCTTTCCACGTTGTACTGCAGGGCGTGGTCAAGCTCTATCACCGCCCTTACGGTGTTTTCCTCGAACTGCGAAAACCTTATGGACCTTACGCCGTCCCTTCCTATGACAACCGAACTATCCTTCAATTCCCCCAGCCTTGTGTTGAACATGTCCACCACTATCCTGTCCGGCTTTTGCAGGGTCATGGTTTCAAAGTCAAGCCTTGAAGTGGCTTCCACCACCAGTTTTCTCCTGTCCTTGTCCTCGTCATCGAAGTATATTCCATTTACCGTATTTACCGTCCTAATCTCAATCTGTTTTCGCTCTTCATCGTAGTCAATGCTGTACCCGGAGGGGCTTAGAAGGTCTATCACAACCCTTGAGATGTTCGGGTTTACCTCGAACTGTGATGCCCTCACCCTTATTATGTTGCCCTTGCCTATTTCTATCCTGTTTGTATCCGACCGAAATACGGTATTCAAAAAGTCTATGACCAGCCTGTCCGGCTCCTGGAGAAACATTGCCCGGTGCATGACGCTGCCGGTGGTCTTAAGCACCACCGCGTCCTTTTTGCTGTCGTATTCAAGGCCCAGTATGCTGGCCCCCGGCGAAGTAAGGAGCACCGTGTATGTTGAGTTGTCCCATCCCACCTCAAGCCCCAGCACCTCGGTTACCGCCCTGACCGGGACCATGGTCCTATCGTTAATGAGCTTGGCGGGAACCTCCAGGGTTACCTTTTTACCGTTTATATCCATCTCGCTGCTGTTTATCTTCAGCTTTACCCTCTTGTCACCGGTGTTTATCGTTACTTCTTGGTTCTGCCCGTCCCACTGCACATCGGCACCGGTGCTCTCGGTTATTACCCTTATGGGTACCAGTGTCCTGTCGTCTATGATTACCGCGGGGACATCAGAGTTCAGTACTTTTCCATTCAGTTTTATCGTAACCGGTGGAGCCTTATATGTAATCTGTTTGCCGTCCATATGTAGAATAAGCTGCTGTTCCTTCATCGCGTACGCACTGGTACCCGACATGAGGATTGCCAAAACCAGGATAAATGCTGCCGCCTTCTTCAACTTGATAACCCCCTGATGTGAAATGATACAGTGTAATCTCCGTTTGGTGCCTGATACCTGACCGTATGTTTTCGACTTATTATACCATAAAAATCCCCTATTTTTTGCTGAATTTAGTCCAATTATGTAAATTTAATGCCCCTGTAATATTGCTGTAACGCCTATGTAATA
>DASRVG010000002.1:0-3299 GCA_035655175.1 Clostridia bacterium | reverse complement strand
CGGAAGAGATTATTGACCCGGTAAGCGAGGTGCCCCTTGACATAAGCCGCGGCGGCACTTGGAGCCCTCACCGCGATGCCTTTTCCGGGGCCACATTCCCGGTATACTTAAAGGCGGGCAAACCAACCGATATAAGGATAGCCTATAACAGTCGGAGCGGGTATTACCGGTACCAGGACGTAATAAACGCCGTGCACACACAGCTTTATTACCTCACCCCGGCAAGGTTCTGGGACGGAAGTGCAAAGGTAAACTTACGGATTGAATTCCCCGTAGGAAGCAGTACGGCGATTTATTCAAACATACCCTTGGAAAAGGAAAATAATCATACCTTTACGGCAGCCCTTGACGGCGTGCCTGACAGTGAATGGACCTTTTCCTATACCGATACCAAGGGATTAATATTCGGTACCAACAACCTAAAGAAACACAATACGGTGGTATTCCTGGTAACAGCACTTCTGCTTATGGCGGTGCCCTTATCCAGGAGGTACAGCAAAAAGGCCTTTGTCACCGGCCTTGCAGCCCTGCCCGGTGTGGCCTTCTTACTTGCAACCATAAAGGTCACCTATGGATTCCTGTTCCTTATGTACCTGCTGGGGCCGGTTATACTCTTTGTTGCCGCAGTGGTGCTCATATATATCGGCTATAAAAAGGTAAGGGGACACACCGCTTGATTAAGGTAAGGCGACACACCTTTACTGCGGGTATTCCTCTACGGCCAAGGTATGTCCCCATTGAGTTCCTTGCTGCGGTATATCCCCATAGGTAAACGGCATTATGGAGGCTGCTGAAAAAAAACATTTCTGTCATCCTGAGCAATAGCGAAGGATCTTTTTGTTATTGAAAACATAAGATTCTTCACTACGTTCAGAATGACAATCAAAAAAGCGTAGTTTTTCAGTGTATTGATGTAACGCCGTCCTAGAGATTTGCAAGGACACTGTCCAGGATGCCCACCGCCAGGTCCGCCTCCTCCTTGGTTATTATATAGGGCGGCAACAGCCTCAGCACCTTCCCGCCCACGCAGTTAATTATTAGCCCTTCCTTTTGACACTGGTCCAGCACCCAGTTTCCGTCGGCTTCCAGCTGTATTCCTATCATAAGCCCCATACCCCTTACTTCCTTTATAAAGGGGTGTTTTTCTTTTAGTTCTTCAAATTTGCCCATAAGATAGGCACCCATTTTGGCATTTTGCTCCATCATATTGTTTTGCAGTATTTGACTAACCACCGCAAGGGCGGTGCTGCACGCCAGGTGACTACCCCCGAACGTGGCGGCATGGTCACCGGGGCCAAAACCGGTCGCGGCCTCATCGCTTGCAACCATAGCCCCTATCGGGAAGCCCCCGGCCAGCGATTTTGCCAGCGTCAAAATATCCGGCTTAACGCCAAAGTTCTGGTGGGCAAAAAACTTCCCGGTCCTCCCTATGCCGCACTGTACCTCGTCAAATATTAACAAGAGTCCTTTTTGGTCGCAAAGGTCCCTTACCCCTTTAAGGAATTCCTCCGATGGCACGTTTATGCCGCCCTCACCCTGGATGGGCTCCAGCATTACGGCGCAAGTTTCCGGCTTAATCTTGCTCTCTAAGTCCTCTAAATCATCAAATTTGGCATACCCAAACCCTTCCGGCAGCGGCTCAAAGCCCTTCTGGTATTTGGTCTGGCCGGTAGCGGCCAGTGTGGCAAGGGTCCTGCCATGAAACGAATTTGTAAAGGTAATAACTTCGTATTTGTCTTCCCCCATTTTTGCCTTGGCATACTTCCTTGCCAGTTTTATAGCCGCTTCATTGGCCTCGGCACCGCTGTTGCAAAAGAAGGCTTTGCCCAGGCCGCTTTGTTTGACCAAAACCTCCGCCAGATCCACCTGCGGCCCTACCCAGTACAGGTTGGAGGTGTGCATTACCTTTGCCGCCTGCTCGGATATGGCTTTAACCATGACCGGGCTATTGTACCCCAGGCAATTTACCGCAAGGCCGCTTAAAAAGTCCAAGTATTTGTTGCCGTCGGCGTCCCACAGCCAGCACCCTTCCCCCTTAACGAAGGCCACCGGTATCCTCTTATAGGTGTTCATTACAAAGGCGTCTCCCTTTGCCGTTATCTGTGCATTGTTCATTAATATTCCTCCCCTTTTAATTCTCTATCATGGTACCTATTCCGCTTTCGGTGAATATCTCCAAAAGAAGCGAATGCATCACCGTGCCGTTTATTATATGTACCCTCTCAACGCCCTTTTCAAGGGCCCCCAGGCAGCACTGCACCTTGGGTATCATTCCCCCGGTAATCACCCTTTCCTCCATAAGCCGAGCCGCCTCCTGCCGGTTAACGGAGGATATCAACTTTTCTTCCCCGCCGCGGCTGTCCATTATGCCCTCCACGTCGGTTACAAGGACCAGCTTATCCGCCTTAAGGGCCCCGGCGATGGCCCCCGCGGCATAGTCGGCGTTTACGTTATAGCTTTGCCCGCCGGGACCGGTACCTATAGGTGCTATAACCGGTATAAACCCTCTGTCCGTTAAAACGTCCAGTATTTCGGTATCCAATTCCTTTACACTGCCCACAAGGCCAATGTCCACCCTTGTGGTACAGCCGGCATCGTCCTTTATCATCGCATACTGTTTTTCCACCCGCAAAAGGCTGGAATCCTTGCCGCAAAGACCCACCGCCTTAGCACCGTGCCCGTTTAAAAGGGTTACTATCTCCTTGTTAACCTTGCCGGCCAGTACCATCTGGGCTATTTCCATGGTCTCCTCATCGGTTATACGAAGACCATTTACAAAGCTGCTTTTTTTGCCCACCCTTTCAAGCATTTCATTTATGGCAGGACCTCCGCCGTGGACCACTATCGGTTTCATGCCCACGTATTTCATAAGGACTATGTCCTTCATTATGGCTTCCTTATACTCTGCCTTCACCATGGCATTGCCGCCGTATTTTATCACAACCTTCTTGCCGTAAAACCTCTTTATATAGGGCAACGCCTCCACCAGCACCGCCGCCTTCTGCTGCCAGCCGTTTATCATTTTATCTCCTCCCCCATCAGGTCCTGTAGCTTCCGTTTATCTTCACATAGTCGTAGGACAGGTCACAGCCCCAGGCGCTGGCATTGTGCCGGCCGTTCTTTAAGTCCACCAATATTTCAATGTCGGTTTCGCCAAGTATCGCAGCCGCTTTGGCCTCGTCAAAGTCAAGCCCTTCACCGTCCTTTACCAGCTGAATGATGCCCATTTTGCTTGCAAAATGCATATCAACGCTGCCTACGTCAAAGTTCGCCCCTGAATAACCCAGCGCACACAGCAC
>DASRVG010000001.1:0-11611 GCA_035655175.1 Clostridia bacterium | reverse complement strand
TCTACCGCATCATTCTCTATACTGCCAAGCTCACGGATACTGTTCATCACTGTTTGTGATGTAAGATCTACAGCTTCAGCTGCTTCCTTTGCACTTTTGCTATAGGGCATATATATAGCTTCATTTATTAGTTTTGCCTTTAATGAAGCATCCATTTTATCGTGGGCTTTTATACCCACCGCTTCATCTGACAAGTAGCTGTATTTACCTGTCTTCTTATTCTTGTAATATGTTCTTTCATACCTGACTTCGCCAAATATCGTAGTAAGGGTCTTTTTAGCAGCTTTTTCTTTTACTTCCCAGCACCGTTTCCTATCCTTACTGTTCCTATACGCTTCGTCCATCGTTTCTAAGGCTTCAGCTACTAGGCTTGCACCTACTTCGTCCAACGTCTTCCTTGTGGCAAGAATGAATTCAGAGATATCCCTACCCTCTACCATAAGACCTTTTAATTCCTTTTCAAAACTACTGCTGATTTTTTGTACGATTTCCTGTATAATTAGTTGCATAAGAGTGTCTCCTTTTCTGTGGTTTCGTGGTGCTTGTCAACTACATGATATCACAGAGGAGATACTCTTATCTTTAATTTTTCGTTTTTTAATAATATGTACTGCTTTTCTTCGTATCGCTTTATTCCACGGTCCACTTGACATGGTGACCCCTGCACCCTCTGGACACCCTTTTTTAGGCGGAAAAAACCCATAGGTTAGTTGCAGTAGGATATTTCCGCCTGCAGCATTCTACCAGAGGGTGCCGCCCCATATCAAGTGGCTTTCGCTGCATAAACGCTGCTGGTTTTTTGACCGAAACGGACTATGCTTATTAGTACATACTATTTTTCCCCCATAGTAATTTTACACTAAGTCAACAGCCATCTCCACCGCCCTTTTTGCCAGCACCGCAGTTGAATCTACATAATCCGGTCCTTTTGGATATTTGTTAACAATAAGGGGCAGCTCGGTGCAGCCAAGGATAATGGTATCAACCCCCTCTGTCCGCATGTCCTCTATTATGCCGTTAATCCCCGCAGGGTCCACTACGCTTAAATCCTTCTTGATGGCATATATGGTCTTGCCAACAATCTCTATACCCTCTTCGGATGGAACAACAGCCTCTATGCCGTATTTTTTTAAGTAGCGGCTATAAAGGCCCATGCTGTAGACTCCCTTTGTGGCCAAAAGGCCTACCCGTTCTGCAGTGGGATTCTTGGCCCGTATGCCGGCCGCCACCTCATCTATCATGTTTATAAAAGGAATATCTACAAACTTTACTATTTCATCGTAAAAGTAATGGGCGGTATTGCAGGGCATGGCCAGAAGGTCCGCCCCCATAAGCTGCAGCTTTACCGCAGAATTCACAAGGCTTTTCAGCGGGCTTTCCCCCTTCCCCAACAAAAACGCCGTCCTATCGGGGGTTTGAGGATTATTGTCAATAATAACGTGTATATGGTCCTGGTCCCTCTCCGCCCTTGTGTTGTCAAGAATCTTCTGGAAAAAGTCCACCGTTGCCTGGGGTCCCATTCCCCCTAATACGCCTATTGTTTTTGTCATTGTTATCCCTCCGTATATTAAAGAATCCCGAAATAAATCGGGATTCTTTAATGTTCTAGATTTTTTACCTTCCTGTTTATGCTCCTTTAGCTTCTTCCAATTCCTTTGGATCCCTGAGTTCGCCCTCGGAAGCTGCTATTACTACAGAACCAGCCATATCGCCGGTAACGTTGATGCAGGTCCTTGCCATATCCAGCACCCTGTCGATACCTCCTACCAGAGCCGAGCCCTCCAACGGCAGTCCGACAGCGGTCAATACCATTGTAAGCATAACGAAGCCTGCTCCCGGTACTCCTGCTGTGCCTATTGAGGCAAGGGTTGCCGTAAGGATTATTGTCAGCTGCTGGGCTATGCTAAGCTCAAGGCCGTAAACCTGGGCCACGAATAAAGCGCACACACCCTGGTATAAAGCGGTTCCGTCCATGTTTATTGTGGCTCCAAGCGGCAGTACAAAGCTGGATATACTCTCCGGCACTCCCAGGTTGTCCCTTGTGCTCTTTATGGTCACCGGCAGTGTACCCGAGCTGCTGCAGGTAGTAAAGGCAACCACCGAAGCCGGAGCTGCACCTTTAAAGAAGGTCAAAGGATTCATCTTAGCAAAAATTTTCACCGCTCCGGAGTATACTATTATAGCATGGAGCGCGCATCCTAGGTATACCGCTATGATTACCTTCAAAAGAGGCAGCAGTACAGCGGGGCCGTTTTGCGCCACAACCGGGGTAATTAATGCAAAAACACCTATAGGAGCATACGACATTACTATGCCAACGATTTTATACATTACTTCCGCCATGCTTTCAAAGAAGTCCAGGAAGGGTTTGCCCTTTTCCCCCACAAGGGTGATCCCAATGCCCAGGAACAGCGCAAAGGCGATTGTCTGGAGCATGTTTGCGGACACCAGTGCAGACAGTGCATTGTCGGGAATTATGTTAAGAAGGGTTGTAGCAATCTTGGGCGTCTCCGCCGCCTGCACGCTTGCATCCACCGGGATGCTTAGGCCGGCACCGGGATTAATTACATTACCAAGTATAAGTCCAATAACAACAGCTATTGCAGTGGTTACCAAATAGTAGGCTATAGTCTTCCCGCCTATCCTGCCAAGCTTTCCCACATCTCCCATGCTGGCCGCCCCCACTACCAGGGATGACAGTACCAACGGGACGATGAGCATTTTTATCATCCTAAGGAACAGGTCCCCAAAGGGCTTGATGTACTCAACGGCTATTTCGGGGTTGCCGCCAAGCAGTAGACCTACAACAATACCAGCGATAAGACCGATTAGTATTTTGGTTGTAAGTTGTAATTTTTTCAACTCTTTCCCTCCTTTTTTTATTTATACTTATGCAGCCCCGAAGGCGTAATATGCATGTACCATTACTATGGGCTGCATTGTGTATCAACCGTTAATACCATTATATAACATATCAAAGCTGATTACTATTGTAATATTCGGTAGTAATCCGTTGGACAAGGACCTCTTTTTTCTGTACTGCCCACAGCACCGGCGGGTTGTTACCCTGGTTAACAGCCTGCAACGATACCGATAAAAAGGTGGAAGCGTCCAATCCAGAGAGGTATTCCCCCAATAGAGCCTCTTCCTTTTTACCCGATTGATGCCCCCGGTACGCCGCTATCGCAATAATACCGCCGGGCTGAAGAAGCTGAAGGGACTTTTTCACTGCGGTAATGGTTGTATGCGGAAGGGTGGTTATCTCTCGGTTTCCTCCGGGCAGGTATCCCAAGTTGAAAATTACCGCCTTCACATCGCCGGTTACATGTTCATCCATATTCTCATGGCCATCACGTATAAGTTTTACCCTGTTTTGAAGCCCCAGGGCCTTTAGAAGCTCTCCAGTATTGTTAATGGCTCCCTGCTGTATGTCAAAGCCGTATACCCTGCCCTTTTCCCCCACCAGGCGCGCCAGGAAAAGGGTATCGTTCCCGTTGCCCACCGTCGCATCAACAACGGTGTCCCCCTCTGACACAACGCTCGCCACAATGCTCTTTACAAGGTCCACAACCTTAAGGCCCATTATTATCTCCTCTTATCCTTTGAGACGGCAATTAGAACTTCCCTGAGAATCTTCGCCGCAAGCACCCCGGTTATTCCCGCCGGGTCCCCGTATCCCATTACCTCCACAATGTCCATCCCTATTAGGTTACAGCCCCCAAAAAGGTGTGCCGCCTGCAGGATTTCCGTTGAAGTGCACCCCCCGGGTTCGGGAGTTCCTGTTCCGGGGGCATAGGCCGGGTCCACCACGTCAATATCCAGGGTTACATACAAGGGCCTGTCCCCTATTTCTTTAACAGCCATCTCCAGCGGCCCCGTAACTTGAAAGGGGTAGAAATTGGTCCTTTGCCTACCCAGCCGGAATTCCTCACCAAGTCCCGAACGGATGCCAAACTGGTATATGCTGCTCCCCTCCATAAAGTCCATGCACCTTCTGATTACTGTAGCATGGGACAGACGCTCCTCCATGTATTCTTCCCTCAGGTCGGTATGGGCGTCAAAATGAATCAGCACCAATTCGCTGCCGTATTTATTGTAGGCGGCTTTAATTACGGGAAGACTGATAAGGTGCTCCCCCCCAAGGAATATAGGCAGTTTTTCGTCGGCAAACACCTGCTCTGCCGCATCATATATTATTTCCAGCGACTTTTTGGCGTTTCCAAACACAAGTTCCAGGTCACCATGGTCGAAAAGGGCGACATCTTCCAGATCCCCGTCTAAATACGGACTATAAGTTTCAAGAACCAATGACATTTCCCGAATTATACCGGGGCCCATCCTGGACCCGGGCCGGAAGCTTACGGTATAATCCATTGGCGCACCTATTATTACCGCATCGGCGCAAGAATAGTTCCCCCTGCTTCCCAGGAAGCTTCCATGGGCTCCCGGACCTACTCTTAGATTTTGCATAATCTCACCTACTCCAACAGCTCCTTTACAAAGGGCGGCAAAACAAAAGCCGCTTTATGCACTTCCCGGCTGTAATATTTGCAGCCCATCCCATCGGTTATGACCTCCTGAACTTCCATCGGGTCGTATTTTTTGGAACCGATTGTAAAACCCCACAGCCCGCCCGGGTAGGTCGGGACATAGCACAAGTACAGCCTGGCTATTGGGAAAACCGATTTTATGTCCCTGAATACGGAACTTATTAGCTTTTTATTGAAAAAGGGCGATTCGGTCTGTGCTACAAATATGCCGTCCTCACTTAGGGCATCGTGGATGGAACGGTAGAAGTCCTTAGCGAACAGCCCGACGGCGGGACCCACCGGGTCGGTTGAATCCACTATTATCACGTCAAACTCGTTTTTTCGGTTTTTCACAAACTCTATACCGTCCTCTATGCAAACTTTCGCCCTTTCATCCCCCAGGGCAATGCTTATCTCGGGCAGAAAACGCCTGGATAATTCTACCACCCTTTGGTCAATTTCTACAAGATAAGCCTTGTCCACGCTTTTATGCTTTAAGATTTCCCTTATGGTTCCCCCGTCGCCGCCGCCTATGACGGCAGCCTTTCTGGGATTTGGGTGCGTAAACAGCGGCACGTGGGATATCATTTCATGGTAAACAAACTCGTCCTGCACAGTGGTCTGTATTGCACCGTCCAGAATCAGCATCCTGCCGTACTCGTCGGTATCCACAAGTACTATTTCCTGGTACTTGCTTCTTTCGACATGAAGGGTTTCTTTAACCCTGCAGCTTATTTTTTGGTTCTTGGTCTGGTATTCTGTTATCCAAAGGTCCATTCAACTCAACTCCCTATGTATATTTTAAGCGCCTTCAGTGGCCTTCTCCGCAGCCTTTATCCCCGCTGCAGCAGCAAGTACTGAAAGCTTCTTCAATGTTTATTCTAAGCATCTGCGGTTTGTCATCCGCTTTCATGAAACCCGATTTAACCAGGAAGTCGTAGCATTTTTCGTCAAGCGGTGCCTCCACCCATTCAGCGCCGATTTTTTGTGCTGAATACATGAGGCTCCTCAACAGGCCATAACCTATACCCCGATTCCTGTTTTGTTCGGAAACATAAATCGAATTAAGAATTCCCAGTGTCCCTTCTATTTCCATGCTGCCGCATCCAATTAGGCTTTCATCTTCCAGGACCACCATAACTAGGTCGTCTCTTCCCTTCCGGAGCAGCCCCTTTTTAATAAAGACTTCCGCCTTGTCCTGCGGCAGCGCCTTTCTTATATGTATCACCTGCTTCACTCCATTCTGCTTCGGCTTTTGACGGCCAAAACACTATTTTGCTTTCCCATGCATAGTTATTTTACCAGCATTGTCACTTATCTTCAATCTCTTTATACAGGTCTTTCACTTCCCGGTCCTCCAGGAATCTCCACTTACCCGGCGCCAGCGTGCCCAGCTGTAATTTTCCGATACCTGTCCTTTTCAGCGATACAACGGCATGCCCTATCGCTTCGAACATTCTGCGCACCTGCCTGTTTCTTCCCTCATGTATCACCACCCTGAATGTGGTTTTATTCCCCCGGATGCTTTCAATGCGTATATCTGCCGGTGATGTCATACGCCTGTCTATTTCAACCCCTTTTCTGATTCTTTCTATTTCCTTGCGGCTTGGCCTGCCCAGCACTTCGACCATATAGGTCTTGTCCACCCGGTGCCTGGGGTGTGTTAGTCCGTAGGCAAAATCACCGTCGTTGGTAAGAAGTATTAGTCCCTCACTGTCATAATCAAGCCTTCCTACGGGGTATATCCTCCCTTCCACACCCCTAACCAAGTCCAAAACCGTTGGCCTCTTGAACTGGTCCCTTGCAGTGGACACATACCCTGCCGGCTTGTTCAGCATTATATAGACCGGCTTGTTTGCCGGAATGATTTCTCTTCCGTCAACCGTTACCCTGTCTTTACGAGGCCGAATCTTCAGACCGGCCTCCCACACCGTTACACCGTTAACCTGTACCCGTCCCTCCGCTATGATTTCCTCGCACTTCCGGCGTGATGCAACTCCGCAGGAGGCCATGTACTTTTGCAGCCTTTCCAATCGAAGCCCTCCCCTCATCCTTTGTTAAACCCCTGTTTATTATACCAGTTTCTCGTTGAAAATATCTGTCAAGTCCATACGGCTCACCCTGCGCTCTATTTCTTTTTTATCAATGGTATACATTTTTCTCTCCTTCATTCGTTCGAAGTACTCTGCCCCTGCAAAGGTGTACCTTTTTTTGAGCCCGTCCTTGTGTTTTATCTGTTCATTTGCATAGGCAATAATATCCCCTGTCACCAGGTTTCTCGGAAGTTCCAGGAGGGGCATGCCCAGGGCCAATCTTACGCTGTTGTGCCCGGCCAGGCTGCCGGTGGTAATGGCCTCGGTATGCCCTACAAAAAGCCCTGACTTTTCTCCGCCGCACAGCAGGTTCTCCAACCCGTCAACCTTCATTGAATTGTTCCTGGGTGCCATGGACAGGTACCTGACCGAGTTTCCTTTCCCCCCCGAGTAGGGGTCCTCGTACCGGGCGTTTTCCAGTCCGGGTATTTTTCTTAGGTCTTCAAGGGGATAATAAGACGTCATCAGCTTGGCATGGCCCGTGTCAAGCAGCACAACATTTTCCGCGTATTCCCTAAGCGCATACTGCTGGCAAACTTTCACCGACAGCTTTTCCATCTTGATATCCTCGGCCGGTACTTTCAGTACCGCCACTCCATCCCGGTCAAGCTTTTCCCGTATTTCGTCGCTTAAGGAATCCTTGTTTAACTTGCAGGACCCGCTGAAGGCCCCATAGCATTCGTCCCCTCTCTGCCCCAGGATGTCCTCCACCCCGGCCCTTTGGCTAATACTGGTTCTGGGACCAAAGGACGGGCATCTCAATATGCACATGGCACAGCCGTTACCGTATTTCAGGCAGTTCCCCATCGGCCCGGTGGAGCCGGTGGTTTCAATAAACACGTCCCCCTCTATTACCGTATCGTCCGCCATCAGGATACCTTTTATTGAATTACCTTTCTTAATTACGTCTATCGCCCTGGCCATAAACCTAATCTCTACGCCCATCTCCCTAAGAAGCCTTCTTACCATGGGCTCCACCTTTGTTACATCGTAAAGCGATGCATGGCTGTGTCCAGGAAATTCCACCATGGTATGACGGGCTGCCCTGTCGGTAATGTCAAACAGCTTGCCGGCACCTAAGTTTATCATTTCCTCGGCGGCGGTGTACCTGCCATTGTTGCGCATGATACCGCCCACGTTCCCGAGGCCCAAAAGCATATCCGTCTTTTCCAGCAGCAGGACCTGTGCTCCCGCCTGCTTTGCTGCCAGTGCGGCGGCACAACCTGCCCAGCCTCCGCCTATAATCACTATATTAACCATTTAGTATCCTCCTTTCAATAACCCTGCGTACATCCAGCTGCACTTTACACGCTTTTACCCTGACGCCGCTGTCTATGCGGGTGGAGCAGCTTCCGCAAATGCCTTCGCCGCAGCAAATCTCATTATTGTTTGTCACCACTATGAAGGGTTTTTGCGCCAATTTATCTATTTCTTTGATGATGTGCAAATGCTGTTTATCCGAACCACCGCTGAATACCAGGTCATGGTTTTCATTTTTCAGGTACCTTTTAACCACTTTAATCCCCTGCCTGGAATTCAGGTCCAGTTCTTCAACCTCGCAGGGAAGGTCCTTTATAAGGTCGCCTATAAAAACGGCACCCACCTTGCCCGGGTCAACTATCACCCTGACCTTGTTGCCGCTTCTAACTAAATAACCCGCCACCTTGGCGGCAGGGGCCTGCCCTATACCCCTTGCTATGACGAGGCAGTTCCCGTTTTTTACGCCTTTTAGATACCTTTGGCCCAGTATTCCATTCCAGTAGGGGCCGCGGATAATTATGCCCTTTTCAGGCTCCGCCAACGCCTTTGTCTTTGCCCCCTGGACCTGGAGCGCCACTTGGATTTCCCCCTTTACGGCATCTACGGCCATCACCGACATTGGAACGTCAAAAAAGCTTGGTTTTTCCTTGTCCCGCATGAACACATATGCCCCCGGGCTATCCAGCTGCCTTGCCAGAGTTTTAGTAACCCGCAGCTTATAAACAAAAGTGTTTTGCGATACATCCCTTTTTTCCACCACCGCTGCAGGATAACTGCCGCGTACCCCTTTCTTCCTATTGCCCGCCCACACGTATTCCTGGTATATACAAACCCCGCGCCAGTTGCAGTCACAGAATTCTTTGCCTTGAAGGTGGGAACAGGTTATACATTCATTCGCTTCCGCCAGAAAGCACGGACAGTATTCGCTGCCCGCATCTATACATTCCAGTTTTCTGCCGATCAAAATTACACCCCCCAACAACAATAGATGGCCCCCATGCAGCAAACCATAGGAGCCACAGCAAACCCTAATACCAAAATATTTTTGGCGATAATATTTGGTTCCTATATTTTTTCAGGATACTTAACCGATTCCATTGTCAAAATATAAAACATAAACACTTGAAAGGCGCAAAGTATACGTGCCGCCTGCACCGCGGGCGAAATGGTAAAGGGAAACATAAAAACCCCCGGCGGGACTTTCCCGCCGGGGGTTTTGTTCACCCAATCAATGCTTTAAGTATTTCGGGTATTACGCGTCTTATGCTCCTTTCCTTGACCTCCTTTTGGCATACCAAGTTTGCATACATAATAATTTCGCCGTCCAGTAAAACTTTCACACTGCCCGCTACCTGGCCTTCCATTACCGGCGCATGCAGGCAGTCCTCGGAATCCTCCACCAGCACAACCCTTTCCCGCTCTTCGGCCGTTAAAGGAACCATTACGGCCCTGTCCGAGACCAGTCTCACCCTTTCCTCTTTGCCCTTTTTGACGGCAATGGTCTTTACAAACTGCCCCTTTTCGTAAAATATAACCGGCTTGTAGTTTTCAAACCCGTATTCCAGCAGGGCCTTGGATTCCTCCCACATGGGGCCGCAGTTTAGCACCACAGAAGCCAGCTGCCAGTCGCCCCTTGTGGCAGAGGCCACAAGGCACCTCCCTGCTTTTTTTGTAAACCCAGTCTTTACACCGTCCCCACCTTCCAACTGCCATAGGATTTTGTTCTTGTTTTTCAGCACCCTTGAATAGTCCCTGCCCCACCAGGGAATTTTTTTCTGCTTTGTTGCAACTATCTTTTTAAACTCCGGGTTTTTCAAAGCATGGGCGGTTATTATGGCCAAATCCTCCGCCGTGGTATAATGTCCCGGGGCGTCCAGGCCGTGGGGGTTTACAAAGTTGGAGTTCACAGCCCCAAGGCCGGCTGCTTTTTTATTCATAAGGCGCGCAAATTCCTCGCAGCTTCCTGCAATATGCTCTGCAATAGCCACCGCCGCGTCGTTGCCCGACTGCAGCATAAGGCCGTACAGCAGCTCTTCCAGCGTAAGCCTTTCTCCGGCCTGCAGGTAAATGGACGAACCGCCGGTGTTCTGTGCCCTAAGGCTGGCTGTGACCGTATCTTGCAGATTGCCTTCCTCGATAGCCGTTATGGCGGTCATTATTTTGGTAGTGCTTGCCATCGGAAGCTGCTGCTCCATATTCTTTTGATAAAGAATCCTTCCCGAAGCAACGTCTATCAGTACGACAGCCTTCGATTCAGGGCAAAGCTCCTGCCCCACGCAGACCGACGGCATAAGCATTCCGGCCGCAATCATAAAGACTGCCGCAAATATCCCAAGCCTTCTTATCATGCTGCCTCCCCGTTTGTTTTGCCGCTTGATTAAGGCCCGTCCTTTATGAAGCCCGCTAATATTCAATGCCAATTTCGGCGTCTTCAACCCGACCCGGACCCGTACGCATTTTTTTTACAACCCCGTGTATCTCGTCAATAACCTGCGGTGTCATCTCTATTATCCTTTCAATCATACCGCTGCTGTTTGCCGGCAGCAGTTTTATGTGTTCCTTGCCCACCACCATAAACGCAACCGGCTGCACCGAAACACCCGCACCGGCACCGCCGGCAAAGGGCATTTTTCCGCCGCCCTGGCCCCCCTTGTCATTTGCCTCTTGCACCTGGTATTCTCCCCCGCCGGATGCAAACCCGAAGGCAACCCTTGAAATGGGGATGATTACCGTTCCGTCCACAGTTTCTACGGCATCACCTACTATTGTATTTACGTCAACCATTTGCTTGATGTTTTCCATGGTGGTTTTCATAAGGGCCTCAATCGGATGCTCGCTCAACTGCATCACCGTCCTTTTTTTTAGCTGTTAATAAATAGAGCATTGCCGCAGTAATAGCATGACCGATTCTAATGCTTAATATGCAGTTAAAGTTGGTTTCAAACGCCGGTCCGGCAAAGCAGGGCGATATTCCTAAATCGGGAAGTTCCCTTAATTTAAATCCCATGGCAAGCAGCGTGGAAACAATGGTTTTTATATGCCATGAAAAACCAATGGCAATCCCCGTTACGGCGGCGTCACCGGTACCCAGGACGGTGTGCCATTTGAGTCTTTTTATACAAACTTTTCGTTTTAAGTATTTAACCACATTTTTATAACGTTTGGCTTTCACGCTGTATTCTCTATAATTGTAAAGGGCTTTTTCGGCGTATTTGAAATATCCCAACTCCTTCATCGCTCCCTTGACCGTCGGCGCCGGCTCCCCTCTTTTATTCAGCCCGGCCAGCCCGTTAATAAGCAGTTCAAGCAGGTTTAACTCGTTTTTTACTTTAACCAAGCCGTACAGGGCGGAAACAATTATTATGAATTCGTCATCTCTACCGGTTACCCTTATATTAATTCTTGATATGAGCACAATAATTAAAAGAAACAGTATAGTCAGAACCGCCCATCCCGTACCCATCCATTATTACCTCCAAGAATACTCCTCTTCGATTTATCTTGCCTTAAATGAAAAAAAAATACACGTTACCGTGTATTTTCATCAAGGTATGATATTTGCTTCTCCAAAATGTCCGGCAGATCCTTGACACTGCTTAGTCCGAAGTATTTCAAAAAATCAATGGTGGTTCCATACAATATCGGTCTTCCTACGGTATCCAGCCTGTCAACCTCCTGGATGAGTCTTTTTTCTATTAGGGTGCTTATAGCCGTATCCGACTGTACGCC